>VGHO01000031.1 GCA_016868175.1 Betaproteobacteria bacterium
GTACCCGCAACCTCTCGGTCACGATGGGCGGTGTGTACCGGATTCCTGCGCTTTCAATGCGTTCGGAGCTGGTGTTCACCAACACGGTGCCTGTGTCTGCGTACCGCGGCGCAGGTCGCCCCGACATTGCCTATGCGATTGAACGTCTCGTGGACTATGCGGCGCACGAACATGGCTTTGATCCGATTGCGCTGCGCCGGCGCAACTTCGTGGCGGCGCATCAGTTCCCCTACACCACTGCAAACGGCACGGTCTACGACAGCGGTGACTTTCATCGGGTGCTCGATGAGGCACTCGCCAGGGCCGACTTCGAGGGTTTTTCTGCGAGGCGGCTGGACGCAGAGCGGCGCGGGCTGCTGCGAGGCTTCGGTGTGGCGTGCTACCTGGAAGCGTCGGGTCCGGGCGGTGCCCCGAAGGATCAGGTGGAGGGCGTCTTCGACCGCGAGGGGATGCTCTCGGTCTATGCGGTAACCGGTGCATCAGGTCAGGGCCACGAAACTTCGTTTGCGCAGATCATCGAGCGCGAACTCGGCTGGCCTGCAAGCCGTGTGCGCTACCGGGCGGGCGACCCTGCGCATCATCTGATCGGCAACAGCACCGGCGGGTCGCGAACGCTCTACGGTGCAGGCAGTGCAGTCAAGGCGATGTGCGCCGTGCTGCTCGCAAAGCTTGGCCCTTGGGCTGCGGCCCAGTGCGGTGTCAGCGAGGATCGCCTTGCCTTTGGCGATGGCGCATGGACGCTCTTGCCACAGGGTGCATCCGGATCGAGCCCGGGGCAAACCGGCAATGGCATGCCGCCTCATGCTGCACCCTCCGGGCTCGGGGCCTTGCGGCTGGAGGCCCTCGTCGACGCACTGATTGCCGGGGGAAGGGCCGCCGAGTTGGCAGCGGTGGGCGAGGCAGTCTCTGGAGCCACCTTCCCCAACGGCTGCCATATCGCCGAGGTGGAGATCGATCCTCACACTGGCGAGGCTGCGCTTTGCAACTATGTGTCCGTGGACGACCTGGGCAAGGTGGTTTCGCCTCGGCTGGTGCAGGGCCAGGTGCACGGCGGCGTGGTGCAAGGCTGGGGTCAGGCCTTTTGCGAACACGCAATCTACGATCCGGGCAGTGCGCAGCTGCTCACCGGGTCCTACATGGACTATCCGATGCCGCGTGCAGGTTGCGTGATGCGCATCAGCACCCACACCGTGGATGTGCCCACCTCGCTCAATCTGCTCGGGGCCAAGGGGGTGGGCGAATCGGGCTGCTCGGGTTCGCTTCCGGCGCTCGCCAATGCGGTGATCGGTGCACTGCGCGCCCGCGGTATCGCGGCGCTGGACATGCCCTTCAGCGCGGCGCGTATCTGGGCTGCGCTCCAGGAGGCCAAAGGCGAGTCGCGGTAGATGCGGCGCGCCTGCAAAGCGCGCTCGAAGGCCTCATCGCCAGGGGATGCCGGCCGACGACGTTGCGGCCATGGGCCTCACGCTTCTCATCGATCGCTACGCGCGCTCTGTGACGGCTGCGGGAGTGGTGGTGCATTGCGGGCCTGGTCTTTGCACCTGGTTCGAGCCGGTAAGCTGATCAGCAGCAGGGCACCGATCACCACTGCAGCGCCCAGCATCTGCGGCACACGTACCGACTGTCCGAGAATCATCCAGCCCATCATCATCGCTGCGATCGGCTCGAAATTGAAGAAGGGCGCAGCGCGTACCGGGCCGATGCGGGGCACTGCAACCAGCATGGTGCTGAACGCGCTGCCGTAGAGCACCGTGAGCGCGGCAAGTGCAAACCAGCCTGTAGCGTCGGAGGGCGCGTGCAATCCGTCCACCGCGACCCCTGTGGACACGGTGGCGAAGGCCACCACGCTGAGGGTGCTGAGCGCGCGCACCCGACCCTCGACTGGCTTGAGCCAGCGTTCGGTGAGGACCATGATCAGCGCCATGCTCAGGGCAGCGCCGAGACCGAAGCCAATTCCTGCCACAAAGCCTGGCTCCCAGGCTGCGGCGTTGAGGCCGCGCGCTGGCGCGTCGAGCACCAGCATCAATCCACCGAGTGCGATCGGCATGCCAATCCAGGCGCGCCGGCTGGGCCGGTCGCCGCCAAACCACCACGAGAGAAAGCCGATCATGATCGGAAAGAGATTGAAGACGAGCAGGGCCAGTGCCACCGGCATGCGCTGAACCGCCGAGTAGAGGAAGAAGCTCTGGACGGCCACCAGGGCACCCACGGCAATCGCCTTGGCGCGCAGGGCCGGATCGGGAAGGATCGCCTGACGAAGGACAAGCAACCACGCAAGAAGCACGAGCGCAGTGCCCGCCGAACGCAGGCTTACGGCAAAGAGCACGCTGGCGCCATGTTCGAAGGCAATCCGCGCTGCAACATGATTCGCGGCAAAGGTGCTGGCCAGGAGAAGGATGAGCGCAATCTGACGCGCACCCGGCGGACCGGACGCGGTCAGCGTTGCCCGCGTTTCCACGGCCGGCCGCAAAGGGGGCATGGGCGAGGTTTCCTGCGGCCCGCGCTCGCCGCGCCAGCGCGCTTCAACGCAGCCAACCCTTGCGACGGAACCACCAGAAAGGCAGCACAACCGAGATCACCATCAGCACGAGCGCAAAGGGGTAACCCCACTGCTGTCCGAGTTCGGGCATGTACTGGAAGTTCATTCCGTAGATGCTCGCGATCAGCGTGGGCGGCAGCATCGCCACCGAGGCCACCGAGAAGATCTTGATGATCTTGTTCTGGTTGATGTTCACAAAGCCAACGGTGGCATCCATCAGGAAGTTGAGCTTGTCGAAGAGAAAGGCCGTGTGGCTGTCGAGCGATTCGATGTCGCGCAGGATCTGCCGGGCGTCTTCGAACTGGGCGGCACCGAGGAGCCGCGCGCGCATCAGGAACGACACCGCGCGCCGGGTATCCATCACGTTGCGGCGGATGCGGCCGTTGAGATCTTCCTCCTTGGCAATACTCGCCAGGATCGACGCTGCAATGCTGTCGTTGAGTTCCTCATCGAGGACCCGCCGCGAGACCTCGTCGAGCCTTGCATACATTTCCTCGAGCGCATCTGCCGAATACTCCACGTCGGCCGAGTAGAGTTCGAGCAGCACATCCTTTGCGTCGTTCACATATCCGGGCTGTCTGCGGGCGCGCATGCGCAACAGCCGAAAGACCGGGAGGTCCTCGCCGTGCACCGAGAAGAGCACATCCTGACGGATCACGAAGGCAACCCGCACATTTGCGCTGCCGCCCACGTCGTCCTGCAGGATGAAGTCGGTGCGGATATGCAGCACGCCTTCGGGCTCTTCGAAAAACCTCGCGCTCGCTTCGATGTCGCCCGAGTCGGCTTCGTCGGGCAGGCGGAAACCGAAAACCGCCTGGACCCAGGAGAGTTCCTCGTCGCTGGCATCGACAAAGTCAACCCAGACCGGCCTGCAGTGTTGCAGATCCGCCAGCGAGTCGATGTGCACTTGCTGCAGCCGACCCTGCTCAAGGGTGAATGCGTTGATCATGCGACGGGTCCAGGGGGTCTTGCAGCTGCGCTTTTCAGCGGCTGGATTGTAGGCCCGGCGCTTGAGGGTGGATGGAGTGCAACTGCGCGCCGTGGATCGACAGCAGGTAATCACGCGCCCGGGGAGCGATCAGCCGCGGGCGGAGTTCGCGGTGCATGCGGCTGTTGCGCAGCCGCCTGGATTCGGTCATGAACGACCACATCATCGGGCTCACCCGCAACTGCGCCTGCGCACGCGGAAGGCGTGGCACTGCGGGCATGCCGAAGGCCGCCGCCACCGCATCAAACCACTGGCCCATGGGGAGCGGCTCATCGTCGGCCACCGTGTAGAGTCGTCCGGGACCCGCGCGAAAGAGGGCAAGCCACGCCAACTGTGCAAGGTCTTCAGCGTGGATGTGGTTGCTGTAGCTGTCCTCGCCGGGATCCAGGCAGGGAAGGCCCTGGGCAATGCGCGCAAGGGGCAGACGATCGCCTGCGTAGATGCCAGGGACCCGAAGCCTCACTGCGCCGAGCCGGCTGCGCCACTGCTCCTCGGCGTCCCAGCGACGCCTGCTTCGATCGTGCTGGGGGCGTGCCGGGGAGCATTCATCGACCCAGGCGCCGCTGCAGTCGCCGTAAACACCGGTAGTGCTCAGGTACACAAAGGCAGGCCTTGGTGCCGGATAGGATCGGGTGGCGGCGGCCCACGCCGCAACCAGCCTGCGCGAGCGATGGTCGCGCACCCCCCCTTCGCCAGGCGGTGCGAGGATCACCGCATGCTGACCCAGCGCAGCAAGCCGCGCAACATCCCCAGGCTGGTCGAGGTTGGCCAGCAAAGGCGTGGCCCCCGCCTGGCGGATCGCCTCGCATTGGGCAGTGCGCCGAGCGGTGGCAAGGATCGAGAGTTGCGCCGGGCCACGCACCGCGCGCAGGCGCTGGATGAGTCGCAAGCCCACATCGCCACACCCCACGATCAACAATCGCCAGGGCAGAGGATAATCCGCTGCGCCGGAGGCGCTGGCGCTGGATGCGCTGGCGCTGGATGATCCGCGGTGCGCGAACACCTGCGGCTTTCTGCTTGAGGGGCGTTGAAGCTGCATCCGGTGAAGTCCCTTCTGGTCCTGTCGCTGGCCTGAAAAGCCACCCGCGGCGCTACAACCCGGATACTACCCACCCTGGCACTTACCCTGGTAACCACACTCACATGACCTGGACCGTCGAAATCGAGCCCGCACGGCGAAGCTTCAGCGCCGAGCCCACGGAGTCTCTGCTCGAGGCCGCGCTGCGGCAGGGCGTTGTGTTGCCCTACGGCTGTCGTGACGGGGCTTGCGGTTCCTGCAAGGCGAAGGCAACCGGGGGCACCTGGGAGCAGGGACCGCACCAGTCCTCAGCGCTCCGTGCCGACGAGAAGGAGCAGGGTTATCTGCTGACCTGCAGCAGCTTTGCGCGGAGCGATCTGCGTATCGTGTGCAGGACGGTCTCTGCGGTGGCCGACATCCCGGTGCGCAAGATGCCCTGCCGCGTTGCCGCGATTCAGTTCCCTGCACCCGACGTTGCGGTGATGCGGTTGCAGTTGCCCGCGGCGGAACGGCTGCGCTATCTGGCGGGTCAGTATCTCGAGTTGTTGATGCGCGACGGATCGCGGCGCGCCTACTCGCTGGCGGGCGCACCGGACCTCGCCGAACAACTCGAGTTGCATATCCGGCATATGCCGGGCGGCAAGTTCACCGATCCGCTCTTCGGCCAGGGGGCCACGCGGGTGAAGGAAAAGGATGTGCTGCGTTTCGAGGGGCCGCTTGGCACTTTCTTCCTGCGCGAAGACAGCGCGAGTCCGATCGTGCTGTTGGCAAGCGGTACCGGCTTTGCGCCCATCAAGGCGATCGTCGAACACATCCGGCTCAGGGACATACGCCGACCGGTGAGCCTCTACTGGGGGGGGCGCAGGCCGCACGACCTCTACATGCGCGAGCTCTGCGCCGCGTGGCAGACCGAACTGCCCGAATTGCGCATCCACCTGGTTGTGTCTGACGCCTTGCCCGAGGATCGCTGGGAGGGCAGGAGCGGCTTCGTCCACCGCGCGGTGATGGAGGATTTCCCCAACCTTTCGGGCTTCGAGGTGTATGCCTGCGGCGCGCCCGTGATGGTCGATGCGGCGCGCAGCGATTTCGTGCGCCATTGCGGACTTGCGGAGGAGGCATTCTTCGCCGATGCCTTCACCTCGGCGGCCGATACTTCTGCCGTGACCCCGCTGCCCGATACTTCTGCCGTAACCTCGCTGGCCGGTACTTCTGCCGTGACCCCGCTGCCCGATGCATCCGCAGCCGCAGTTTCAAGCTGACGGGTGATCGCGCAACGCAACGGCCGGCGGGTCCGCAGCCCAACGCCCGGGTACCACTGCGGGTGACCGCACAACGTCGAGCCGGCGTGCAGGGAGGGCTCAGGCCCTGGCCGGACCTGCACTTTCCGGAGACCCTGCCGGTAAGCGCCCAACGTGCGGCGATCCGAAGCGCCATCTGCGATTTTCCGGTGGTGATCGTTTGCGGGGAAACCGGCTCCGGCAAGACAACACAACTGCCCAAGATCTGCGCGCTTGCCGGGCGCGGCGAGCGTGGGCTCATCGGTCATACCCAGCCGCGCCGGCTGGCAGCCACCAGCGTGGCACGGCGTATCGCCGAGGAGCTCGGTACCCCCTTGGGTACCCATGTCGGGTACCGGATACGCTTTCAGGAGACGATGGCACCCGGGGCGCGCGTGTGCCTGATGACCGATGGCATCCTGCTTGCCGAGACGCTCGGTGATCCCGAGCTCCGTGCCTACGACACGCTCATCATCGACGAAGCGCATGAGCGCAGTCTGAACATCGATTTTCTGCTCGGTTATCTCAAGCGCCTGCTGAGTACCCGGCGGCGGGACGATCTGAAACTCATCGTGACCTCGGCAACGATCGACGCTGCACGCTTTGCCCAGCATTTCGCGCTTGAGGGCGTGGGACCCGCTCCGGTGATCGAGGTTTCGGGAAGGCTCTTTCCGGTGGACGTCCGCTACCAGCCTCCCGTCGGGGGCGAGGAAGCCGAGCTCGCCGAGCAGATCGAGGCGGCAATCGAGAATCTCTGGCGCGATGCATGGGGCGACGTGCTCGTCTTTCTGCCTGGCGAGCGCGAGATCCGCGAGGTTGCGGAGCACTTGCGCGGGGCTTGTGCAAGGGCTGCGCATTCGGGGGCGCGCAGCGGTGTTCAGCGGGTGCTCGCTGCAGGCCCAGGTGCGGGGCCGGTTGAGGTCCTTCCGCTTTTCGCACGACTTTCGGTGGCCGAACAACAGCGGGTGTTCACCCCCTCGGTTTCCGGACGTCGGATCGTTCTTGCAACCAACGTTGCAGAGACCTCTCTCACGGTGGCCGGTATCCGCTATGTGGTCGACAGCGGGGTTGCACGGATCAAGCGCTACCGCTTCCGCGGCAAGGTGGAGCAACTCCAGATCGAAGCGATCTCGCAGGCTGCTGCCAACCAGCGTGCCGGACGCTGCGGGCGCGTGATGCATGGCGTTTGCGTGAGGCTCTACAGCGAGCAGGATTTCAACGCGCGCCCGCGCTTCAGCGACCCGGAGATCGTGCGCTCCTCGCTGGCAGCGGTCGTCCTGCGCATGAAGGCGCTGCAGCTTGGCGAGATGGGAAACTTTCCCTTCCTTGACCCACCGCACCCCAAGGCGCTCGCCGACGGCGTGGCGTTGCTTGCCGAGCTCGGAGCGCTCGATGCGCGTGGTGACCTTACGCCGGTGGGCCGGCAGCTTGCGCGCCTGCCGCTCGATCCGCGTATCGCCCGCATGCTGGTTGCGGCGCATGCACTCGGCTGTCTGCGCGAAGTGCTGATCATCGCCAGTGCACTTGCAGTGCAGGATCCTCGCGAGCGCCCGATCGAGCAGCAGCAGGCAGCCGACGCAATGCACCGCCGCTTTGCCGACGAGCGCTCGGATTTTCTTGCCTGGGTGAAACTCTGGGATTATGTGCGCGACGGCTCCCCTGCAGACGCTGACGAGCACCCGCGTAGCACCGATGCGGCGGCGCTGCAGGTCGTGCGCACGCGGCCGGTGCCGACGGGTGAGTCGCGCAGCCAGCGCGAACGTCGCCTCGCGCGTGAGTTTCTGCATCCGCGGCGCCTGCGCGAGTGGGCCGATGTGCATGAGCAGTTGCTGCAGGCGCTCGCCGAACTGCACTTGCGGCCCAGGTCCTTCGGAGGGACCCCTGAGGCGCTCTACAGCGCTGTCCATCAGGCGCTTCTCAGCGGATTACTGGGCAACATCGGAACTTGCCAGGCTGACACTGCGCAGTATCAGGGCACGCACGAAGCCCGTTTCGTGATTCACCCCTCTTCGGCACTCGCGCGCAAGACGCCGCGCTGGATCATGGCCGCAGAGATCGTTGACACCACCCGGCTTTTTGCGCGCACAGTGGCGCGTATCGACCCGGGCTGGATCGAGCAGCTGGGTGCGCACCTGCTGCGACGCAGCTGGAGCGACCCGCATTGGGAGAAGAGGGCCGCGCAGGTCGTGGCTTTCGAGCGGGCCACGGTTTATGGCTTGCTCCTCTACGCGCAGCGCCGTGTGCACTACGCGCTTCATGAACCGGCGATTGCGCGCCAACTCCTCATCCGCGAGGCGCTGGTGCGTCTGGACTGGGACGCAAACCTGCCCTTCATGACGCACAACCGGCGGCTGATGCAGGAAGTGGCCCAGCTCGAGCAGCGGATGCGTCGCCCAGACCTCCTCGCCGATCCGGAGGATCTCTACGCCTGGTTCGACCAGCGGATTCCGCTCGATGTCCTCACCGGGCAAGCGCTCGAGGCGTGGTGGCGCGCGGCTGCGCGTAGCGATCCGCAACTGCTCTTTCTTCCGCGCGAGGCACTTCTGCGCAAGGAGATTGACGGCCTGCAGAGCGAACGGTTTCCTCGGCACTGGGTGGCCAGGGGTTTGCGGCTCGAGCTCAGCTATCGCTTCGATCCGGGGTCGTCCGACGACGGGGTCAGCCTGCAGGTTCCGCTGGCGCTTCTTGGGCAGGTCAGCGAGGAGCGCTGCGAATGGCTGGTCCCGGGGCTGCTGCCGGAAAAGACCCAGGCACTGATCAGGTCGCTTCCCCAGCGCTTGCGGCGCAACATGGTTCCAGTGCAGGAGTGGGTGAGGCGATTCGTGGCCGCGCATCAGGACCCCTCCACGCAGACAGGCGGACTGCTTCATGCGCTGGTGCAGTTTGCGCGGGTGGACGGAGCCGCCCAGTTGCAGACTTCAGACTTCAGGCTCGAGCAGGTGCCTGGGCACCTCCGGATGCACTTTCGGGTGGTTGACACGCACGGCGCAGTGCTGGGGAGTTCGCGCGCGCTCCCCGAGCTCAAGGCCCGCTTCGCGCAAAAGGCGCAGGGTGCTCTCCAGGCGGCCTTTGCTCAGGCGGCGTTCCCCCAGGCCGCCTCGCCGCAAGCCCAGGCACCCGCGCAAGACCGCAACGCGGATCGCAGCGAAAACGCAATGCCCGGGCAAGCGGAGCTGCGCCAGGGGGTAAACGGGCGCGGTGATTCTCCTGGCCGCGGTCTCGAGGCAGTGCGCGAGGCTGTCGATGCCTTGAAGCCGGCTGCAGCGGAGCGGTTCCACGCGTGGAGTTTCGGCGAGCTTGCCGAGCTGGTCGAACTTCGCGACGGCGAGCAGACGCTGATCGGCTTTCCGGCGGTGATCGACCATGGAGATGCGGTGGGGCTGCAGGTCTTTGACGATGCGCAGCAGGCCGCCAACGCGCATCGGCGCGGAGTCCTGAGGCTGCTCGCAATCCATTTTCGCGAACCCTTGCGTACCACGCTGCGCCAGCTACCCGAGGCGCACAAGCTCAGCACAGCGCCTGGCTTCTGGGCAAGCGCAAGCGAACTCCACCAGCAACTCGCAGAGGCGATCCTGCGTCGCGCGTGTCCCGGCGGGGAAGCCCCACGCGACCGAAGCGCCTTCGAGCGCCTGTGCGTGCAGGCGCGTCCGCGGATCGGACTCATCGGCCAGGAACTCGGGAGGCTCCTCGGCCAGATCCTCACCGAGCATGGCCAGGTAGCGAGGCGGCTCGCGGGCTTGCGCGGGACGCATGCCGAAGACGACGTTGCCACCCAGCTCAAGGAACTGATGCCGGGTGGGTTTCTGGTGTCGACGCCGGTGGAGAATCTGGTGCACCTGCCGCGCTACCTCCAGGCGATCGGTCAGCGTATCGAGCGCTTGCGCGCCGATCCGGCGCGCGACCTGAACCTCATGCGCGAGGTCCAGCCGCTGGAGCAGCGCTGGCGCAGAGCACTGGCGGCGCGTCGCGGCGTGCACGATGATCGGCTGGAGAACTTCCGCTGGATGCTCCAGGAGCTGCGGGTGTCGCTCTTTGCGCAGCAACTGCGCACGCCGATGCCGGTGTCGGTGAAGCGGCTCGAGCGCTGGTGGCTGGCTCAGGCGCCGGGCGCCTGATGAAGTCCGGTCGCCCAGACGGCCAGACTCACGGTAACGATGGCAAGGAGACTGCCCGCCACGATCGACTGCGCAACGCCGCCGGTGCTCACGCCATAGCGGTTGCCGATGATGAAGGTGTTGCTGGCCGAGGGCAGGCAGGCCGCCACCACCCCCATCGCCCAGACCTCGGGTGCGATCCCCGGCATGCTGAGGAGCACAAGGGCTGCGATCAGTGGATGAACCAGCAGCTTCCAGCCCACCATGCCCGCACTGGTGGCATCAAGCCGGAGGCTTGTCCTGCCGATCGATGCGCCGATGGCGAAAAGCGCGACCGGCGCTGCGGCACCGCCGAGCAGGCGCGAGAAGTTGTCGAGCAGGGTTGGGATCGGAAGCGCCATCACCGACCAGACGAGGCCAAGCAGCGCAGCCACCACGATTGGCGAGCGCGCCAGGCCCTGCAGCACCGTCAAGGCGATCGAACCGTCCAGCGACGTGCCCGAGGCAAGCCCGGCCTTTCGCACCTCTTCGAGAATCCGGCGGTCGGCCTTGCGCGAATCGAACTCGAGCAGCACGATGCTCATCACCACCACCACGAACATGTCGCCGATCACCGCCATCACCATGATCGGAACATGTTCACGACCGAGTTCAAGGGCGAGCGGCAAACCGATGTAGCCCACATTCGGGTGCGTCACGTTCATCGCCATCACGGTGGCCGACATCGGTCCCCGGTGCAGGGCACGCTGCGCGAGCGTCCTAGCGAGGAAGTAGCTGCAAAGGGAGGCGAGCACCCAGGCACCAAGAAAGGAGACATTGGCGTAGGCAGCGGCCGGTTGGACCGCGATCGCCCGGAACAGCATTGCCGGAAGGGCGAAATGGAAGACGAAGCGGTTGAGTGCGTCCACCCCCGCTTCGGGCACCAGCCGCAGCCGCTGGCCAAAGAATCCGCAGAAGACAAGACCGAAGATCGGAAGCGTAACTTCCAGTACGTCAAGCATGGTATGGGCATTCTAAGGCGAGCAAGGCGCTACAATTTTCTCAAGGGATTCGGAGCACAGTGTTGAAGACTTCAGGCGAAGCCTCAAGAACGCGCCGGCGCAGTCTCGGTTGGTTGCTGGGATCGGCATTGGCCTTTCCAGACTTCCCCCGAGGCGCGGCCGCGTCTGCGCAAGCGCAGCCGGGGACGGTTTCAGGCGGCACTTTGCAGACTATCGAAGGTCGGGGTTCGTCGCCGGTCTTTGTGCTCAACTCGCGCGACGCCACCGTGTCGCTCATCGATCCGCGTTCGATGCTGGTGGCCGGCGAGCTTCCGGTGGGAAAGGAGCCGCATCACCTCTACCCCACCCCCGATGGCAGCCAGCTGATCGTTGGCTCGGCGATGAGCAACGAACTCCATGTCTTCGATCCGCTTTCCGCGCGACTCCTGCAGCGCGTCCGCCGGATCGACGATCCCTACCAGATCGGCTACGCCCCGAATCGTCGATGGTTCGCGGTGGCCGCCCTGCGACTCGACAGGGTTGATCTCTATGGTCACAGCGGCCTGGCCGGGGAGCCGTTCCAGTTGCTCAGGCGGATCGCGCTTCCGAGGGCGCCGAGCCACTTGTGGTTTACCGCCGACAGCAAGACGCTCCTCGTGACCTTGCAGGATTCGGGCGAGCTTGCCGCCATCGACACCGAGCGCATGGAAACGCAGTGGAAGATCGCGGTTGGCGCGCTGGCCGCTGGGGTGATCGTAACCGCCGACGATCGACTTGCGCTGGTGGGGGTGATGGGCGAGGACCATGTGGCGGTGGTTGACTGGCGGCAGCGGCAACTGGTTCAGCGGCTCACGACGGGTAAGGGTGCGCACAACTTCCGCGGGGCAGGCGATCGCCGGCATATCTATGTCTCAAACCGCGTGGAGAACACCGTTGCCTGTGTGGATACCGCAACCTGGAAGGTCACCGGCAGCATCGGCATACCGGGGGGGCCCGACTGCATGGAGATCAGTTCGGATCTTCGGACGATGTGGGTGACCAGCCGCTTTGCACGCGCGGTCCATGTGGTTGACCTGCCCAGCGCGAAGATCCTGCACCGCATCCCGGTAGGGCGTTCGCCCCACGGGATCTTCACGGCGCAGCGTGCGCCGCTGCTCTGAGCTGCGGCGTCAGCGACCTCTTGCGCTGCTCGAGGTGCGGCAGGTGTCTCCCCCCCAGGCCACCGCTGCGGCAGTCCGCGAGCGCTCCGGAGCCGTCGTGCGGGCCTTGCTGCTGTGTGGCTTGCTGGCTGCGTTTGCCCGGCAGCCCAGCGCTTGCACCCGGGCGCTCTACCTCACGCTGGATACCGGAAACATGGCCTCGGCAGAGCTGATCGCCTCGATCCTGGCAAAACATCAGGTCAAGGCCACCTTCTTTCTTGCCAATGAGAAAACCCCCGAGGGCAACGCGTCGCTCGATCCGCGGTGGCGCGACTACTGGCGGGCGAGGGTTGAGGAAGGGCACGCCTTTGGCAACCACACCTTCGACCATGTGTACTTTCCGCCCGAGGCCGCCAGGTCCCGGGGCCAGGCTTCGGATCCGGCAGCGGAGTCCCTCGACGGGCGATTCCGCGCGAGGCCACAGTTTGGTGTGCAAGCGGGCAAGACGCTGCACTGGAACCAGACGGCGTTGTGCGCTGAACTCGCACGGGTTGATCAGCGATTCCAGGAACTGACCGGCGCGCGGCTTTCGGCCTGGTGGAGAGCGCCCGGGGGAAGAGCCCCCCACGAGGTGCACCGCGCAGCGCGCGCCTGCGGCTATCGGCATGTTCACTGGGCGCCCGCCGGGTTTCTCGGCGATGAACTGCCCAGCGAGCGCTATCCTAATGCGGTGCTTGTGAGCAAGGCCCTGCGCGAAATCCGCGCAGGAGATATCCTGATGGCGCACCTTGGAATCTGGTCCCGCCGGGAAGCGTTTGCGCCCGCCCTCGACCCGCTGATCGAGGGGCTCAAGGCAAAAGGTTTTTGCTTCAGAACGCTGCATGAACATCCCGACTTCAAGGCAGGCAGCGCAGGTCAGTGAGGAACATGTCTTGAACGGTTTGCACGACGCCACGCCCTTTTCCCTGCAGGACCTCATTGCGGTCCCGCAGCAGTGGCTGTTTGAGCACTGGGTGCAACCCGCAATCTTCCAGCTCGGCTGGGGGCAGGGCATCGAGGCGGCCTTCGACGCCACCGAGTGGTTTGTGTGGGGCCTCTACGAAGTGGCTTTCATGGTGCTGGTGCTCGGCACTCTCGAGCGCTGGAGGCCCCTCGAGGCGTTGAGCGATCCGGGTGCGGTCAGGGTCGACCAGGTGTTTACGCTGCTGCACCGTCTTGGGCTGTTTCCGCTGCTGGCCTTTGCGGTGCTGGTTCCCGCCATCGACGCCATCGAAGCGGCGCTGCGCATGCACAGCATCTCGCGTCCCAACCCGGATCAGTGGTTGCCGGAGATTGGTCACACCGCACTGCTCTCCTGGCTGGTCTACCTGATCGTCTTCGATTTCGTCGACTACTGGATCCATCGCCTGCAGCATCGCCTGCGCTGGTGGTGGGAACTGCATGCGGTGCATCACAGCCAGCGCCAGATGACCTACTGGAGCGATCAGCGCAATCATCTGCTCGATGATCTCCTGCGTGATGTCCTGATTGCCCTCACGGCGCTTCTCATCGGCGCTGCACCCTCGCAGTTTGTGGCCTTTGTGGTGTTCTCGCGGGTACTGCAGAGCCTGCAGCACGCCAACATCCGGATCGGCTTTGGCCACGGCCTCGACCGAGTCCTTGTGTCACCCCACTTTCATCGTGTCCACCACGCGGTCGGGCTGGGTCATGAGGGTCGGCAGCAGGGTTGCAATTTCGGGGTGCTTTTTCCCTGGTGGGACATGCTTTTTGGCACTGCACGGTGGGATCGCGGCTATTTCCCAACCGGGATCGCGGATCAGGTCCAGGGCCGCAACTACGGCCAGGGTTTCTGGGCCCTGCACTGGAAAGCCTTGCTGCGGGTGGCCGGGCGCGAGCCTCCCGTGGGAGCAGCACTGCCGGCCGAGAGCAGTGCGCGCTGATTGATTTAAATAAACCAGTCAATGTATAGTTTTAATTGATCTTTAATCCTTGCAGTCATCCGAGCGTTTCCGCAGGCCGCAGCACTTGATCGTTCCTCCCCACAGCCCTCCGCGCTTTCCCTCAGGCCGCAGCACGCGGGTGCGACACCGATGATCCGTCCAAAACCACTGGTGCTGTGTCTTGCGCTCGGGTTCAGGGCCATGTTCAGGCCAGCCTACTGGTGGCTTGCCCTCTGGCCTGTGCTGATCGGGATCGTGCTCGCAGTCCTCGCGCTCTGGTGGTTGATTCCGCCGCTTGTTGCCGCCCTCGGTGAGGCGGGGGTGACGTGGCAGCGTACCCTGGTTCCCGAGTCCGGTCCCGGAGCGTTCCCCCCTTCAGGCTCAACGCCTTTTCCTGCGCCCGGCGCACTGCCGGTGCCGTCGCCCGAGGCATCAATCGACGGCCCTTGGTCCGGCTGGTCGATTCCCTTGCTGGTTGTCGTCCTCAAGTGGCTCACTTCGCCGGCTGCGCTTGCCGCGCTGAGTTGGGTGCTCGGCCTGCTTGCGGCACTTCCGCTTGCCTGGATCGGCGTGCTCCTCATTTCGGGTTTTGTAGTCACGCCGGTCGTTCGCGCCGATCTCCTCGCCCTCGACTACCGCGAGCTGCCCGGAGAGATGCGCGGAAAGATGCTCGAGGAGTGGCGGCATGGTTTCGTCGTGCTGTTGCGCATGGTGGGCGGGCTCCTGATGTTGCTCCCCTTCTGGTTCATCGCGCCCTGGTTTGCAGCGCCGGCGTTCATGCTGCTGATGTCCTGGGCAACCGCTTCGATCTTCCTCACGGATGTGCTGAGCGGACTGGCCTCGCCAGCCGAGCGGCTCGAACTCGATCGGAGATACCGCCCCGGGTTGCTGCTCATCGGATTGCTGGTTACCCTGCTTGGGAGCCTCCCCTTTCTATGGCTTGTCCTTCCGATCTTTGCCTCGGTTGTCTTTGCGCACTACGGACTGTCGCGTCTCGCAAGCACGCGGGCAGCGTTGGCTCCGGCCTGACATGGGCGTCCGGCTCCTGCGCCCCGCCGTGGGGCTCCTCATCATCGGCGACGAGATCCTCTCCGGCAAGCGCCCCGACAAGCACTTTGCCGCGGTGCTCGAAAAACTCAGAGCCCGCGGCATCGGTCTCGACTGGGTGCATTATCTGGGCGACGACCGACTTCGCCTCACGACCTTCCTGCGCGCGAGTTTTGACCGTGGCGACTGGGTGATCTCCTGTGGCGGCATCGGCGCCACGCCGGATGACCACACCCGCCAGGCGGCCGCCATGGCGCTCGGACGCGAACTCGTGCTGCATCCCGAGGCCTGCATGCTGATCACGCAGCGCTGCGCCGAAATGGCCGCCGAGGGTCGTGGGACCGCAGACATGCGCGCTCCCGAGAACCTGCAGCGCCTGAAGATGGGCGAGTTCCCCTCCGGCTCGCAGATCATTCCTAACGCCTACAACCGGATTCCCGGTTTCGCAGTGGAGCGCCACGCCTTCGTGCCGGGCTTTCCGGTGATGGCCTGGCCGATGGTGGATTGGGTCCTGGACCACGGGTGGGTGGAGTTGCACCGCAACCACCCGGATGGCGAGCGTTCCTTTATCGTGGATGACTTTCCCGAGTCGCTGGCCACCCCGGTTCTCGAAGACGTGGAGCGCAATTTCCCCGGCGTGCGGGTGTTCAGCCTTCCTTCCATGGGCGAAGCAGGCGGCCGGCGCCATCTCGAACTTGGGGTGAAGGGTCCCAACGACGCCCTCGATGCGGCGCTTGGCTTGCTGCGCCGGGGCATCGCTGTGCGTGGCGGAATCATTCGCGAACCTTGACAAACCGCAGAAGGAGTCCTTGTTCATGACAACCCGCCAGGATCCCGCCTTGAGCGGCACAAGTGCGCTGCGCGAGGCAACCCTCGAAGACCGCTACCGCGCGCGCGAAGGCCTGCTCTTTCTCACCGGCACCCAGGTGCTGGTGCGCCTGCCCCTGATGCAACGGCAGCGCGACCTTGCGGCCGGACTCAACACGGCCGGCTACATCAGCGGTTACCGGGGCTCGCCGGTAGGGGGTTACGATCAGGCGCTCTTCAAGGCGGCGGTGCACCTCAAGGAACATCAGATCCGCTTTCAGCCGGGCCTCAACGAGGATCTTGCCGCCACAGCGCTCTGGGGGACGCAGCAGTTGCACCTTCATGGCGACGCCAAGGTCGACGGCGTGTTCGGCATCTGGTACGGCAAAGGGCCCGGCGTTGACCGCAGCGGCGACGTCTTCCGCCATGCGAATCAGGCGGGGACCGCACCGCATGGCGGAGTCCTGGCGATTGCAGGCGACGACCATGGAGCAAAGTCGTCCACCGTTGCGGCGCAGGTCGACCATATCTTCATCGCGGTATCGATCCCGGTTCTTGCACCCGCCACGGTCCAGGACTATCTCGACTACGGTCTGCACGGCTTTGCCCTGTCGCGGTTTGCGGGGGTCTGGGTGGCGATCAAGGCGGTAACCGACACCATCGAGTCAGCCGGGATCGTGGATATCTCGGCCGACCGTATCAAGCCAGTCTTGCCCACCGGCGTTTCGATGCCCCCGGATGGCGTGCATGGCCGCTGGCCCGAAGAGCCTTTTCCCAAACTCGAGGAGCGCCTCGTTCGCTACAAGATTCCGGCGGTCCTCGCCTACGCCAGGGCCAACCACCTGAACCGCAACGTCTTCGGGGTGCCCGACCTCGATCGTGGCGGACCGCCCGCGCGCCTCGCAATCGTGGCCACCGGGAAGGCGTGGCTCGATGTGATGCAGGCGCTCCATGATCTGGGCATTGGGCCGCCGGTCGCGCGCGAGGTGCGCCTCAAGGTCTGCAAGGTGGCCATGCCGTGGCCGCTTGAACCCGAGTCGATGGCTGCCTTCGTTGAAGGAGCACTCGAGGTGCTGGTGTTCGAGGAAAAGCGTGCCCTGGTGGAAAGCCAACTCAAGGAGCAGCTCTACGGGCGTGCTGGCGCGCCGCGCATCCTGGGCAAGCACGATGCAGCGGGCAACCCGCTGGTGCCGGAGGCAGGCGAACTCTCGCCGGCGCTTTGCGCACGGTTGATCGCCTTGCGTCTGACCGCAGCGCTTGACCCATCGAGCAAGCATGGCGCGGAGGTGATTTCGCGGATGCAAGCGCACCTGCATGCTCTCGAGAATCTTGATCGTTCCGGAAGAAAACGCGTGGAAGCCCTTCAGAGGATTCCTTATTTTTGCTCCGGCTGTCCTCATAATTCGTCCACCAAGGTGCCTGAGGGCTCGCGTGCCCATGCGGGCATCGGGTGCCACTACATGGCGATGTGGATGGATCGTTCCACCTCCACCTTCTCCCAGATGGGCGGCGAAGGCATGACCTGGGTGGGCCAGGCCCCCTTCAGTAGCACCCGGCATGTTTTTCAGAATCTTGGCGACGGCACTTTCTTTCACTCGGGCTCGCTTGCCATCCGCCATGCGGTGGCAAGCCGCACGCCGATCACCTTCAAGATTCTCTTCAACGATGCGGTCGCAATGACCGGCGGACAGGGCCACGACGGCCAGCTCACCCCGCGGATGATTGCCGAACTCGTGCGCGCAGAGGGGGTCTCGCGGGTGGAGGTGGTGAGCGACGAGCCGCAGAAGTATCCCCCCGGGACCTTTCCCACAGGCGTCGGCGTTCACCACCGGCGCAGCCTCGACGAGGTTCAGCGCTCGCTCCGCGCTTTCGAGGGCGTGTCGGTACTTATCTACGACCAGACCTGCGCGGCGGAGAAGCGGCGGCGCCGCAAGCGTGGCGCCTTTCCCGACCCGCAGCGCCGTGCCTTCATCAACGATGCGGTTTGCGAGGGCTGTGGCGACTGTGGGGTGCAGGCCAACTGTGTCGCGATCGAACCGCTCGAGACCGTGCTCGGCCGCAAGCGGAAGATCAATCAGAGTGCCTGCAACAAGGACTTCTCCTGCGTTGAGGGGTTTTGCCCCTCTTTTGTCACGGTCGAGGGGGGGCGGCTACGTCGTGGTCGGGGCGGCCGGGTCAACGATGACGCTGTCGATGTGGCGCTTCCCGCGCCGCAGTTGCCTGGCGTCGACCAGCCCTACGCCATCCTGGTCACCGGAATCGGCGGTACCGGTGTTGTCACCATCGGACAGATCCTCGGCATGGCGGCCTATCTGGAGGGACAGGCGGCAACGGTGCTCGACATGGCGGGCCTGGCGCAGAAAAACGGTGCGGTGATGAGTTTCGTGCGCATCGCACGGGAGGTCCACGATCTGCACGCCCCGCGCATCGGGACAGGCGGCGCCCGGGTGCTCCTCGGCTGCGACGTGGTGGTGGCTGCAAGCAAGGAGGCGCTCG
>VGHO01000032.1 GCA_016868175.1 Betaproteobacteria bacterium
ACCAGATCGTGGCGGCGGCAAGCATGTAGAGCACAAAGATCGAAGCTCGCATCGTCGCGGTTTCCGCTTGGCTCAAGGCCCCGTTCGGTGCTTCCCTCACGATCCCGGGCCTAGTGCTCCCGGGGCTAGTCGACCACCCCATGAGGGCCCGGCGCCATGTCACCGCCCCGTGAGGTCTAGGGACTTGTCCCGGCGGTTCGAGTGCGCGGGCGCTGGATTGCTGCGGTTCGGGTTGCCGGATTCGGGTGCCCGCACCTTGAATTCCTGCGGTTTGGGTCGCCGCAGTTCGGGTTTCCGGGTTTACCCCCCTCCCCGACCCTCGGACTGGATAACGGATTCTTTCCTCGGCGCTTTACAAAGACACCGGACATTGCCCGGGTTTCCGGCGCACGAACGGCAAACGAGGGGCCCGCGCAGAGCAGTCTCCGATAGTCTCCGATAGTCTCCGATAGTCTCCGATACAATCCGGCCCCGAGATCGGGGTGTAGCTTAGCCTGGTAGAGCGCTACGTTCGGGACGTAGAGGCCGGAGGTTCGAATCCTCTCACCCCGACCAACGACTCATCGATGCTCAGTCCTCCATGCCCCGCAGCGTCGCTCGGCTCGTGAGGCTTTTCCAGGGATCGTTCTTCGGCTGTGGGCAGGGTGTGCCAGCCTTGGCTCCACGCTGTCTCCACCTGATCACTCGCCGCTGTAGCAAACCTTTGGGTTTGCAACTTTGAGCGGGATGTGTCTGGGCAGGGTGGTGGTGTCAGCGTCAATTCTCTTTACGCTTGGGCTTTGGCTGGCTGACGGCATGGTGCTGGACCGTTTCTGGGCCTGTGGGCAAGCGCGGCCTGGACGCGCCGACCAGGTTTGCTGCACGACAGACGGTGACCTCCGTTGGGCTGACGCGGGAGTCGTCACGCAAAGGTCACGCGCCATCACCTACAGACGGCCCCAGCGACGGTGTAGAGTTTCGTCATGTCACCGACAGTTGTTCGTGATGGGCCTTTCAGAATGTTTCTCTTTTCCCGAGAAGAGCTGCGTCCGCCTGTTCACGTTTCCCATCCTGACGGCGGGGCGAAATTCTGGATCGAACCTGAGCTCGCGCTTGCGACCCGGATCGGATTGACCGCCGTTCAGATTCAGCAAGCCCGCAGTGCTGTTGAGCGCCACTTACCGGAGGCTCGATATCGATCTGGCGCTTGCGTCGATCAAGAACCCTGATGCGTTTCCCTTGGTGGCGCGGTGACTGCGCGGCGCGCGGGGCTTGCGTTTTTGCACGGTTTGCCTAAACCGGCGAACCCGTTGTACACACTGCGGACATGCTCGATCGTGCCGCCCGGGTCGCTGTTTTCCGAAAGAAGGGGCGGGCGTTGAAGCCCTCGGAGACCCTGCGATTGCCCTCAAGTGTCGATCATCCTGGAGCCACGAGATGTCGAAAAGGTTCATCGTCTTTGTGATCGATTCGTTGTCGGCGTCCGGCACAGCCGAGGAGTTCGCAGCAATCGACGCCTTCAACGACCAACTGCGCGCCCATGGGCATTGGGTTGCTGCCGGGGGCCTGGCAGCGCCCTCAGTAAGTCTGCTGATCGACAACCGTTGCGGGATCGGGCGCCGATCCGCAGAATCCCTCCTTGCCGGACCTGAGTCCTACAGCGGTTTCTGGTTGATTGATTGCAAGGACTCCCACACGGCGCAGCAACTTGCCCTCGAGGGCTCCCGGGCCTGCCATCGCAAGGTTGAATTGCGGGCCTTGCTGGGGGATCACTAGTGTTCCCCTTCCCCCCACTTGCTCGCCGCCTCTATACTCACATCGAACACCAGACTTCAAGACTTGCATCCGATAATGGTTATGGATTTTGATTTTCTATACGATAAAAGCCCGTCGCGATGTCGGGCTTGCCGCAACTCTCCCAGCCGAACGTCGCCGCAGCGTTGGCGGGCACGCAATGCGTTTGGGGAGACCGGGTTCTTGAAGCGCCCTGGGGCCGAAGCCAGGCATTCCGGGTTGCTTCGCCCTGGTCGATGCCCCGCCCACGGGGGCGCACCCACGCGCGCCGCACCCAAGCGCGCAATGGGATGGCCGGAAACGTCGAACGCAAAACAGCAGCAATAAGCCACCAGGGAAAACCATGAACAAGCGACGCTTGGTACTGCAACGCACCACACAGGCTGCCGCGCTCACCCTGTTCTCGGCGGCTGCGCCGGGCGGTCTGGCGCAGCCCGGGAGTCCACCCCAGGGCGCCGGCGCTGCGGCAACGACTGGCCCAGCGGGTGCCGCCGGACAGGGCGCAGCGACCGGCAAGACCCTGCGAATCCTGGTTGGATTCCCCCCTGGGGGTGGCACCGATGTGATCGCGCGGCTGCTGGGCGACCGTCTACGCGAGGAACTCGGCCAGAACATCGTGGTGGAGAACCGGCCGGGGGCGGGGGGCCAACTTGCGGCACAGGCGCTGAAGTCCTCGCCCCCCGATGGCACCACCTTTTTTCTGTCGCACGATCACACGATCACGATTCTTCCGCTCGTTACGAAGAATCCCGGCTTCAATCCGGCGGTCGACTTCGTGCCGGTTGCTGGCTTTGCCTCCTTCGTCAACGCCTTTGCGGTGTCGGCCGCAACGCCCGCCACGAACTTTGCGGAGTATGTTCGGTGGGTTCAGGCGCAATCGGAAAGGAAGGAACGTGGAAGCGTTGGAATACCGGCGCCCGCGTCCACGCTCGAGTTTCTCGTGGGTGTGATGCGTGAGCGCTTCAAGCTTGACGTTGTGGCCGCACCCTACCGGGGCAGTGCGCCCATGATCGGGGACATGCTCGGAAACCAGATTCCTGCCGGGATGGGTTCGGTTCCCGACTTCGTGGAAAACCACAAGGCGGGCAAGCTGCGCGTTCTGGCGGTGCTTGGCGGCAAGCGCCAGCCTGCGCTTCCGGAGGTCCCCACGTTCGCGGAGCTCGGACTCCAGGGGCTCGAAGACCCGCCGTTCTACGGCTTTTTTGCGGTGGCCGGTACGCCGCGCGCCGCCACCGAGCGCTTCTCGTCTGCACTTGCCAGAGTCCTCGGTCAACCCCAGGTCCTTGCCCAACTCGGCCAGATGGGGCTCAGCGTTGAGCCAATGACCGGGGAGCAACTCGGGCGGCGCGAGCGTGCGTATGCGCAGGTCTGGACCCGGATCGTTCGCGAAAGTGGTTTCACCCCGCAGTAAAGCTCTCAAGCCCCCTGATTGAGCGCGTGTATCCCCTTCCCACCGCGCCGGAAATGGCCTATCGTGCATCGAAACCCGCTGTGCGGTGTAGTGCGCCCAGTGCGGCGTATCCGGTTGCGCGGGTGAAGAGGTGGTCGATGATGTCGATTTTTGAATTGCGGGCGTCGGAAGTGTTGCCGGGCAGGCATCTTGGCAAAGCCGCACGGCTGCCGAAGGTTGTCGCGGCAGCGCAGACTCTCGTGGTGGCCTTTGCTGTGACGCTCCTGATGGCACTTCTCGCCTCGCTTCCCACGCGGGTTGAGGCGCAAAAGAGTTCCTCGATCGCTCCCGACACCAGCCGCCGGATCATGCAGGCGGTGGTTGCGGTGCAAGTCCAGGTCGATGCGCAGGCACCGAGCAGCCGGAGTCTGGGGCAGACGCGCTTGGGGACCGGGATCGTCATCGACCGCGACCTCATCCTCACCGTGGGCTACCTTCTGATCGAGGCCGAAGACGTCGACATCGTCGACAGCCGACGTCGCAAACTTCCCGCCGACGTCGTGGCCTACGACCCGGTGAGCGGCTTCGGGCTGGTCAAGACCCTGGTTCCGCTCGGCCTCGATCCGCTTCCCCTTGGCGACTCCGACACGCTCAAACTCCCCAAACGGCTGATGACGCTCGGCCACAGCGAACCCGAACTCACCGAACTTTTCCTCGTGTCGCGCAAGCCGTTCGCGGGAACCTGGGAGTATCTGGTCGAGGCACCGCTGATGACAGTGCCTGCGGTCAACAACTGGAGCGGCGCGGGTCTTTTCGACGACGATGGATCGCTGGTGGGGGTGGGTTCGCTGGTCGTGGCCGACGCAACCGGTGGCTTCAATCCCAAACCCGGTAACCTGTACCTCCCGGTCAATCTGCTCAAGCCGATCCTCGCCGATCTGCTCCAAACCGGACGTCGCAGCGGCCCTCCGCAGGCCTGGCTCGGAATCCACAGTCAGCCGCATCCTTCGGGCGGCCTGCAGATCCAGCGCATCAGCCCTGAGAGTCCTGCTGCGGCCGCCGGCCTGCAACGCGGCGACCGTATCGTCAGCCTCGACAATCAGTCGGTCGCAGACCTGAGCGACTTCTACAAGCGGCTTTGGGCCAAGGGTCCTGCCGGCAGTCGGGTGGAGATCACCTACCTGCGCGACGGGGTCAGCCGCAGGATCCAGATGGTGAGCGCTGACCGGATGGCGTCGATGCGCAAGCCGAAGGGCGTCTGACGGCTCCGCAGCCGCGCCGCTGTCGGACTAGCGGACCGCTCTGGTTGGCGCGAGCACTGCGGCGCCAGGCAAGGCACCCAGGCTGCTGATGCCGCAAAGCCCCATGGCGCGGTCCAGTTCCTGGCGCAACAATTCGAGCATTGCGTAAACACCGGCCTCACCGTCGCTGGCAAGTGCCCAGAGATGGGGTCGCCCCAGCAGTACCGCCCGCGCGCCCAGCGCCAGTGCCTTGAGTGCATGCGAGCCGCGCCGCACTCCGCCGTCGAGCAGCACCGCCACCGAGGTACCCACGGCGTCGAGCACCGCAGGCAGGGCGTCGAGCGAGGCGATCGCGCCGTCGAGTTGCCGGCCGCCGTGGTTCGACACGATCAGCGCATCCACACCGATGCGTGCGGCCTGCGCAGCCTCCGCCGGATGGAGGACTCCCTTGAGCAGCAGTGGGCCCGGCCAGAGCGTTCGCAACCAGGCCACGTCATCCCAATGCATCGCCGGATCGAGCATGCCCGCCATCTTTCCCGCAAGGTTGGCCACCGACGCAGGCGACCCCTCGCGCAGATAGTTGCCGAAGCTGAGCCTTGGCAGTTCGCGTCGCATCGACCACCACCAGCGCGGCTTCGAGACGTAGTGCGCAAATTCGCGCAGTCCGAAGCGCGGTGGAATCGCAAAGCCGTTGGCCAGGTCGCGCTCGCGCTTGCCAAGCAGCTGGTTGTCGATCGTGAGAATGAGTGCTGCAAAGCGGCACTCGCGGGCACGCTCGGCAAGTTCACGGGTGAAACCGCGGTCCTTGTAGATGAACACCTGCATCCAGCGCAACCCTGCGTGACTTTGCGCGAGCGTTTCCATTGAACATACCGACCCATGGCTGAGGCAATACACCGTACCCATGCGGTGCGCCGCGCGCGCACTCGCCACCTCGCCCTGCGGCCAGAAAAGGCCCGCAAGGCCGGTTGGACCAATCAGGAAGGGAACCGCGAGGCGCTGACCCAGAAGTTCAACGGAGAGATCGCGGGTTGCAGCGCCACGCAGCGGTTGCGGCAGCAACTGCCAGCTCTCGAAAGCCCGCTCGTTGGCGCGAAGCGTGCCCTCATCTTCCGCGCCACCGTCGGCAAAATCGAAAACCGGTCGCGGCAGTCGGGCTTGCGCGCGACGGCGAAACTCGGCGATGCTTTGGGCTTGCGTCATCTTGCAGAGGATAGGCAATGATCGAGGAACTGCCAAGCATCCGCCAGCAGGCGTTCAACCGGCCCGCGCGCGAAAAAGTCCGCCTGCTCGAGGGCACTCCCACCGGTTTTGTGGTGGATGCCCTGGGGGGAACCGGCGCGCTCGATTACCGCATCAAGCCCGCTATTGCGGAGCACGCGCAGTTTTGCGGCACTGCGCTGACCTGCGACGCCGGCCCGGCCGACAATCTGGCCCTGGTTCACGCCCTTGCAGCCATCCAACCCGGCGACGTGATCATAGCTGCTGCTCACGGACACACCGCCTGCGCCATCACCGGCGACCTGCTGCTGGGGATGGCCCGCAACAGCGGCGCAATCGGTTTCGTAACCGACGGATGTGTACGCGACCTTCCGGGAATCCGTCGGGTGGGTCTTGCAGCCTACTGCGTTGGGGTCACCCCGAATTCCCCGCATCGCAGTGGTCCGGGCACCGTGGGGTTTCCGGTCACGCTGGCCGGCCATCCTGTGTGCAGCGGCGATGTGGTGATCGCCGATCAGGATGGTGTGGTCGTGGTGCCGCAGGCCCGGCTTGATGAGGTGCTCGCCAGGCTCCCGGGCATTCGGCAAGCCGAGGCAAGCGCCGATCAGGCGGTGCGCGAAGGCGCGAAGCTTCCCTCCTTCCTGAGCGCTCCGAGCCGCGGGTTCATCACGGCGAACCAAAGTGGCGGCACGCTCGCCAGCACAACCATCCCGGCGTAGCCCGTTGGCATTTGCGGAGCTTCGGGCGTGCGTTGGAGCCGATGCGCGGGAAGACCGGGTGCGATGTGATGGTGCGCATGCCGGGGAAGCTGAAAGAGGAGGAGATCGCTCAGCCCGTTGGCGCAGTCCCAGGTGTGCGCGGGCCCCATCCGTTCCCAGCGACCACCCCTGTGCGCCCTTTGCAGCCCCCAGTGCTCCACATAGTCCACTGCGCACACCAGATAGAGTGCAACTGCAGCCTGGATCAGCACGAAAAGCACCGCCTGCCATCCCCCAAGCGCACCGAGCAGCGCAACGGCGAGCACACTCCCGGCGCTCAGCGCTGCGGCTTCACTCGCCCAAACGCGCGCGATCTTGCGTGCAGCAGCCTCAGTGGCCGGGGGGTCCGTCTGCACCGCATGGCCGAGTGCGAAAGCACATCGGTAGATGCCCGAGAAGTAGCGCCCCATGAACCGGTAGAGCGACTCGTCGGCCCGCGCGCTCGCGGGATCGTCCGGCGTTGCCGCGCGGCGGTGGTGTCCACGGTTGTGTTCGCTCCGGTACGGTCCCCAGAAGACCAGCAGGAGCAGCAACCGGCTGAGCGTCAGGTCGATACGGTCGCGTCGATGGCCGAGTTCATGCGCCAGCACGATTCCGATACCGCCGCTCACATAGCCAACCGACAGCGCGAGGAAAAGAAGATCCGCGACCCCCAGTGCCTGCTCCGCGCTGGACCCTACCCAGGTACTCCCCGCAGTGAGGAGTGCGAGCAGCGGAATCTGCGCAATCACCGCCAGAACGATCAAGCGCATGAGCCAGACCGAGCGCAGACCCGGCCCAAGCGTCCGCGCGCCCGTGAGCCACTCGCCGGCCGGCACCACAAGCGCGCCCGCTGCAAGACCGAGCCAGGGCAAACCGATCGCCCATCCGAGCAGTGGAAGACCAAGAAACAGCGAGGGCAGGACAAAGGCGAGCATGAACGACAGGGTCAGGTACGGCGAACGGGTGCGGTGCAGAGATAGATGCCCGGAAGGATCAGTGCCGCCCCCAGCGCGTGGTGGGCGCCGATCGATTGGTCGAGCAGCAGCCAGCTCATCGTTCCAGCATAAAGCGGCTGGAGGTAAAGGACAACACCTGTGCGCGCCGCGCCGAGCTCCTTTTGCATCAGCGAGTAGGCCTGGTAGGCTCCAAAGCCCGGGAGCAGCGCTGCAATCAGCCCCAGCCAGAGACCGTGCAGCGTGAGATGCCAGACAGGTGTCATCAGCAGTTCGAGCAGCGTCATCGGAAGCAGCACGATCACCCCGCAGGCGGTGATGAAAGTGAGCCGCGCAAAAGGGTCCAGGCGCGAAGGCCGCTGCCGCAGGAGCAGCGAGTAGAGCGTCCAGCACGCCACTGCGCAGAGAATCCAGACGTCGCCCTCCACCCACTGCACGCGGCCCAGATCGCTGAAGTTGCCCTGGAGCACGATCCAGAGCATCCCGCTCAGGGCAAGCACGAGACCCAGACTTTGGCGCGGCCCAAAGTGTTCCCGCAGCCACAAGGCCGACGCCGCGGCGATCAGCGCCGGTGACATCGCGTACATCAGGCCAATGTTGACCGCAGAGGTCGTTCTCCCACCGATGTAGACGAAAGCGCCGCAGATCCACATGCCGAGCGCACCGAGGATGAGGCCGTCGATCCATTCGCTGCGGGAGGGGGGGCCATGTCGGCGTAGCGCGGGCCAGGCAAAGGGCAGCATCAGCGCCAGCGCAATCGTCCAGCGCAGGAGTGCGAGCGCATGCGGCTCGACCTGACCGGGCGCTTTCGCAGCCACATAGTAATTGGCCGACCAGAGCGCTGGCGTAACCGGTATCAACGCGTAGGCTAGCGTGCGTCGCATGCGGTGCAGACCGGGGGCCCGCCGCCGTTACCGGTCACAGCACCGTCGGCGCTGACGGGCCTGCGGCAGCGCCGAGCACCTCGGCGACTGCGCCTTCGATCAGGCGTCGCGCAATCGACAGCCGATGCGGCAGTTGCGGCAGGGCATGCAGATCGAACCAGCGGGCGTCTTCGATTTCGCCTTCCTGACAGACGATATCCCCGCTTTCATAGTCGGCAAGATAGGCGATCATGAGCGAATGCGGAAAAGGCCAACTCTGGCTTCCAAAGTAGCGGAGGCGGCCAAGGCGCACCCCCACCTCTTCGTAGGCCTCGCGGTGAATGCAGGCTTCGATCGACTCCGAGGGCTCGACAAAGCCTGCAAGCGCGCTGTACATGCCTCGCGGAAAACGTGGCGAGCGGGCAAGCAGCAACTGACGGGCGGCAGGTCCGTCCCGGGTGATGAGAACCATCATCGCCGGAGCCACCCGCGGGTAGACGGTTTCGCCGCAGGCCCCGCAACGCCGAGAACGTCCGCCTTCATGCCTCCCGGTGGCGCTCGCGCACACACCGCAAAAACGGTGCGTGCGATCAAACTCGAGCAATTGCAGACCGCGCGCAGCAATCGCCAGCAATTCGTCGGGCAGACGGCCAAAAAGCCCGCGAAGCGGCTCGAGGCGCAACAGCGGACCGATGCTGCCGGTGCCAATACCGCTTGCCGCGTTCTCGTCGAGTTGCGCTGCCCAGCAGGCACGTCCACGCCACCTTCCGATCAGCCTTGCCGAGGCCACGGCCAGGCCATGCGACTCGGGGTGACCCTCGAGCATGCGCGCCTGGCCCCCTTCGCGCTCGATGAGCAATGCCCCGCGATGCAAGGCAAACCACAAGTCGTGGCTCGAGGAGGCCTCACTGGCATCCCAGCGGGCTTCGAATTGCTCAGGGAGAATCATGTGCTCGCATCGACACGAACCGGCGTTGGCGCCCCAAGAGGCTTAACATGCGTCATGGTAGCGGCTGCGGCGGCACAACAAGGTGTGAAAGGGACGGATCATGGTGTGGCTGATTGCGGGTTTGCTCATCTTCCTCGGTACACACTCGATACGCGTGCTCGATGAGGCCCTGCGCACACGGCTGATCGCGCAGTGGGGTGAAAAACCCTGGAAGGGTGTGTACTCGATCCTGTCGATCGGAGGCTTTGCGCTACTGATCTACGGCTATGGCCTTGCGCGACAGGCGCCGGTTCCGCTCTACGAACTTCCGCTCGGTGTGCGTCACGCTTCAACACTGCTCAGTTGGTTCGCGATGGTGCTGCTGCTTGCCGCCTACATTCCAGGCAACTGGTTCAAGGTGAAGTGGCGTCACCCGATGGTGCTCGGCGTGAAGCTCTGGGCCTTTGCACATCTGCTTGCCAACGGTAATCTCGCCGACGTGATGCTCTTCGGAAGCTTTCTGCTCTGGGCGGTTGCCTCGTTCAGCGCAGCGCGCAAGCGCGACCGCGCTACGCTTTCTGCGGTTGCAGCCCCCGAAGCGCCTGTCTTCAGCGCGGCACAGCGCGCAAGCGCTTCGCCTTCCGGCCCCGACAGAGCCCCGGCCTCGAACGCTCCGCTGCCAGAGCCAGGCGCACCACAACGTGCAAGACCCTCCACAACCGTCCTCACCGTGGTGGCCGGAACCCTGGTCTGGGCGGGTTTCCTTCTCGACTGGCACGCGAGCCTCATTGGCGTGAGCCCCCTGGGACGCTAGTTCGCGTGTTGCGGGGAGTGAAATGGCGCACGTCCGGAGGGGCAAGTGCCCGGCTTTTCTCCGGCGAAGCCTTCAGCGTGTTCCCCAAACCGCGGCCCACTGCCGTCTGCAAAGGCCGGGGCTCCCGATGAAGCTGCGGTGCAACCGCGATCCGGACTGGTTCCACCGCGCACAGCACGAGACCTTGCCAGGGCGTTTCGGCCTCCAGGTCCTGCGCATCGAACAAGGTTTGCTGCACGCGCAACTGCGGATCGAACCCTGGATGCGGGCCCCCAACGGCTTTCTGCACGCAGCAAGCGTGATCTGCCTCGCCGACACCGGAGCGGGCTATGCCTGCCTCGCCCACCTACCCGAGGAAGCAAAGGGCTTCACCACCGTGGAGATGAAGAGCAACTTCTTTGGCACCGCGCTCGAAGGCATGCTGCACACCCGGTGCAGCGCCGACCATCTGGGCCGAAGCACTCAGGTCTGGTCGGCCTCGGTACTGCGTGAGGACGGAAAAAGAATTGCCGAGTTTCGGTGCACCCAGCTGATCCTGATCTGAGGGCTACACAACACCGGGACTCCTCGGGCATGGCAGCACCTGGATGGCAGGATCATCGTGGCGCTGGCGCCCGGGTGCCAGGATCCGGCGCACGCATGTGCTGGAAGCGTTTCGGGCTAGCCGCGCACGAAGAGTGCCTGCAGCGGCTCTTCGCCAACCTGCCGGGAGCGATGCCCGTGAAGTTCAGGATCAAACACCTCACCCGCCGGAAGGACATCGGCACAAAAGAAAATCGACCCGGCAGCGAATTGCCTTGAGCTTCCGTCCCGGAGGAGAATCTCGATGCAGCCGCGCAGAACCACGATCCATTGGGGATGTTCGGTGCAGTGAAAGCCGCTCGTGTAGCCGGGAGGACTTTCGCGAAACTGGTAGCCGCCGCTTGAAAAGAGCGCAGACAGCCGCAGCCTTTCAGTGCCCTGGTCGAGCAGGAGGTCTTCCTCGCGAAAACGCGCGCGGCCGTCTTCGCCGGTGTAGAGCGTGACCTGCTTCACAGTGCAGGCTCGCGCCACGACGGTACGCGCCTCTCAAGACCCGCGCGGACCGCCTCGACCTGATTGGGAGAACCGAGCAAGGCCGATTGCTCGCGTGATTCGGCAAGCAGCATCTGCGCTTCGTCGGCTCCGTCTTCGGCTTCGAGGAAGAGCCGTTTTGCAGCGCGCACTGCATCCGGACTCTGGGCCGCCACCAGCTTTGCAAGGGCAAGCGCCTCCGCATGTGGATCGTTGGCAATCCGTGTGGCAAGGCCGAGCGCGAGCGCTTCGGTTCCTGTGAAGACGCGGGCGGTGTAGGTCAATTCGCGTACCCGGTCGCCCGGCATGAGATGACGCAACAGTGCCAGCCCCCCCATGTCGGGCACAAGCCCCCACTTGACTTCCATGATCGAGAGCCTGGCGTCAGGCGCGAGCACGCGCAGATCGGCGCCGAGCATGAGCTGGAATCCACCGCCGAAGGCCACGCCGTGGACAGCCGCGATCACGGGCACCGGCACGCGCCGCCACACCAGAACCGCATGCTGGGGCTTGTTGGCCGTTCCGAATTCCCGGGGCATGAGCCGTAGTGCGTGCGAAGCGCCAGGCTGCCCGGCCATGGCCTGAAACCGACCCATGTCGAGTCCGGCGCAGAATGCCTTGCCCTGCCCCGAAAGCACCACCCCACGCAAGCCGGGGAGCGTCCGCAGGGCCTCGCCGGCTTCGATGAGCGCATCGAACATGGCGTCATCGAGCGCGTTCATCTTTTCGCCACGAACCAGCCTCACGTCTGCGATCCCCCCGACCCCATCGCCCCCCGTAACCCAAGCAATCCGTACCCGGTCGCCCCTTCCGATGCGCAGGACCTCTCCGGCCTCCTCAGCGCCCGAGCGCGCCCTTGCGCTGGATGCGTCAGCAGACTGCGTTGCTTCCATGTTCCTACCCCGTGATGCGTTGAGTGGCCTTGAGGGATCAAGTCCTCCTTGCATGCTACCCGCACCGGGGCTGCCTTGTCTTTGAAGGCCAGATCCAAGCACAATGGACGCAACCCCGGAAGCTCGCGTCGTGCGCTCACGCTGCGCAGGGGCGCGCCTCAACGTGGCCCGGCGCGGCCAGGGCCATCCTTCCCTTTCACGTGGAGATCCTCCGCCATGAACCATCCAAGCCCTGCCGACACGCCCGATCCCCGCAGCGGTGCGGCAAACTCCGCAGGCGTTTCGCCCTGCGGGGAGTCCACGCCAGTGAGTTGGATCACCGGAGGTGCGAGCGGGATCGGCCTCGCCACCGCGCAGGCACTCGGTCGCGCCGGGCACCGGGTGGTGATCAGCGGACGCCGGCAAAGCGAACTCGATCGGGCGCTCGCCCTGCTGCAGGCCGAGCAGATCGACGCTCGCAGCGTCGCGCTCGACGTGGGTGAAGCGTTGGCGGTTGCCGAAGCCGCCCGCTCGATCCTGAGGCAGGAGGGACGGATCGATGCGCTGGTCTGTTCGGCGGGAACCAACGTGCCCAACCGATACTGGACAACCCTCGACGCCGAGGCTTTCGCCAGGGTCATACAGATCAACCTCAACGGGGTTGCCTTTTGCGTCAATGCGGTTCTCGCGTTGATGCGACAACAGGGCCGCGGCACGATCGTGGTGGTGTCGTCCTGGGCGGGGTGGCGCTACACCCCGTTCACCGGCGCCGCCTACGGCGCAAGCAAACAGGCCTTGGCTCCACTGGTCGAGTCGATCAACGACCAGGAGGGGGCGCATGGGGTACGCGCCTCGCTGGTCTGCCCTGGGGAAGTGGCAACCCCGATTCTGCGCTCGCGCCCTGTGCCACCGTCGGAGGAGGATCTGCAGCGAATGCTCCGCGCCGACGATGTCGGATCGGCGATTGCCTATGCTGTGCAGGCTCCGGCGCATGTCTGCCTGAATGAGATCGTGATCTCGCCGACCTACAATCGAATCTACACTGGCGCGCCCGACCTTCAGCGCCCGAGCCCCCGCGCTTCCTGAGCCGCCGAGACGCGTGGCGTGGACTACGGTGGGCAAACTTCAACCGTCCGAGGCGTTCGCATGCACCTTTCCCTGAGAGCCAGGCCCCTGCCGGCTGACTCCCGCCACTCGATGCTGCGCTTTGCGAGCAGGCTCGGCCCGATGCTCGCTCTTGCGGCGCGCGACCGGGTCGAGGTCGTTGCGGGCAAAGCGGCCCCCGCGTCGCGGGACCCATCCGCAACGCTGGTCTGGGACGCACCCCGGCTGCACGGGCTCTACTTCGAGGATCAGTCGAAGCGACCCGAAACCGACGCGCCACTCCATGCAGACGATGCGTCGTTTCTCGGACAGGTCGCCTCCGAGATCAGCAGCTTCCTCGAAGGCAGCCAGAATGACATCCGCTTGCAGGCCATCACGCTTGCTCCGCGCGGTACCGCGTGGCAACGCCTCGTCTGGGAGCAACTGCGTGCCGTCCCGCGCGGACAAACGCTCAGCTACCTCGGACTCGCCCGCCGTCTCGGCCGTCCGAAGGCGGTTCGCGCCGTGGCGCAGGCCGTGGCTTGCAATCCGTGGATCATCCTCACGCCGTGTCACCGCGTGCTTGGAAGCGATGGAAGCCTGACCGGATTTGCCGCCGGACTGGCACGCAAGCGTGCACTGCTCGAACTCGAAGAAGCCAGGGCCTGAGTCGCAGCCACCTCGGCCGGCCCCCGGTACCGCACGCCGCTGCGGATTGCCGGGGTGAACAGGTCAGCCGAGGCGCTTGCAGCCGCGAGGGCTCAGGCCCCTTCGTCAACGCTTCAGCAAGCCGAGGAACTCTGCAGCCTCTGGCTCGAGTTGCTTCCGCACGCAGGCGCCCAGTGGGTTGACCTCGCTTTTCACGACGACTGCTACTGGCGCGACTTTCTCGCCTACACCTGGAGTATCCAGACGCTCGAAGGCAAGGCAGCAATCACTGCGATGGTGCAGGCCTGCGCACCGCGCTGCGCGATCGGCGATCTGCGCCTGAGCGAAGTGCGCCGCGACCCCGAGGGTTTCGACGAGTGCTGGTTCAGCTTTTCAAGCTCGGCCGGCCGCGGGGTGGGGCATCTACGCCTGATCCAGGGCCTGTGCTGGACGATCTTCACAACCCTGCAAAGTCTGCACGGCTTCGAGGAGAAGACCGGACGCCTTGGCACGCGTGAGCGCGGAACAGCGCACGGCATCCACAAGGGACGCACGAGCTGGCTCGAATCGCGCGAGCGTGAGGTCGCCCGGATGGGCCTCGAGGATCAGCCTTACTGCCTCATCGTTGGCGGAGGTCAGGGCGGCGTAGCGCTCGGCGCAAGGCTGCGCCGACTGCAGGTCCCAACGCTGATCGTCGACAAGCTCGAGCGGCCGGGCGATTCCTGGCGCAAGCGCTATCGCTCGCTTTGTCTTCACGATCCGGTGTGGTATGACCACCTGCCCTATCTTCCCTTTCCCGATCACTGGCCGGTGTTTACGCCCAAGGACAAGATGGGCGACTGGCTCGAGATGTATGTGCGGGTGATGGAGCTCAACTACTGGAGCAACACCTTATGCCGCAAGGCGCGCTACGATGCCGACCTCGGGTGCTGGGAAGTGCAACTCCTGCACGAGGGTAAGGCAAGAACCTTGCGGCCAAAGCAGCTTGTGCTGGCCACCGGAATGTCCGGTCTTGCGCGGATGCCTGTCTTCAAGGGCCAGGAGCGCTTCAAGGGCACGCTGGTGCACTCGAGCCGCTACCAGGGCGAAGCGAAGTGGGCCGGCAGGAACTGCCTGATTGTGGGCTCCAGCAACTCGGCCCACGATATCGCGGCCGACCTCTGGGAGCACGGTGCCAGGGTCATCATGCTGCAGCGTTCACCCACGATCGTGGTGCGCTCGGAAAGTCTGCAAAAACATGTGTGGGGGCGGCTCTACTCGGAAGAGGCGGTCGCAACCGGTCTGTCCACCGAAAAAGCAGATCTGCTTGCAGCGTCGTGGCCGCTGCGGCTCACGCCGGCACTCGCACGTCGCACGATCGACACGATCCTCCACGAGGATGCCGACCTCTACGAAGGCCTTCGTCGTGTGGGTTTTCAGGTCCACATGGGCGAGGACGGCAGTGGAATCCACACTGCATACCTGCGCCGTGGCTCAGGCTACTACATTGAGGTGGGGGCCTCGCAGTTGCTCATCGAAGGCAAGATCGGCCTGCGCAGTCCCGCCGAGATTGTGGCGCTCGACGAGGACGGCGCGTTTCTCGGCACTGGCGAACACCTCAAGGCCGACCTGATCGTTTGCGCCACGGGCTTCGGTCCGATGAGCGGCTGGGCTGAGCTGCTCATTTCGCGTGAGGTCGCGCGCAGGGTAGGCCCCTGCTGGGGCCTGGGTTCGGGCACCCGCCACGACCCCGGTCCCTGGGAGGGCGAACTGCGCAACATGTGGAAGCCGACTGCGCAGGAGGGACTGTGGTTTCACGGCGGCAACCTGATGCAGGCGCGCCATTTCTCGCTCTACCTCGCCCTGCAGATCAAGGCGCGCTTCGAAGGCCTCCCCGCACAGGTCTACAACCCGCAACCCACCGTCGGCCCGCCGGCAGGCAAGGCAAATCCACCGCTCAGCGAGGGGTAAAGCACGCTTGAAAAGCGCGCTGGCTATCCTCATCTCCCCTCCGTCGTGATTTTCCTGGAGTCGTGCGATGAAACGCGTAGTGCTTTTTCTCGTGACCAATCTCGCTGTCGTGCTGGTGCTCAGCATTGCCGCGAGCGTGCTCGGCGTGAACCGATTCCTGACTGCCAACGGGATTCAGTTTGGCACCCTGCTTGCCTTTGCAGCGTTGATGGGATTTGGAGGCGCCTTCATTTCGCTCCTCATCTCGAAGCCGATGGCAAAGTGGACCACAGGGGCGCGTGTGATCGAGCGTCCGCAAAACGAACTCGAGCACTGGCTCATCAACACCGTGGCGCGTTTCGCGCATCAGGCCAACATCCCGATGCCCGAAGTTGCCATTTACGACGGCGAACCGAATGCCTTTGCCACTGGCGCGAGCAAGTCCAGCTCGCTGGTTGCGGTTTCAACCGGATTGCTCCACATGATGGACCGGCGCGAGGCGGAGGCCGTGATTGCGCATGAGGTGGCGCATGTGGCCAACGGCGACATGGTCACGCTCACCCTCATCCAGGGAGTGGTCAACACCTTCGTGATCTTCATCTCGCGCATCATCGCCTACGCAGTCGATCAGTTTCTGCGTCGCGGGGATCAGGAGCAGCAGGGCCCCGGAATCGCCTACATGATCACCTCGGTGGTGTGCGAACTTCTTTTCGGTGTACTGGCAAGCCTCGTCGTGGCCTACTTCTCGCGTCAGCGCGAGTTCCGGGCCGACGCAGACGCGGCGCGCCTGATGGGCAACACCCTGCCGATGGCCAACGCCTTGCGACGGCTTGGGGGCATCGAGGTGCACAGCCTGCAAGGAGGGCTCGCGAGCGCCGGTATCGCGTCGGGATCTGGCTGGCTCGACCTCTTTTCCTCGCATCCGCCAATCCCCGAGCGCATCGCAGCGCTCGAGAACCTGCGTTGATCCGGGTGCGCGGACCGGACGTTCAGCGCATCCGACAGGTTCACCTGCAGGAATCGGGCGCGGGGAAGAGCGGCGGGAACCGTGCCCCGCGTGTCCGTCAGCAGTACTGCGAGATTTCGATCAGGTTGAGGTCGGGATCGCGCAGATACACCGACCGGATCGGTCCAACCGCCCCGGTTCGCGCAACTGGTCCTTCCAGCAACGGCCAGGCCTGCCTCTCGAGTTGTGCGATCGCCTGATCGAGAGTGCCCTCGACGATCAGACAAAGGTCCACAGCCCCCGGCACCGGCAGGTGCGCCCTCGGTTCGAACTCGCCACCCTTGACATGCAGGTTGATCTTCTGCCTTCCAAAGACAAAAGCTTGCCGTAGCCGTCCATCGTTGCCCTCGAACACCTCGAGCCTCATGCCAAGCACGCGGGTGTAGAAGTCCACGCAGGCTGCCTCGTTGGCGGTGGTGAGCACCACATGGTCGATCGAGGCGATCAAGGCAACACCTCCGCCACGCGCCTGCAGGCGCAATGGGTCGACCGAGGTGCGGCCATCACCCGAGCGACCCCGACTTGATTTCCTTCAGGCGATCGGCGGCGTAGCTCGCCGCAAAGGCCTGCGGCTTGACCATTGGAATCACGTTGCAGGTGCCGCGGATGTAACCGATCGCCTGCTGCATGACGCAGTGAGACCCGTGCATCTCGTCGGGGTTGATGTCGAGATGCACCTCCACATGGCGATCGTCGAGCACATCGGCGAGCTTCAGGTAAAGGTCAGCAACCTTGTAGACCTCGTTCATCAGGCGAAACTGCGGCTTGTCCTTCTTCTGGTCGTAGTCACGCTCGCGGACCACCTCACCGAACAGTTTGCAACCGTTCTTGCCGTTGATGTGCACTACGATGGCGAGCGTGTAGTCGGCATACCAGATCGTGCCCACCGCGAGACGGTGCGAATCGGCCCCGATGTAGATGCGCGTTTCCGGTGACTGCGCCTCGATGAAGGCCTTGACCTCTGCAAGGTTGATCCTGCTTCGGTAGTAGGAGTCAGCACCCGCTGGCTTCAAGCATTTACCCCATGTTCAAACCATCACGCCGGGCATCACCCGAATTTCCACCGCCTCTTGCCGCCGCTCTGCCGCTTGTGCAACGCTTCTACGCCACTTCTACGCCGCCTCATCGCCCTTTGCCAAGGACCCGGGCGAGCACTTCGGAGTCGATGTTGGCGCCGCACAGGATCAGCCCCACCCGCTTGCCCTGCATCGTTTCGCGCTCCTCGAGCAAGGCAGCCAGCGGAGCGGCGCCTGCACCCTCGGAGAGATTATGCGTGGTGCGCAAGAGCATGCGAATCGCGTGTTCGATTGCCGCATCACCCACCTCCACGATAGCAGCAACGCCTTGCCGGATGATGTCAAGCGCAGCCGCATCGGGAACACGCACCGCCATGCCGTCGGCCATCGTGGATGCCTCAGGCGTGGTGAGCACTTTCCCGGCGCGAAACGACAGCGCATAGGCGTTGGCTCCCTGCGCCACGACGCCGACCACCCGGGTGGAAAGGCCGAGCGCATCGCGTGCGCGAACCACGCCGCAAATGCCTGAGCCGAGCCCGATCGGCACATACACTGCGTCGAGCGCAGGCGCAGCCTCGAAGAGCTCGAGCGCATAGCTTGCCACCCCCTCCACCAGATCCGGGTGAAACG
>VGHO01000033.1 GCA_016868175.1 Betaproteobacteria bacterium
TCCCGATACCCGGCGACGCTCGCCGCGCCCAGCCTCCCTCAAGCTCGCCCAGCCATTCCCAAGCTCGCCCAGCCACTCCCAAGCTCGCCCAGCCACTCCCAAGCTCGCCCAGCCACTCCCACAGCCTCCCCAAGCCGCGCACTGGGTCTCGGCGGTCGCGCACTGGGCCCTCGCAGTGGCGTGCAACTTCGATTCCCTGGTGCCCCGGCAAGCGCAGGTCTGCGTTCACCCACTTTCGCCAGGAGTTCCCGCAAAGTCTAAGATACAGAGAGCCCATGCCACGCATCCTTTCGCGGGTTGGCGGGTATAAGCTACAGGGCCCGCTCGCTCTGCCTCGCCGCTACCGCCCCACCTCCTCATCCTTTCCCCGGACCATCGCAATGAGAATCGGCGTACCCCTAGAGTCGCGCCCCGGCGAGCGTCGCGTTTCCGCAACGCCCGACACGGTGAAGAAACTGATCGCTGCCGGCCACAGGGTCCTGGTCCAGCAGGGCGCCGGACTTGCCGCGGCCCAAACCGACGAAGCCTACGCCGCCGCAGGCGCCAGCCTTGGGACCGCGCAGCAGGCCCTCGGCGCTGAGGTTGTGTTCAAGGTGCGCGCGCCCGATTCGGCCGAGATCGCGCAGATGCGGCCGGGCACGGTGATCCTCGGCATGCTCGAGCCCTTCAATCGCCCCGGACTCGAGGCCATGAATGCCGCTGGCCTCACCGCCTTTGCGCTCGAGGCGGCGCCGCGCACAACCCGCGCGCAGTCGCTCGATGTGCTGTCGTCGCAAGCCAACATCGCAGGCTACAAGGCGGTGTTGCTCGCCGCCGCCACCTACGCGCGCATGATGCCGATGCTGATGACCGCGGCGGGCACTGTGAAGGCGGCGCGCATGCTGATCCTTGGCGCAGGCGTGGCGGGGTTGCAGGCGATTGCCACGGCCAAGCGACTCGGGGCTGTGGTGGAGGCCTCCGACGTGCGGCCTGCAGTCAGGGAGGAGATTGCCTCGCTTGGTGCGAAGTTCGTGGATGTCCCCTTCGAAACCGAGGAAGAGCGACAGATTGCCGCCGGTGTGGGTGGCTACGCCCGACCGATGCCGGCAAGCTGGATGCAGCGGCAGGCGGCTGCGGTGGCCGAGCGCCTGAAGCAGGCCGACATCGCGATCACCACTGCACTGATCCCTGGACGACCCGCCCCGCGACTGATCAGCGCAGCCATGGTGGCCGCGATGAAGCCTGGATCGGTGATTCTCGACATGGCAGCCGAGCAAGGCGGAAACTGTGAACTCACAAGGCCGGGCGAAACCGTGCTTGTGCATGGGGTCACGGTGATCGGTGCGATGGATATCGCGGGCTCGGTGGCTGCGGATGCCTCCTCGCTCTACGCGCGCAACCTTCTCGAGTTCAGCAAGCTCATTTTTGGAAAGGAAGGCCAGTTCCTCCTGAATCGGGAAGACGACATCGTTGCGGCCTGTCTGATGTGCACAGGCGGCCAGATCGTGCGCCAATGAACCACGCCGCCGGTTTTCACACCGCTTAGCGCACACTTGAGGAAAGCGCCATGGAATCGCTCAGTCCCACCCTCATCAATCTGATCATCTTCGTGCTTGCGATCTACGTGGGGTACCACGTGGTGTGGAACGTTACCCCCGCATTGCACACTCCCCTCATGGCGGTCACCAACGCAATTTCGGCGATCGTGATCGTGGGCGCAATGCTCGCTGCCGCGCTCACCGAAACACCTCTTGCGAAGACCATGGGTGTGCTTGCGGTGGCGCTCGCCGCGGTCAACGTGTTCGGGGGCTTTCTCGTCACCCGCCGGATGCTCGAGATGTTCAAGAAGAAGAAAGCTGCCCCGGGCAAGGAGGGTGCGTGATGTCGATGGATCTCGTGGTCTTGCTGTACCTGGTTGCCTCGATCTGCTTCATCCAGGCGCTCAAGGGCCTGTCGCATCCGGCCACTTCGCGTCAGGGCAACCTCTTTGGCATGGTTGGGATGGCGATTGCGGTGTTCACCACCTGTGCTCTCTTTTTCATGCTCAAGCCCGAAATCGCAGCGATGGGACTTGGCTGGGTGCTCGCCGGCCTCGTGGTTGGCGGAGGCCTTGGCGCCGTGATGGCCAAGCGGGTGGAAATGACGAAGATGCCCGAACTGGTTGCCTTCATGCATTCGATGATCGGACTCGCCGCTGTGTTCATCGCGATTGCCTGCGTGGCCGAACCGGCCGCCTTCGGTATTGTGAAGCCCGGCGAACCGATTCCCTTTGGTAACCGCTTCGAACTCTTCGTGGGCACTTTCGTGGGCGCGATCACATTCTCGGGTTCGGTGATCGCCTTCGGAAAGCTCTCCGGCAAGTACAAGTTCCGCCTTTTCCAAGGCACGCCGGTGCTCTTTCCCGGCCAGCACATGGTGAACCTCGCGCTTGGCCTGGGCATGGTTGCGCTCGGCCTCGTCTTCGTCTCCACCCAGGACTGGACACCCTTCCTGCTGATGCTCGGTCTCGCCTTTGTGCTCGGTGTGCTGATCATCATCCCGATCGGGGGCGCCGACATGCCGGTCGTGGTGTCGATGCTCAACTCCTACAGCGGATGGGCAGCCGCAGGAATCGGCTTTTCGCTCAACAACTCCATGCTGATCATCGCGGGTTCGCTCGTTGGTTCGTCGGGCGCAATCCTGAGCTACATCATGTGCAAGGCAATGAACCGTTCCTTCATCAGCGTGATCCTCGGTGGCTTTGGCGCTGAGGCTTCAGCAGCGCAGGAAGGCGGCGCGGCCCAGCGTCCGGTCCGCTCAGGGTCGGCCGACGACGCAGCCTTTGTGATGAGCCACGCTGAAAGCGTGATCATCGTGCCAGGCTACGGTCTTGCGGTTGCGCGTGCGCAGCACGCATTGCAGGAGCTTGCGCACAAGCTCACCGAGCATGGCGTGTCGGTGAAGTATGCGATTCACCCGGTGGCGGGCCGCATGCCGGGGCATATGAACGTGTTGCTTGCCGAGGCTGAGGTGCCCTACGACCAGGTTTTCGAGATGGAGGAGATCAACGGCGAATTTTCCACGACCGATGTGGTGCTGGTGCTCGGGGCCAACGATGTGGTGAACCCGGCAGCCAAGGATCCCAAGTCGCCGATTGCAGGCATGCCGATTCTCGAGGTCTACAAGGCCAGGCAGGTGATCGTGAACAAGCGCTCGATGGCCTCCGGCTACGCGGGACTGGACAACGAACTCTTCTACATGGACCGGACGATGATGGTGTTTGGCGATGCGAAGTCGGTGGTTGAGGAGATGGTGCGCGCAGTGGATTAGGCATCCGGAGGGGTGAAAGCGAAGCCTCTGTTTCGCGACCGAGCTGGCTCGGTCGCCCCGGATTCCTGTGGGCGGCCGATTCAGCCAACCCTTCAGGAGCATCGTCGATGAACACCCTTGCCTACCGGGCCACCCAGACCCGCTTTTCTTCAACCCCGGGGTCGGTGGCCGACGGCCACTTCCCCGCCAGCCGGGCCCGATGCACCGGGCCGAACCTCGAAACCTATGGCAACCTGCTGCGGCACTACCGGAGCGAACATCAGGCTGCAGGGCGTTGCCAGGCGGGGCTGGATCGCTTGCGCACCCGTATGGCCCGACGTGGCTGGTTGCTGAGCCCGGAGGCGCTGCGCAACCTGGTTGACCGGGATTTCCACACCCTTCGACAGGGTGCTGGCTTTCAGAACGGCAGTTGCAGGCGGGAATCGACCCGCGCAAACGCGGCCCGGAACTCTTCCTGAATGCGCTCGAGCGCTGCCTGATCGTCGGCCTCGAAACGGATCACCACCACCGGCGTGGTGTTGGAGGCGCGAGCGAGGCCAAAGCCTTCGGGATACTCCGCGCGTACCCCGTCGATGGTGATCAGGCGCGAAGCGCGCGTGAAGCCCCCGGCGCTTGCGAGTGCTTCCACGATCCGGAAGTTTTCCCCCTCGGCACATTGAAGCTTGAGCTCGGGTGTGGACGGGGAGTCGGGCAGGACCTCCAGCATTTGCGATGCACCGCTGATCGTGGTGCCCGCAGCTTCAATCCAGGCAGGCTCGCGCGACACGATCTCGAGCAGACGCGCACCGGCGTAGAGGCCATCGTCGAAGCCGTACCAGCGTTCCTTGAAGAACACATGCCCACTCATCTCGCCGGCAAGCGGCGCACCGGTTTCCCTGAGTCTTGCCTTGATGAGCGAGTGGCCGGTGCGCGACATCGTGGCCACGCCGCCCGCAGCCTCGATCACTCTCGCGACATGGCGTGAGCACTTCACATCGAAAATGATCTCCGCCCCTGGGTTGCGCGCGAGCACATCCCGGGCGAAGAGCATCAACTGGCGGTCGGGCCAGATGATCCTGCCGCTCTTTGTGACCACCCCAAGCCGGTCGCCATCGCCGTCGAAGGCAAGTCCGATTTCGCAGTCGGTCTCGCGCAGGCAGGCAACGAGATCCTCGAGATTGTGGGGGTCGGCCGGATCGGGGTGGTGGTTGGGAAAACTGCCATCCACTTCGCAGAAAAGTTCCACCACAGCGCAACCCAGCCGCCGGTAGAGCTCCGGCGCAAAGGCACCAGCCACGCCATTGCCACAGTCGACTGCGATCTTCATCGGGCGGCCAAGCCGGATGTCGCCCACGATCCTGCGAAGGTAGGCCTCGGCAACATCCACCGAACGCTGGCCAGCTTCAACGCGGCCCGGGAGCGGGCCATGCGCTGCGCCTTGGCGCGCGACGATCCTCCGGTGAAGCTGCTGGATCGCCTCCCCGTGGAGCGTTGACCCAGCCACCACCATCTTCAACCCGTTGTAGTCGGGCGGGTTGTGCGAACCGGTGACTGCGGCTCCAGACCCCGCACCCACCTCAACCGTGGCGAAGTAGAGCATTGGTGTGGTGACCTGCCCGATGTCGATCACTTCAACACCCGAGGCGGCCAGACCCTGGGCAAGCGCAGCCGACAGGTCTGGTCCAGAGTGGCGCCCGTCGCGGGCAATCACAAACGAGCCAACCCCCGCATCAAGGCTCAGGAGCCCGAGTTCGAAGCCGATCGCGCAAAACACCTCTGCGTTGAGGTTGCGGCCCACCACCCCGCGGATGTCGTAGGCCTTGAATATGGAGGGGTCGATATGCGCCATCTTGCCACCCTGGATCGGTGCCCCTGAGATGTGGGGGCAGCACCGGATTGCTACATGCTGAACGAGACAGTCGGAATATAACCCAGGCCTTTCTCAGCCAAGCCAACAAGATCGATATTAGCGGTTGAGGCAGCGTTGAACTCGGCCGCAAGCACGCCCAGACTCATGACGGCTGCGCCGTATTCGCCCTTGCGTTGGCCATCGCGCAAAAGCCCCACGAACGGAGCCGCTTCAGCTTCCGTGGGATCGACGCCGAGTACATTGGAATACAGAAGCTTGACGACCTGTTCAGGACTCGCAAAACCGCTGCCAAGAGCCGCTTCCAAAGCGAGTTTTGTGAGGCTTTCATAAGTGTACCCACCGCGGTCGAGCAGATCAAGCCCAATACCGGCATAAACCTGGTTACTCACAGCGGCCGCACCAAAAACGGTTGCAAGTATTTTCGCCACTGAACCGGCGCTGGATTCAAGATCGAAAGCGAGCCCCTGATTCGGTGCGCCCGTGCTCGCGAAAACAACCCTTTCAATCGAGCTCAGATAATCCTTTCCCTCCGCTGATCCGACGATCAGGTCGGATCCTTCGCCCGCCCTGCTAATCTGATAAAAAGAATCTTGCTGCCGATAGACGACAGTGTCGAGGCCAGCCCCGCCATCGATGTTGTTTCCAGATTTCAGCACCCTGAAGGTATCGTTGCCCGACTCTCCGGAGAAGCTTCCGCTTCCGCGGAGCACAAACAGGTCATCGCCGTTTCCACCAGAGGCCTCGCCAGGCCCGTCGCCAGGGTCGAGAAAATCACTCCCTTCGCCGCCAGACAAGGCATCGTCGCCCGCGCCGCCCAGGAGTGTATCGTTGCCCTGCCCGCCCCGGAGAACATCATCGTCATCACCGCCTTCGAGGGAATCATTGCCTGCGCCTCCGTCGAGCGTATCTGAACCGCCACCGCCAAGAAGCGTGTCGTTGCCGTTTGCTCCTTCAATCGATTCATCCGATGTTCCGCCGGAGTATCTGTCGTTTCCGCTACCGAGGATAATTGTGGTTGCTTCGAGCAGATTGACCTCCACCCCGACATCAAGACCATCAAGACTGATGGTGATCGTCTCGGGTCCGTCCGGAACCCGATCCTGCGTTATCTGAAGTTCCGCGACCACTGCCCTCTGGTTTGGCCATGCAAACATTCCGGTGAGTGGCACGCCGCCAAGATCGCTCGAGGTAACGCCTTCGCCGGTGATTCGGTAGTTGAGCGTTGTGCCTTCGGGAACGCGTGCAAGATTATCTACCTCAATGGTAACCCTCAGGGTTTCTCCCTCCGTAACTTCGGCACTCGACACAGAAATGCTGAACTCGGGGGGGGGGAGTGTGGGAAAGGTGATCGTGTTGCTGGGTTCCGTCGAGACGATCCTGCCATCGTTATTCGTGTCGAGGCCAACCAGTAATCGGATCGCTTCTCCCATCTTGAGTGGAACCCCCTTGATTGCAGTCTGGAGCAAGGCGCCATCCACGGAGTAGCTTGTTCGTGTTGGGTTGACCGCAATCGCAGGTACGCCAGGAAGGTTCACCGATCGAAGCGAGGCAGAAACCTCTCCCTCGGCGATTGCGAAAATTTCGGCAGAAACCCTGATGGCTTCGTTTCCCAGGATGCTTTCGGGAGGCCCGAGTTCAATCAACAGGGCATCGCCCGGCATCGGATCCTGTCCGATTTTCGCGGTGAAACTGAGTTGCATATCGATGGGTGGTGGAAAGATAAAATCGTCCTCGACCTCGCTTCGGATTTGGTCGGCCCCCGCGTCAATCTCGCTCACCCTGAACCTCAGGCCGATGATTTCGTCCTTCACGCCGCTGGTGGCTGATGCCAGCGCAGCATTCGAGACTGCAACGGAGACGGGTGCGGACGGCGATGCGCGGGAGAGCACCGGAAGCGCCGGGGCGAAGACAAGTGGCGCGGCTTCATCCGAATCAAGAACGAGGGCGAAAACAGACACGCCAAACCGCGCGGTGTCTGCCTCAAAACTCGGATTGATCTGAAGGCTGTAGCCAGCCGTGGTACGCGTGATCAGAAGCTGAGCAGGGTCCATGGGTTAGCAAAGGCCGGGTGCTGCCAGGTTGAATACTGCAGATGATGGCGGGAGGTGTTGGCAGGGGCGTTGATGTTAGGAAATTTTACCCGCAAATGCAGTCGACTATTGCCGAGTGATGAGAGCACCCTCGAGGTCGGACAACGTCTCCGGATTGAGCGCTCCCACCGCGGCCATCAGACGCGACCAGGCGACCAGTGCGCGCGAATTGGCGCTGGCAAGGCTGCGGCGCGCATTCAGAAGCTGGATCATCGCCTGATCTTCTTCGCCCCGGGTGGCCACACCGGCGGCAAGCCCCCGGGTGGCCGCTTCCATCACCACACGCAGGGCGGCGATCGTGCGGCGCTGGGCTGCCGCTTCTGCACGGGTGGCCTCGAGCGTACGCCAATCGCGGTCGATTTGCAGCGACACCCGTGCAACCGCCACCTGGAGGTCGCTCTCGGCGCGGCGCACATTGGCCTCGGACTGGCGGATGGCCGACGAGATCGCGCCGCTCGTGTAGATGGGCACCGACACCTGCACCCCGATCTGGCTGGTCCGAAACTCGGTGCCGATCGTGTTGTCGAGCGAGCTCTTGGAATGCGAACGCGAGGCGTAGACGTCTGCTGCAGGGTATTGGTCGGCACGCGCCCGTCGCAGTTCTTCGCGGGCCGCCTGCACCGCGCTACGCTGCGCGCGGATCTGCGGATTGTTTTCCAGCGCCGACTCCTGCCAGCGGGTCAGGAGTGGAAACGACAGTGGCAAATCCTCGGCAGTCTGCTCGGCAAGCGACAAGGCAAGCGCAGTGTGGCCTTGAGCGGTATCGTGCTCGGGCCTGACGCCTGCGGCCGCTGCCAGGCGAACCAGATCCACTGTGGTGGTTCCAGTGATCTGCGCCCAGGCCAATTGCGCGTTGCCAAGCGTGATCCCGGCTTCGGCCAACTGGCTCTGGGCCTGACTCAGGCGTGCGCGCGCCACCTCCACATCGGTTCGTGTGGCGTCGCCCGCAGAGAACTGCCTCTGGGCGTTGCGAAGAAGCCGTTCGTAGACGCGGATCGACTCCTCTGCACTCGCTGCGGCAACTGCCGCTGCAGCCCATTCGCTGTGGATCCCGATGAGCCGAACCGCAAGATCCTGACGGGCTGCAAGGAGCCGGAGTTCGGAGAGCTCGGCCTGCGCTCTACCAAGTGCCAGGGTCGCCCATGACTTCGGCCGGTAGAGCGCCTGTCGCAGTTGCACGCTTGCGCTGTAGGCTGGATAGCTGTTGAAGCTGCGCTCCACCGGGCCGAGCGCGGTTTGCGAGCGGGAGTCGGTGTCGTTGATCGAGCGTTGCAGGTTGGAGGAGACCTGGGGCAATAGAGCTGCCCGTGCCTGCTCGAGGTTCTCCACGCCGGCGTCGCGCTCGGCGATTGCGCTCTGATACTCCGGGTCGTGGAGCAGGGCTTGGCGCAGGTCGCCAGACAGCCGCCCAGGTCCCGGGAAGCCTTCGGCAGGCCGGATTGCGAGAGGTGCACCCGTGACAACCGTGCTGGGCAGGGGAGCCGGCGGCGAGGCCGGCGCAGGGGCTCTGGAAGTGGCTTGTGAAGTGGCCTGCGAAGTGACCTGCGAAGTGGCTTGCGAAGTGGCTTGCGCAGGTGCCCTGGAGAGCCCGGCGGAAGGCGGCTGAACGACGACCGGTGATGGGGCTTGCCAGGTCGCCTGGGGGGGTACCAGCGACTGAAGCGCCCCCGAAATGCGGGCACCGATCTGCCTCAGCGCCTGCAGTGCGGTTTGCGATTGTGATGCGTCAAGAGACTGAGCGCCTGCCGGTTGACTTTCGATGCACACCGCCAAGGCAAGGAGGGCGAGCGGGGCGAGGGGGGCGAGGCAGGATCGCTTCCGACTTGGTGAAGCGGTACGGCTTCGAAGTGGCGATGCAAAGGTCTGGCTCAGCACCACGCTCAGCGCTCCTTGAGCCCTCGCGCCATCCGGTCCTCGATGGGCTTGAGGAGGTAGTTGAGCAGCGTACGCTCTCCAGTGACGAGCACCACGTCCACCGGCATCCCGGCGTGCAATTCCACTTCCCCCATCTTCCTGAGCGACTCCGGTGGTACTTCGATGCGCGCAAGGTAGTAGGGAACGCCCTGAGGTGTGGCAAGCAGATCGGCTGAGACCGAGAGGAGCTTTCCGTCCACCACCGGGGTGGTTCGAGGGTTGAGCGCGGTGAACATCAGCTTGGCCGGAACGCCCGCCTTGATGCGTTCGATCAGATGCGGGGGAAGTTGCGCCTCCACGATCATCTTCTCATCGCGGGGAATCACATCCATGATCCGGGTGCCTGCGCCGAGCACCGCTCCCTTGGTGCTGACGTTGAGCCCCACAACCGAACCGCTCACAGGCGAGCGGATCTCGGTTCTGCGCAATTCGTCGTCGAGCGCGATCAGTCTTTCGGACTGCGCGCGTGCCTCCTTGCTCACTTCCGACAACTGGGTCTCGACTTCCTTGCGGTATTCCTGCTCGCGCTGCGCAATGCGCAGCCTCACCTCGGCGATCTGGTTTGAAATCCTTGCGATGCTTGACGCACCCTCGGCAAAGCTTGCGCGTGCCCCTGCGAGTTGCCGCTCGGTTTCCTGGTACCGATTGCGCGGGTAGAGCCCGTCGCTCACGAGCGGAGCAAGCGACTCGGTTTCCTTCGCAAGGCTGTCGATCTGCGCCTGACGCTGAAGCTGGATTTCGGCAAGCCCCTTGATCTGCGACTCAAACCCGCCGATCGTCTCACGGTAGGCGGCGAGTTCGCTCCCCAACGCCTTGCGACGCGCCTCGAAGAGTTGGCGCTGCGAATTGAGGATCAGCGCAACCGGCGCCTCCATCGACCTGCGGTTGAGGTCGGCGGGGAAACTGATGGTTTCGCGGGAAGTCTGCTCGGCGAGGAGGCGCGATTCGGAGGCCCGGGCAGTGAGATAGAGGGAGTCGGCCACCTCGCGCTGCGCCCGCGCCTGCGTGGGGTCCATCGTGAGCACGAGTTGATCGAGCTGCACCAGATCGCCTTCCTGGACGTGAATCTCCTTCACGGCTCCGGGGCTGAAATTCTGGATCGTCTTGCGCTTGGAATCCACGATCAGCGTTCCCGGCGCGTGCGCTCCCTCATCAAGGGGAGCTATCGCCGCCCAGGCAAGGAACCCACCGAGGCCGAAGACGATCACCGCAAGGCCAACCCTCAGGGGTGTTGCGTAGTCGCGTGGTGCAGCCCCTGGGCGGTTGGCGCGGGCTGGCGTCTCGCCCAGGATCGTTTCGCTCCCCCCTGCGGCAACGGGCTTGACTTCGCGCGCGGTGGCCTCGATCGTGACGGCTTTCTCAGCTTCGGCCACGCTCGACTCCAGCCGGTACTGCACCCTGTGCCTGCAACTGCTGCTGCTTGAGTGCCGCCTCCTGCAGCGCCTGGAGCACCTGCTGTCGGGGCCCGTGCATGTGCACCACACCTTCGCGCAACACCATCAGCGAGTCGGCAATACCAACGATGCTTGTGCGATGGGTGATGAGCACCACTGTGCGTTGCTCCGACCTGGCCTGGAGAACCGCTCTCACCAGCGCCTGTTCGCCCACATCATCCAGGTTGGAATTGGGCTCGTCGAGCACGATCAGGGCCGGGTTGCCGTAGAGCGCCCGCGCAAGCGCGATACGCTGGCGCTGACCACCGGAGAGCGCCGATCCCTGCTCACCGATCGGCGTGTCGTAGCCCTTGGGAAACTGCAGGATCATCTCGTGCATCCCGGCTTTCCGGGCCGCCTCGATCACCTGCTCCGAATCGATCTCGCCAAAGCGCGCAATGTTTTCGGCAATAGTTCCTTCAAAGAGCTCTACATCCTGCGGAAGATAACCGATCCAGGGCCCGAGTTCATCCTTGTTCCAGAGAAACACATCGGCGCCGTCGAGCCGGATCTTGCCGGCCTGCGCAGGCCAAACGCCCACCATCAGGCGGGCAAGCGTGCTCTTTCCGGAGGCCGACGGCCCCACGATCACCAGAACCTCGCCCGGTCTCACCGTGAGGTTCACGCCCTTGAGCACGGCAGCCTGCGCGCCTGGCGGCGTGGCGATCACGTTTTCCACGCTCAGCAGGCCCTGCGGCCGTGGAAGCGACATGCCCGGCGTGCGCGCTGGAAAATCGCTGAGCAGCGAAGAAAGGCGCTCGTACGAAGTGCGCGCGCTCGAAAACTGCTTCCAGGTGGCGATCGCAAGATCCACCGGGGCGAGCGCACGGCCGGCGAGAATCGACGCTGCGATCATCACGCCGGGCGAAGCGAGGTGCTCGAGCACCAGCAGCGCTCCGATCCCCAGGACCGCCGACTGCATCGTGAGCCTCCAGAACTTGATCGCTGCGCTGATGGTTCCGGCGCGATCCGAGGCTTCCGATTGTTTGTCGAGCAGGCGGTCCTGCATCGCCTTCCAGCGCGCGCGAAGCGCTGGGAGCATCCCCATGGCTTCAATCACTTCGGCATTACGCAGATTGCTCGTGGCAAAGGCCGAACCCTGTATCGCGGCCTGGTTGGCCTCGGCGAGCCCCTGCTTGGTCACGCGCTCGTTGAGCCACGCGAGCACAAAACTCACCACGGCGCCAAAGAGCGTGAATGCACCCAGGATCGGGTGGAAGAAATACACGACGAGGATGTAGATGGGCGTCCATGGGATATCGAAAAAGGCAAAAAGCCCGTTGCCCGTCACAAACTGACGGATCTGGGTGAGGTCGTTCATCGCGGCGCCTGCGGCGCTTCCCCGGCCCCGCAGGTTGCGTTCGAAGGCCGCAGTGAAGACCCGTGCAGCGAGGATGTCGTCGACACGGTTGCCAAGGCGCACCAGCACCTGCGAGCGCACCTGTTCGATCCAGGCCATGATTGCGAAGGCGCCGAGGGTCATGAGCGACAGCATCAACAGCGTGGTTTCGTTGAAGCTGTTGAGCACACGGTCGTAGACCTGCATCATGTAGAGAGACGGCGCAAGGTAGAGGAGGTTGATCGCGCCCGAGAAACCGCCAACGGTCCAGAAGACCCCCTTGTAGCGGCTCAGCACCTCCATGATCTCGCTGCGCTGGCCACGCTGCCAGGGTTGTTGAAGCACGTTTTGCATAACGTTTGATGGTCTCATACTTCCCTGCAGCCAGGCCCACACTGCTGCGCTCCCCAACGCGGGGCTGTGATCAGCGACACACCGCGCAGTCCGCGTCGCGCGCGAGGGTCGGGCCGAACCGGCCGCCCGGACCGGGGCTGAACCGGCAGCCTGCAACGGGCTGAACCGGCCGCCCGCACCGGTCTGACGCGATCGTACTGACCGGTTGCGTTCAAACCCCTTGCCCTGCGAGCGCTGCCACCCACTCGAGTTGCCGCGGCAGGCACACCGTGCGAAGGTCGTAGTGCTCGCGCGCAAAGGTGCGTGCCGCGCTGCCCAGCCGATGGCGCCGCGCAGGATCGTCAAGCAGTGCGGTTACTTCGTTGGCAAGTTGCTCCACGCCAAAGAAGTCCACGAGCAGCCCGGTGCGGTCATGGGCGATGGCCTCGCGCAAGGGGGCGGTATCGCTTGCCACGATGGCGCATCCCAGACTCATCGCTTCGAGCAGGCTCCAGCTGAGGACGAAGGGGTAGGTGAGGTAGACATGCACCCGTGAGACCTGAAGGAGCGCCACGAAGTGCGGGTAGGAAAGATTGCCGAGAAAGACCACCCGCTTCCACGCCTCCTCGGGGATGTCGTTTCGGACCTCTTCGATGAAGATGTCCTTCCAGGACCGCTCACCGTAGCGCTCCTTCGAGGGCTTCGCACCGTAGCTCACATCGTTGCCGCCAACGATCAGCACCCGCGCTTCGGCACGCTCGCGCAGGATGCGCGGCAGCGCGCGCATGAAGACGTGATAGCCACGGTAGGGTTCGAGGTTGCGGTTCACGAAGGTGATCACTTCGTCGCTGCGCGAGAGCGTGAGTGCCTCGCCGGTTTCGCTCTGCAAGGTGAAGCGGATCTCCGGATTGGGAGCAAGCGCCGCAGTGTCGATCCCGTCGTGGACAACGCGGATGCGCCTGCGGAAATCGTCCGGGAAGGTGCTGGCTTGCCACACGGTGGGGCTGATACCCGCATCGGCAATGTCGAAATGAAGGAGGTTGTTGAGGTTTTTCAGGCGCAAGCGGCAGACGTCGCCCGGGTCGGGTGCAGGAAACTCCGGGTCGAAGCCGGTATCTGCGCCGCTCGATCGGTAGAAGAACTCGCAGTAGATGCCGAGCCTTGCTCCGGGCCATACATCCTTGAGAAAGAGGCTCTCGCCCCACCCGTGATGCGCGATGATCACCTCCGGTTCGAAGCCCTGCTGCTTCATCCTCAAGGCAGCGCGAAAGCAGGCCTCGCCGCGGATGGTTTTGGTTTCGAAGTCGGATACCCAGGGGTGTACCTGAGGGGTGGTGCCACGGTTGGCGCTGTAGGCCACCAGTTGCACCCCTTGCCACGAGCGCTCCTGGATCTTGCGCATCGTCATCGCAACCACCTGGTGCCCCCGGCTCGCAAGAAGGGGGGCGAGGAACTTGAACTGTCCGGGAAAGTTCTGATGAATGAAAAGAATCTTCATAAGTGCGCAGGCGCAGGCCGCACAAGGTGGAGTTTGACCATCCAGACAAGTCCGCGCATCACGGTGGCCTGCCGGTCTGCCGCAAAGTATCCGAGGACTTCGGAAACCGCGATCGGCCCCCGCGCCAGGGACTGGAGGACTGCGCGGAGCTCCGCATCCGCGGGGAGTACCGCCTTGGCGAAGTTGACCATGGCAAGCTTGCGGTACGACATCGCGCGAGCCATCGCGACATCCGGATCGGTGTCGACCAGACCCAGCAGCAGGCCGGGCGCGAGCGCACGCGACGGGTAATTGCGAAAACTTGCGAAGGGATCCATCCGCGCAGGCCAGGGTTGCGGCTTCGGCGCAGACGGCTCGGGGGCAGACCCTTGCGCACTTTCGTCCGCACGGTGCCCCCGCAACGCTGTGAGTTGCGCCCAGAGATCCTCATATTGCGCAATCACGGCTTTCCAGTCGTAGAGCGCCTGTGCGCGGGCTCGCCCCGCCCCGCCCATGTCGCTGCGCAGTTGGGCCGATGCGAGCAGTTGGGTGAAAGCTTGGGCAGCGGCCTCCACATCCACCGCCACAAAACTGCAACTGTGCCCGCAATACATGTCGTAGCTATCCACCTCCAGCGCATGGCGCAGCGCGAGGTCGCTACCCAGTCCAGCCTCGGGCATCAGGGTGGGAACCCTGAAGCCGTCGATACCGTGCCGCACCGTATCCTTGTAGCCGTCCCAGTCGCTCACCACGAGCGGCAGCCCGGCGGCCATCGCCTCCAGCGGGACGATCCCGAAAGTCTCCTGGATGTTGTCGGAGAGACTCGCGCACAGGTCCGCAGCAGCCCAGGCTGTCTGGCGATCGTGTGGTTTTCTTCCGTCGAGTTGCACCACCGGCACCGAGGGGCAGGCAAGCCTCGCAGCCTCCTCGAAAGCGCTTGCGATGAAGGCATTGGCATGCCAGCCACACTCGATGAGTACAACAGCCTTGCCGGAGCGCTGTGCGGCAAGTTCGAGCGCCTGATACATCGCAAGCGGATGCGCCTTGGCGTGAAACGAGAGCCTGCCCATGAAGAGCACCGCCAGCGTCTCCGGGGCAAGGGCGAGCCGCTGGCGCGCTGCCGCCCGATCGTGTGCGGAACTCAGGAAGTCGGCGGTGTGGACGCCAAGCGGAATCACCGGCATTTGCGGCAACACGATGCGGCGTATTCCGAGGCGGTCCACAAGGTGATCGACTTGCGCCTGCAGTACCCGGCTCACCTGGTCCTTCACTGCAGTGCTGGTGCAAATCAATGCGTCCCAGGGCTGCACGGGCGCCGTGATCAGATCGACGATCGCGTCCATCGCTCCGGCCGATGAGGTGGTGTGGGTGATCCCGCAAAGACTCCACTGGCGGTGCCCGAAATGGGCGCGATGCCAGGCGTGCTGACCGATGCCCGGCCCCGGGTAGTACACGCTACCGGCTTGCGCCAGGGCGCCGAGTTGCTCGGCCTGCACAACACGGACCGATTCCTTGCGTCCTTGCGCGCGCGCAGCCTCGGCAAAGTGCTGCGCGTGCTCGGGTTTGCTCACCTGCAGCCAGAACGACTCACAAGCGTGATGCGCGAGAAACCCGCGAAGAAACGACTCCCCTGCGGCGTGCCGCCCCATCAGCTTGGGGCCGCTCGTGGTGTAGGCCTCGGGGTGGTAGTAGAGCGCTGCCGTCACGCGTGACCTCGTGAGGACACCTCCAGTGCTTCGAGAATCGGCAGCAGGCGCTGCGCGAAAGTATCGGCAAGCGCTTCGAGTTCCTTGAGATTGTCTTCAGGGTTTTCGAGTGCCTTGCCCTCCTTCATGAGGCGCTGGCCCTGGCGCGCAAGGATCGTCCACGCTTCGCGTGCCCAATGCCGGGGCTCTTCGGCACCCTGCATCCGCGCAAGCAGAAACAGCTGTTGAAACCGTCCCACACTGATGCCACCTCCAGTGAGTGGACTTGCCAGATAAGACACCTCGCCCCGACCCCGCGCGTGGTTGAGGAGCCAGGCGTTGGCGCGCGCTGCGGTGGTGCGTGCCCCGGCTGCGTCTCCGGTGCGCTGCACTGCCATCAGGTGTCCCGCACCGTGCAGCACGAGCACCACCTGCAGAAGTTGCGAAAAACCCAAGGACGGCCTGGATCCCGCCCGCAGGGCTTCTTCGAGTTCTCCAAGCGTGCGCGGCACGTGATCCGCAAGGAGATCGAGCACCGGCAGGTAGGCGTCGTCGTTGAGCCTGGCCTCGCCGAGCGCGCCGTTGACCTTGAGCTGGATGTCGGAGCGATGACTCACCAGGATCAGCCGCTGCTTCCGAAGTGCCTCGCCCTGCTCCAGAGGCGACAGTTTCCGGAGCCCCTTCACCCAGTAGTCCCGGCGAAACTGCTGATTCACCATGAAGTCCCTCACACTTTGCCGGAACATGGGATCTGGAATCTCGGCCAGGAAAGTCTGCTGCTCGTCCGACAGGTTGATCGGGTCGATGAGATCCAGCATGGTTGCCGAGCATGCGAACTGCAACTTTGCCGGTTCGAGCCAGGTGGCGAGCGTGGAGAGGTGCATCGGGTCCCAGTCGCGATTGAAGTACTCATGCGCAAGGTAGTGGCGGCTGTGCTCCTTCATCTTCCTGAGTCGTTCACCAACCTGCGGATTGGCGCGGCCGAAGAGGGGCTGGGTGGCGAGCAGTTTCTCGGCGAATTCGATTGCCCCGTCGATGCGGCTCACGATCCCGCGGCCCTCGGCCCCCAGAACCTCCGCATGCTCCACCATCAGGTGCCGCATCGGACTGAAGGCTGCCCATCCGGGGAAGGTGTTGTAGGAAATGTAGAGGATCCCGCCCACTGCGAGCTTACGCCGCACAAAGTCGACGATCACTGCCCGATTCTGGTCAGAGATCCAGCTCCAGATACCGTGCAAGCCAATGGTGTCGAACAGTGGAAGATCGTCACGGGCGCAGAACTCGGCAAACGAGGCGTCGAAGAGCTGTGCTCCCGAGCCGGACGCGGCCGCGAATTCCCGCGCAAAGCCGGCCTGGGAGGGGTTGAAGTCGGTGCCCCACCACGCCACTGCCGAGGCGCAAGCGTGCAGATTCGCCGAAAGGCCCTGCCCGAATCCCAGCTCGCAAGCGGTACGGATCTGCGGAAACGCGAGCCCCTGGTGTGCAAACGCCATCTGCGCATGCAGCGGGTTGAGCTCCGGGTAGTAGCCATAGGTGTACCCGATGTCGGCCACATAGCCGGAGGTCCATGCGGTCATGATCTCGTCCTTGCGGTGAATGGCAGTCGTGGATGCCCGGCCCAGCTCTGTGGATACTACCTGCGGCTGCAAGCCAGGCAAGCGCCTCACATCGCGGCATGGGTGAATGCGCGGATCGAAGCCAGGGTGGACGAGAGCCAGATGGAGCTCAACGCGTAGGGATCTGAAACGGATCTCAGGAAGCAGGGATCTCGAGGCGTTTGGATCCGAAGCGGTGCGGATCTCGACGCGATTGGTTCTGAAGCGGTGGGGATCTCGGCGCTTATGGATCTGAAGCGGTGCGGATGGTGTGCCGCTGGCACCGGATGCGCGGGAACTGGCGCGCGACCATCGACAAGACTCCCCATGGATCCAGCCCTTAATTTCCTGCGAGCGGCTCGGGGTGTGGCAGCGTGCCGACGAGGGCGATCAGCGTGTGCGTACCTTGGTGCAGGTCCTGGCGCGAAATCGCGCCATCGCCGTTCACGTCCAGGCGAGCGACAGCTTTGGTCAATTCTGCAGAATCGATGAATCCGTCCTTGCCAGTGTCGAACCACTGAACGACTTTTCCGAGCAGTTTTTCGAC
>VGHO01000034.1 GCA_016868175.1 Betaproteobacteria bacterium
GCAGAGCGCATCGCGATCAAGCCGTGGTACCGGATCGCTTTCACGGTGGCCGCAGCGACGGCGCAGGCCGGTCGCAACGCCACGCAACGCGGTCTCATTGCGCAGATCGGCACACACGGCGCAACCCAGGTAGGCTTTTCCTACGGGCTTTCCTTCGGGCCCCCACTGTGCTTGCGGTGGCATGGCGCGGCCGGGGCGGATCCCTTCGTGCTACCCACGCTGCCCACGCTCGGCTGGAAACTGCTGCGCGGGTCCGTACACTCGCGTTGGTGGAGATTGTCTTTGCGCAACTGATCTCGCGCCGCCTCTTCAGTCAACGCACCACTCGGCTGGAGTGGCTCCGCATGACCGGGCTACTCCTTGGCGTTATCCTTGTTCTTAAGCGTTGAGACCTGCATAACGAAGCTCGGCCCGGTCTGCACGATGCCGTTCACCGGGGGCTGCGCAGCGACGTTCTGCCTGGCCCGCACGATACCGTTCACCGGGGCCTCTGAAAGGCCATAGATCCTGGAGTTGCCATGACCACTAACGCCAGCCAGCACACCTCCTCGCCTTCAATTCCCTTCTTGCCCTTGCCCGAGACGGGTGTTCGCCACCGGATGCAGCACTGGATCGGAGGGCACTGGCTCGACTGCGACGAGGGTGCGCCGATCGCCTCGGCAATGCTCGACGTGGAGGTTGCAAGCCTTCCAGCGTCGATCGCCCCCATGGAGGAAGCTGTCCATGCAGCCCGCCTCCACGGGCGAAGCGCCCTCGGCCAACTCGATTTCGCGCGGCGCGGCCAGATGCTGCGCGCGCTTGCAAAGCATCTTCTGGAGCACAAGGAAATCCTCTATGCGTGGTCCTTCCACACCGGGGCAACCCGCAAGGACAGCTGGATCGACATCGAGGGGGGCATCGCCACGCTGTCCGCCTACGCAGCGCTCGCCGCCTCCGAACTCCCCTCGGGCCGGATACTCCACGAAGGTCCTCCCATTGCGCTTGGAAAGCAGGGGCACTGGATGGGTACCCACATCCTGGTGCCGCGGGAAGGGGTTGCGGTGCATATCAACGCCTTCAACTTTCCTGTGTGGGGACTCCTCGAGAAGTTCGCGCCCTGTTTTCTGGCGGGAATGCCCTGCGTGGCCAAGCCTGCGAGCGCCACGGCCTACCTGAGCGAAGTCCTGGTACGCCTGATCGATGCCTCGCAGATTCTTCCGCGCGGGAGCCTGCAGCTCATCCTTGGCCCCACGGGCGATCTGCTCGATCGGCTGTGTGAGGGTGATGTGGTCACCTTCACTGGCTCGGCCGACACTGCGCTGCGCTTGCGCAGCCATCCCAACATCCTGCGCCGTTCGGTGGTCTTCAACGCAGAGGCCGACTCGCTCAACAGTGCGATCCTCGGACCCGATGTGGAACCCGGGACGGCCGAGTGGGATCTGATGGTACGTGAGGTGGTTCGCGAGATGACAGTGAAGGCGGGACAGAAGTGCACCGCAATCCGGCGGGTGATGGTGCCGCGAAAACATCTGGATGCAATGACGCAGGCGCTCAGTGCCCGCCTCGCTGCGGTCCGGATTGGCGACAGCAGGCTCGCGGAAGTCACCATGGGCGCGCTGGCAAGCGCAGCGCAGCGCGAGGACGTGGCGTCGCAGATCGCGCGCCTGCGCGACGACTGTGAGCTTGCTTTCGATGCGGGGGCCGGGGCAAGTCCGCTCGGAGAAGGGCTCAACCTCGGTGCCATGATGGGACCAGTGCTGCTGCGCTGCGCGCAGCCCGATGCAGCTTCAACGCTCCACGCGGTGGAAGCCTTCGGCCCGGTGAGCACCCTGATGCCCTATGAGGATCTCGACCATGCCTTGGCGCTCGCTGCACGTGGATGCGGCAGCCTGGTGGCAAGTCTCTACAGCCACAACACCCGCGATGCAGCCAGGGCAGTGGAGGCGATGGCCGCATGGCACGGCAGGCTTGCTGTGATCGATCGCGACGCTGCCAGCGAATCCACAGGGCACGGCTCGCCGCTTCCGATGCTCAAGCACGGCGGGCCGGGTCGGGCCGGCGGGGGCGAGGAACTGGGCGGACTGCGGGCGGTGAAGAGCTACATGCAGCGCGCCGCAGTGCAGGCCTCGCCGCGCATCATGGCAGCGATCACCGGCGAATATGTGCGTGGTGCACCCGTGATCGACTCCGAGCTACACCCCTTTCGCCGGACCTTCGAGGACCTGCACGTCGGACACAGCCTGCTCACCCACCGACGCACCGTGACCGAGGCCGACATAGTCGCCTTTGGCGGAATCTCGGGCGACTACTTCTACATGCACTTCGACGAGGAAGCTGCGAGAGCCTCGCCCTTCGGCAAGAGGATTGCGCATGGCTACTTTGTGCTGTCCGCTGCGGCCGGACTCTTCGTGCATCCGTCGCCGGGACCGGTACTCGCCAATTACGGAGTGGATACGCTGCGCTTTGTGAAACCTGTGGCGATTGGCGACACCATCCAGGCCCGACTCACCTGCAAGCGCAAGATCGACAAGACCTCCCGCAAGCCCGGCGAAGCCGCGCAGGGGGTTGTGGCGTGGGATGTGCAGGTCAGCAACCAGCACGGCGAGCTCGTGGCCTCCTACGACATCCTCACGCTGGTCAGCAAGCGGGAGCAGGCAAGCGCGGGCCAGACAACCCACCCGGTGGGCAGTACTTCCTGAACCCGGGCTTATTCATGGGGCATCGGGGCTCGTGGATGAAGAAACAAGGCTCATCCCTAAAGAACTCCACAGTTCATGCAGAAAAGAACAAGATGCAACCCTTGAAATCTGGTAGGCAAGGAAAGGGATATCTCTCCTGAACGAAACATATCTTATAAATTGAATATATCTTCCGAGGAAACATATCTTCCAAGCGAAACATATCTTCCAAGCGAAACATGTATTCCAAACAAAACATATATTCGAAACTACACATATATTCTGAACGAAATATCACTCCTCAAGGATAAAACGCGATGATCTCCACAGAAGCCCTCGACACCCTTTTCCTGAACGCCCGAACCCAGAACGGCTGGCTCGATCGTGCTGTGAACGACGTGCAGTTGCATCAGCTCTACGACCTGATGAAATTTGCGCCCACATCGGCCAACAGTCAGCCGGCGCGCCTGCTCTTCCTGCGCACTCCCGAGGCCAAGGAGCGCCTTCGACCGGCACTTTCGCCTGGGAATGTGGACAAGACGATGGCAGCGCCCGTCGTGGTGATCGTGGCACACGACACCGACTTCCACGAGCGACTGCCGGAGCACTTTCCCCACAATCCGGCATTTGCCGACCTGTTCCGCGGCGACGACAAGCGCGCCATGCGCGAAACCTTCGCCTTTCGCAACGGAAGCCTTCAGGGCGCATACCTGATCATGGCCGCTCGCGCCATCGGGCTCGACTGCGGGCCGATGTCGGGATTCAACAATGCGATGGTGGACGCCACCTTCTTTCCAGGGGGGAAGGTCTGCTCGAATTTCCTGTGCAATCTCGGTTACGGCGACCCCTCCAAGGTCATGGAGCGTTTGCCGCGCATGCGCTTCGAGGACGCCTGTCAGCTGCTCTGAAGAAGCGGTTTCGCATGACGTCCTCGGGGCCGGGCGGCAGACCGACCCCAGTGAGGGGCGATCCGGCGATCGTGCTCCTCGCACTCGGGTTGTCGCTCGGGCCCACGGTGTCCAACTCCTTTGCACGGTTTGCCTACGCTCTGGTACTCCCCGCAATGCGCGAGGACCTCGGCCTGAGCTTTTCCGCGGCAGGCTTTCTCAACACCGCCAACGCGCTCGGCTACCTCCTCGGCGCGATTCTCACCCGAGGTCTGATCCGGCACTGGGGTAACCGGATACTCTTCAACCGCGGCATGCTGCTCACCGCGCTTGCGCTTCTCCTCACAGGCGTGGCCAGCGAGCTCTACATGCTCGCGCTGTGCCGGATCCTTGGCGGAATCGGCGCGGCGGCCGCGTTCATTTGTGGAGGCGCCCTTGCGAGCAACATCGCTGCCCACGACCCGCGCTGGTCCACCCGATGCATCACGATCTATTTCGGTGGTGCAGGCTTTGGACTGATGCTCAGCGGACTGCTGATTCCGTGGTGGATGGCTGCGAGCGGACCCTCGGGCTGGCCGCATACCTGGGTGGCCATGGGCGGCGCATCGCTGTTGATGGTGCTTGCCAGCCGGGCTGCCTCGCAGCGTATCGAGGAACCGGCCCATGCCCAGGGGCGTCCCGACTGGTTGCTGCGACCTCTGCTGCCCGCCTTCCTCGCCTACATCGGCTTCGGACTTGGCTACATTGTCTACATGACCTTCATCATCGCCTGGCTCAAGGCGCTGGGAGCATCCGCCACCGACAGCGCAGTCGTCTGGATCCTCCTTGGGCTCACCACCTTGCTTGCGCCCCTCGTCTGGTCGAGGCCTCTTGCGCGCTGGTCCAACGGCCACGCGATGGCCGCAATTCTTGCGGTGCTGGGATTGGGCGCGCTGCTTCCGGTCGTGCCGGTTTCCGCAGCCTGGCAAGGCCTCACGATGCAGTGTTCGGCGGCCCTTTTCGGGCTGGGCATGTTCAGTGTCCCCTCGGCCATCAGCGCACTGATCCGCCAATCGCTCGACAAGCCCGCCTGGGGCGCAGCGATGGCCACCTTCACCATCGCCTTTGCCGCGAGCCAGGTCCTTGCCCCGGTGCTTGGCGGCTGGATCGCCGACTGGTCCGGTTCCTTGCGCGAGGGCATCGCCATTTCGGCCGCAGTGATCCTTGGTGCGGCGCTGGTTGCCTTGCTGCAGAAGGCGCCTCCGCCTCCCGCCGCGCGGGCTCAGGGCTGAGGCCCCTTGCGCCAGCACCGCGATGGACCTGCGCGCTGCACAGATCGATGCGCTCTATCGCGCCATGGGGCCTGCCAATGCCGGCAGCCTGATAGCCAGCGGGCTGATCACGCCCCTCCTCTGGCTCGAAGATGCCCCGGTTGCGGGGCTGATCGCGTTCCTTGGGCTTTCCGGAGTGCTTGCATGCCTCCGGCACTGGCTCTACCTGCATTACTTGGCGCACCCGCAGCGTTGCTCCCCCGAGCGCTGGGGGCAACTTGCAGCGGTCGGCGCGATCGCGAACGGACTGGTATGGGGCGCCTCGGCCTTCGTGCTGCTTCCACCGGCGAGCGATGTCACACGCCTGATCTACACCTTCGTGTGCTGCCTGTTGAGCGTGAGTGCGCTTTTGATCGCCATCGGCTATCGCCTGTTTGCGCTCGGGGCAACCCTGTCACGGATACTTCCCCTGGCCGTGTGGTTCCCCTTGTCGGATTTCGCCTACCCCTGGTTCATGGTCCTGGCGCTTGCCACCTTCTTCTTCTTCGTGCTGCTGAATGCAGCGCGGCTGCACCGGGTCTTTCTCGATTCGCTGCGCCTGCAGGCCGAGCTCGCGTCGACCACTGACGCCCTGCGCAGGCAGCGCGATCAGGCCGAACTCAATCGCCAGCGTGCGGAAATGGCGCACCAGATGCAGGTGCGATTTCTCGCCTCGGTCAGCCACGACCTGCGCCAGCCTATGCAGGCACTGATGATGCTGCTCGCTTCGCTGGGAAGTCATCGGCTCGCTCCGGCCTCGCGTGAGCTTCTCACCAAGCTCGAGATGTCGGCAAGGCTGATGCGCGACATGTTCGAAGCTCTCCTCGAGCTTTCGCATCTTCGCTCGGGCGACATCCAGGTCCGCGACGAGGCGGTCGACCTCAAGCCACTCGGGGAATCGATCGCCACAACCTTTCGCAGCATTGCCCAGGCCAAGGGCATCCGCCTCGAGGTCTTGCTCGCCGAAGGCCAGTTGTGCGCCGATCCCGATCTGCTTCGTCGCGCCCTGTTCAACCTGGTCGACAACGCAGTGAAGTACTCGAAAGGCGGGCGCATCGTCGTGGAGGGAGGACTGGCTGCAAGCGGTGCAAGCGTTACCCGCGCGTTGCACAGCGGGCACGGCGCAGACCGCACGGTCCGTGCAGACTTCGCGAAGGACGCATCCGGCGCAGACCGTGCGGCCGAGGACCGCGAATACCTGATCGAAGTCCGTGATCAGGGCATCGGCATCGCGCCCGAGCAACTCGAATCGATCTTCGACGACTATGTGCAACTCAACAATGCACGACGAAACCGCCGTGACGGTCTGGGGCTCGGCCTGGCCATCGTGCGACGCAGTTGCGATCTGATGCGCCTCGGCGTCTCGGTCGAATCGGCACCAGGCAAGGGTTCGACCTTTCGACTGCACATCGCGGCAAGCCGCTATCGCTCCGGTTCCGTGCATCGCGCAGGGAGGCAGGAGGAGCGCGCAGGCCTCCCCACGCAGCGCCTCACGCGACCGGAGCGGTTTCTGATCTTTCTGATCGACGATGACCTGCAGGTGCTCGAATCGGTGGCAACGCTGCTGCGCAACGAGGGTTTCAGCCTTCAGTGCTGCGATTCGGGCTACGCGGTGGACGGGGCGCTACAGTCGCTTGATCGGCCGCCCGACCTGATCATCAGTGACTACAGGCTCAATGCGCTCGTGAACGGCCTGCAGTTGATCGATCGGCTCCGCGAGGAGTTCAACCGGGACATCCCCGCCCTGCTCCTCACCGGCGACACTGCGCTTGGAGATACTGGCGCACTCCGGGATGGACGCGCCGCGTTTGAGGTGATGTACAAGCCGATCACGCCCCGCGCACTGCTCGAGCGAGTGTCGCACGCGCTCTCCGGCGCGCTTCAAGGCTCAGGCGGCTGTGCTGTTTGCGAGCAGGTGCCACAGGCGTGAGGGGCTGAGCGGCATCTGCAATCGATCCGCAGCCTGCGCGTAACCGTGACGCGCGAGAGCATCGGCAACCGCATTGACCAGCGCTGGTGTTGCGCCGATCGTGCCCAGTTCACCCACACCTTTCACGCCAAGCGGGTTGGTGCGGCACGGGATGCTCTGATCCATCTCGGTGCGAAAGCGGCCGATGATGTCAACCCGTGGCATCGCATAGTCGAGAAAGCTCGCCGACAACGGTTGCCCACTCTCGTCGTACACCATGGATTCGGTGAGCGCCTGGCCGATTCCCTGCACTGCGCCGCCGTCGAGTTGGCCTCGCACGATCATTGGGTTGACGACCCTTCCAACGTCGTTCATCGAGCAGTAGCGGATGAGTTGCACCTCCAGCGTGTCGGGGTCGACCTCAACCTCGCAGATATGGCAGGCATTGGGCCAGGACGGTCCATCAACCCTGGTGGTGGAATCGAGCTGGATTCGGCCGAGTTCGGCGCGTGCTGCCACCTCGAAGAGCCCGATACCTCGGTCGGTGCCCACAACGGCGTAGCGGCCCTCCGCGTAATCGAGGTCCTCGGAGCCGACTTCGAGGACCTCGGCGGCAAGATCCCGGGCCTTGTGGATGACCTTGTGCGCCGCCACCTCGATCGCTGACCCACCGGTGAACAGCGACCTCGACCCTGCGGATCCGAAACCCTCGGCCAGATCGGTGTCGCCCTGAACGATCCGGATGCGCTCGAGTGGCACGCCGAAGGCGTCGACCGCGAGCTGTACGTATGTTGTGGCGATGCCTTGCCCCATCGGCATGGTGGCCGAGATGATCTCGATGAAGCCGTCGGCGGCCACGGTCACGCGGACCGTCTCCTCGAAGGCGTTACCGCTCGTCCACTCGAGAAACGACGCAACGCCCCGACCCCGCCACTTGCCGCGGCGCGCGGAATCCGCAGCGCGTGCCTCGAAGCCCTGCCAGTCGGCAAGCTCGCGCGCTTGCCGGGTGATCGACGGGAAATTACCCGAGTCGTACACCTGTCCCATCGGGTTGGTGTAGGGAAACTGGTTCGGCTGGATCATGTTACGCAGACGCAATTCAACCGGATCGATATCGAGTCGGCGTGATGCTGCGTCGATCAGGCGCTCGATGATGTAGATCGCCTCCGGCCGACCGGCGCCCCGGTACGGACCGGTCGGGGTTGTGTTGGTCATCACTGCGGTGTACTGGAAGTCGATCGTGCGGATGTCGTAGATGGATGTCTGAACCCAGGGGCCGATGAGTGCCTGGATCGCCACCCCCGCACCGAGCGCGTAGGCCCCCACGTTGGCCACCGTATGCACCCGAAGTGCGAGAATCCGCCCTGACGCGTCGAGTGCAAGCTGAGCGCAGGTATCGATGTCCCTGCCGTGGGTTGAGGCCACAAACTCCTCGCTGCGCTCCGCAACCCACTTCACGGGTCTTCCCACCACCCGCGCAGCGTGTGCGAGCACTGCGTCCTCCGGGTAGATTCCGGTCTTCGCGCCGAACCCACCACCCACGTCGGTGGCGAGAATGCGCACCTTGTCGCGAGGCAGTCCAAGCACCGCATCGCACAGGGTGTTGCGTACCCCCGCCGGCATCTGGGTACTCATGCGCATCGTGATCCGCTGAGTATCCGCTTCGTACCAGGCGAGCGTTGCACGCGGCTCCATCGGCGCCGGAATCAGGCGCTGGTTTGCAATGCTCAGGCTCACCACATGCGCGGCCGAGCCAAACACCGCATCAGCGGCCTTTGGATCGCCGTACCGGGCAAAGGCCGAAATGTTGTCGGAAGCAGTCTCGCAAACCAATGGAGCGCCTGCACGCATTGCATCGTGCGATCCGGCTACCGCATCAAGCGCCGCATACTCCACTTCGATCGCGCGCAAGGCTGCACCGGCCTGGTCTGCCGATTCGGCGATCACGCAAGCGAGTGCCTCCCCCACGTGACGCACCCGCTCAAAGGCGAGCGGGCGTCGCGGCGCGGTGACCGCAGGCGCTCCGTCGGCGCGCTTGAATCCCGCAACGCCTGGCAGGGGCTTGACGCCGGCATCAACCAGATCTTTGCCGGTCAGGACTGCAACGACCCCCGGCATTGCGCGCGCTGCCGCAGTATTGACATCCACGATCGTGGCGTGCGGATGCGGGGAACGGAGAAACTTCAGCCAGGTCATCCCCGGCATGACTGCGTCGCCTGCGTAGAGGCCCTCGCCCTGCACCAGGGCGTGATCCTCAACCCGGCGGACCGACTGGCCCGAGCCAAAACGCGCAGCGATGGGGACGTCGTTGGGTGCGTTCATGATGGACTTTCCACAAAAAAAGGGGTCAGGCTGCCCGCAGCAGGCGCGAGGCCTCCTGGACCGAAGCGACGATGTTGACGTAGCCGGTACAACGGCAAAGATTGCCCTCGAGAGCCTCGATGATCTCGGACTCCCCGGGGTTGGGATTGGTGGCGAGCAGGCAGGCCGTGGTCATGATCATGCCTGGCGTGCAAAAGCCGCATTGCAGGCCGTGACACCGCGAGAAAGCCTCCTGGATCGGATGCAGCGTGCCGTCGTTTGCAAGTCCCTCCACGGTGGTGACCTGCGCATCTTCGGCCTGCACCGCAAGCACCGCGCAGGAACGCACCGACTCCCCGTTGAGCAACACGGTGCAGCAACCGCATTGCGAGGTATCGCATCCAACGTGCGTGCCGCGCAGCGCCAGATGCTCGCGCAAGACATCGACGAGCAGGGTGTGTGTGGAGACCTCAACCTCGGCCTCGCGACCGTTGACCGTTAAGCGGATACTGTGCACCGAGTCCTCTCCCAGGCAAACAATGGAATGGCCGACCGAAGGACGACCTTTTCTGACCGTCCGATGCTAGCCCAAGCCTGCGGGCGTCCCGGCGAAAGTCCCCCCGGTGCACTTCGCTACTGAATCGGGCAGACTGCAGCGCGCCGCTTGCGCTGCGAATCCACGCCTGGGCACTCCATGTTGCCGTGCTGCGCGTTGATCGCGCACGAGGGGTGCACCGAAGGTAGTCCAGCGGTGCATCCATGGTGGATCGACCGTGGATCGATTTTGCCCATAGGCGCTCCGACGCTGGAGTATCCTCGCGATTTCCCTTTTCCGGATGCGCCATCCAATGCCCATGGAACCTGAGCAGGACAGCAAGGTGAGCGAGGCGGGTGAAGCCACAAATCGCGAAATCGGCGTGGCGCTGCCGTCCTCGATCGACGCCACGGTCGAGGGTCTGGCCCAACACCTCTACCTCGCGGACCGCAGCCTTGCCACCGCACTCTTTCTGGCCTTGCGACTTGGCAGACCGCTCCTGCTCGAGGGCGAGCCCGGCACCGGGAAAACCGAGATCGCCAAGGTGCTTGCGGGCATGCTCGGGCGGCGCTTGATCCGCCTGCAGTGCTACGACGGGATGGATCTCAACCAGGCCGCCTATGAGTGGGACCATGCACGGCAATTGCTGGAAATCCGCATGGCTGAATCCTCGGGACGCCAGGAACATCTCCACCTCAATGACCTCTACGACCGGCGCTTTCTGCTGCGTCGACCGCTGCTCGAGGCGCTCGACAGCGGGCTTGCAGCCGCTCCGGTGCTGCTCATCGACGAACTCGATCGCACCGACGAGGCCTTCGAGGCCTACCTGCTCGAGCTGCTCTCCGACTTTCAGATATCCATCCCCGAGCTGGGTAGTATCCGGGCTCCGCAACCCCCCATCGTGCTGCTCACCTCGAACCGTACCCGCGAACTGCACGACGCCGTCAAGCGCAGATGCCTCTACCACTGGGTGGATTTCCCAAGCCCGGAACGCGAGGAGGCGATCCTTGCACGCAAGGTTCCAGCCTTGTCTCCACCGATGCGTCGGCGCATCGTGCATCTGGTTCAGGGGCTTCGCCGCCTCGAACTCTTCAAGCGCCCCGGAGTGGCCGAGACGATCGATATGGCCCAAGCTGTGCTCGTCCTCGGACTTGAAGATCTGAGCGCTGACACGGTGAATCCCCTGGCCGGCGTGCTGCTCAAGGTGCAAGACGACATTGAACAGGCGCGCGAAGCGCTGGGCAGTCTCCTCGCTTCGAAGGCCGTTTGAGGCGGCTTCGGGCGGCCTCAGGCGACTCCAGGCGATTCCAGGCGGTTCAAGGCGGCTCCAGGCGACTCCAGGCGGCTTCAGGATGGCGGGTCCCCACTCACCGGAAGCTTCATCCACGGCGCTGCGCAATGCTGCCTGACTCCCAAACGACCAGGGCTGGCTCGCGCTGGCCCGCGATGTCGCTTGCCGAGGCGCACCGGCGGCTCACCGCGCCGGGCATGCCACTCGAGATCGAGGAGCGCTGGATCCGGGGCCAGCGCCTGAAGGTGTGGAAACACGCGCCTCCCACGCTGCGCGATGTTTTCCTGCATGGTCGGGGATACGGCGAGAGGGTCTTTCTGGTGCATGAAGACGAGCGCGTGACGTTCGAGGCCTTCACGCGGGCAAGTCTTGCATTCGCATGGCACCTCGACGGGCTCGGCATCCGCAAGGGCGACCGGGTGGCGCTCGCGATGCGCAATCTGCCGCAATGGCCCGTGACCTTCTTTGGCACCTTGCTGCTCGGTGCCATTGCAGTGCCGCTCAATGCCTGGCTCACCGGACGCGAACTGCACTACGCACTACGCGACTGCGGCTGCCGCGTACTTGTCGTGGACGATGAGCGCCGTGATCGCCTCGCGCCGTTTCTCCACGACTGCCCCAGCATCGAACACGTTTTCACAGGACTCGATGCAGTCGTTGGGCCAACAGCAGCCTGGGCCGCACTCCCCGAGGCGAAGTGCCCCGATACCCCGATCCACGCCGACGACGATGCCACCATCTTCTACACCTCTGGTACCACAGGCAACCCCAAAGGCGCACTCGGCACCCACCGCAACACGATCAACTCGGTCTGGTCTGCTGCGCACCTTGCGGCACGCAATGCCCTGCGCAGGGGAGAGGATCCGTCTGCGACAGCGCAGACTGCCGCGACTGCCGCGACTGCGCAGCCCGCAGCGGTGCAGCGTGCAAACCTGCTCTCGGTGCCCTTTTTCCATGTCACAGGCTGCCAAGCCATTCTGTGCCCGGCGCTCTACGCTGGAACCAGGATCGTGATGATGCGCAAGTGGGACGCGGAACGCGCCATGCAGCTCATCGAACGCGAGCGCATCACGGGGGCGGGCGGCGTTCCGACGATCGCCTGGCAACTTCTGGAGCATCCGAAGCGCGCCCATTACGACCTTTCATCGCTCGAGTTGGTCTCCTACGGCGGCGCCCCGGCAGCTCCAGAACTCGTACGCCGGCTGGAAAGTGTCTTTCCAACTGCGCTCGCCGGAACCGGTTGGGGCATGACGGAAACCTCCTCCACCTGCACCCACCACAGCGGCGAGGACTACGCATTCAGGCCGGAAAGTTGCGGTCCGGCCCTGCCGAACTGCGAACTCAAGGTCTGCGACGACGACGGTCGAAGTCTGCCACCCGGGACCATCGGTGAACTCTGGGCACGCGGGCCCAATGTTGTGAAGGGCTACTGGAATAGGCCAGAGGAGAGCGCGGCAACTTTCGTGGACGGCTGGGTGAAAACCGGAGACCTCGCCCGGCTCGACGACGAGGGCTTCTGCACGATCGTGGACCGCAAGAAGGACATGCTTATCCGTGGCGGTGAAAACATCCACTGCATTGAAGTGGAAAGCGCGCTCTACGAGCATCCTGCGGTGATGGACGCTGCAGTTGTTGGCCGTGCGCACCCAAGTCTGGGGGAGGAACCTGTGGCGGTTGTGAGCCTGAGGCCTGGAGAAACCCTTACCGAGTCTGCGCTTCAGGCCTGGGTGGCCGAGCGTCTGGCCGCCTACAAGGTACCGGTGCAGATCCTCCTGGAGACACAAATGCTCCCACGCAACGCCAACGGAAAGATCATCAAACGTGAACTGCGCGAGCGTTTCGGCAGTTGAGTGCGGTGTTGCCCCTGAATCGGGGAGCCCTCGGGCAGTTTTTCCAAACCGGCAGCCCTGGCCGGCGATCCTGCCCGCGGCCCGGCGCGTCTTCGTGCACTCTCTGGCAACTCAACGCGGAGTCTCCGCAGCACTGGGAGCGCGCAGGAATGCGAAGTCAACTCCCTTTTCGGCTTGCAGGACCTGTTCGAGGTAGAGCTTTCGATACCCTCGCGAGGCGCTGGGGGCCTCGATCGGCGCGGATGCCCTGCGCCTTTCGATCTCGGCATCGTCGACCAGCCAGAGAAGTTCGCGGCGCCGCACGCTCAACCGGATACGGTCGCCGCTGCGCACCCATGCGAGCGGCCCGCCCGCTGCCGACTCGGGCGATACATGCAACACGATCGTGCCCGATGCGGTGCCGCTCATGCGACCGTCGGAGATGCGGACCATGTCCTTCACGCCCTCGCGTGCGAGCTTTCGCGGGATTGGCAACATGCCCGCCTCGGGCATTCCGGGGGCCCCCTTGGGCCCGATGTTTTTGAGAACCAGAATGTCGCCGGGCAGCACATCGAGGGAGGGATCGTCAATGCGGCGGGCAAGATCCTCGAGTCCCTCGAAGACAAGCGCCCGACCCTCATGCTCCAGGAGATGCGGGGAAGCGGCCGATGGCTTGATCACGCATCCGGCCGGTGCGAGATTGCCGCGCAGCACCGCAAGTCCGCCTTCCGGGTAGACCGGATCGCGGAGCGAACGGATCACGGTCTGGCTGAAGAGGCGCTTCGCGTCGAGCGTGCTCTGGATCAACGCGCCCAGCGTTCGTCCGCTCACCGTGAGCGCATCGAGATGAAGCAGGGGTCGCAGCGCCGCCAGGAGCGCGGGCACGCCACCTGCCGCATGAAAATCCTCCATGTAGTATCGGCCGGAGGGCTTGAGATCAACCAGCACCGGGGTCTCACGACCCATCGCATCGAAGGCGTGAAGATCGAGGTCGATTCCGAGCCGTCCGGCAACCGCGCACAGATGAATGAGCCCGTTGGTTGATCCTCCGATCGCGAGCAGCACCCGTGCCGCGTTCTCGAAAGACCTGCGGCTGAGGAACTGCGAAGGTGTCCGCTGCGTTCGTGCGGCTTCCACCGCCATCCGGCCGCTGGCCTCGGCAATCCGCATCCTGTCTGCGGTCACTGCGGGCGCCGACGCGCCACCCGCTACCGTAATGCCGAGTACCTCGGCAAGAATCGCCATGGTGCTGGCCGTGCCCATCACCGAACAAGTGCCAACACTTGCAACCAGCTGCTCGTTCACCTCGGCCAGTGCTGTCTCTCCGAGTTGGTCGGCGCGATAGAGCGCCCAGAAACGGCGACAGTCGCTGCATGCCCCAACCCTCTCGCCGCGGTAGGACCCGGTGAGCATCGATCCGGTGATGAGTTGCACCGCTGGTCGGTCGGCCGAGCAGGCCCCCATGAGTTGCGCCGGCACCGTCTTGTCGCAACCGCCGATCAGCACGACTGCATCCATCGGTTGGGCGCGGATCATCTCCTCGGTGTCCATCGCCATCAGATTGCGCAGAAACATCGAGGTGGGGCTCGAGAAACTCTCGTGGATCGAAATGGTCGGAAAATCAACCGCCAACCCACCCGCAAGCATCACACCGCGACGCACGGCCTCGAGCAATTGCGGCATGTTCCCGTGACAGGGATTGAATCCGCTGCCGGTGTTCACAACGCCGATCACCGGGCGGTTGAGCGCATCGTCCGAGTAGCCCGCACCCTTGATGAAGCCCTTGCGCAGAAAGCTCGAAAAAGCGTTGTCGCCGTATTGCGCAAGCCCCTGGTCAAGTCCACTGCCTTCGCTGTCGCGCATCGCCGTCCTCCGTTTGACGCTCTCCAGTGCCCCCGATTTCCCGCGCTCGGGCCGAGCCGTCGCGCGCAGGGACTGGCAAGTCTCGGCGTTGGCGAAGACGACACGCGATGGCTGTGGCCACGCCACCCGATCTTGCCAAGGCCTACGGGGTGGCGCAGGCCAACTGCGCAGCGCCGATTCCCGCCTACTTCATGGTGGGCATCGCAAACTCGGCGCCCTTGGCGATCGATTCCGGCCAGCGCTGCATGATGCTCTTGTAGCGGGTGTAGAAGCGAACCGCCTCTTCGCCATAGGCGTGATGCTCACCAAAGAGACTGCGCTTCCATCCGCCGAAGGAATGCCATGCCATCGGCACCGGAATCGGCACGTTGATCCCAACCATGCCCACCCTGACGCGTCGACCAAACTCGCGCGCCAAGCCGCCGTCGGCGGTGTAGATCGACACGCCGTTGCCGAACTCATGACGGTTGACCAGATCGAGCGCTTCGGCGAAGTCCTTCACGCGCACCACCGCGAGCACCGGCCCGAAAATCTCCTCGCGATAGATGCGCATCGTGGGACGAACCTGATCGAAGAGGCAGCCCCCGAGGAAGTATCCACCCTCGCGGCCGGGAACCCGCAGACCCCGCCCGTCGACCACCAGCGATGCACCCTCGCGAATGCCCTCCTCAATGTAGTGCTCCACCCGAGACTTGTGCTGGGCGGTCACGAGCGGACCCATCTCAGCGTCGCCTTCCATGCCGTCCTTCACCAGCAGCCCACGGGCGCGCTCGGCAAGTGCATGCACCAGTCGATCTGCCACGTCGCCCACGGCCACGGCCACCGAAATGGCCATGCAGCGCTCACCTGCCGAGCCGTAGGCGGCACCGACCAGCGCATCGACCGCCTGCTCGAGATTGGCGTCGGGCATGACCACGAGGTGATTCTTTGCCCCGCCCAACGCCTGAACCCGCTTGCCGCGCGATCCTGCTTCGCGGTGGATCATTTCGGCGATCGGCGTGGACCCCACGAAGCTCACCGCCTGCACCTCGGGGTGATGCAGCAAAGCCTCGACCGCCTCGCGATCGCCCTGTACAACGTTGAAGACGCCGTCGGGCAGACCAGCCTGCTGCAGCAGCTCCGCAATCATGAGCGAAACCGAGGGGTCGCGCTCCGAAGGCTTGAGGATGAAGGCGTTGCCCGTGACAAGCGCCATCGGAATCATCCAGAGCGGCACCATGAAGGGAAAGTTGAAGGGCGTGATCCCGGCGGTCACGCCAAGGGGCTGTCGCAGATGCCAGTTGTCGATACCGCCGCCCACGTTGTCGCTGTGCGCCGTCTTGAGCAGTTGCGGTGCGCCGCAGGCAAACTCCACCACCTCGAGTCCGCGGGTGACTTCGCCCCTGGCATCGCTGAACACCTTGCCATGCTCCCGGGTGATGCACGCAGCCAGCGCGTCGTGGTGTTTCTCGATCAGGTCCTTGAAGCGAAACATCACCCGGGCCCGGCGCAGCGGGGGCAGTTCGGCCCAAGCGGGGAAGGCACGCGAGGCGGCGCCTGCCGCTGCGTCCACATCGGCAGCCGTGCCCAGCAACACCTCGCTCTGCACTTCGCCGAGCGCGGGGTTGTAGACCGGGGCGCAACGCGCGGAGGCGCCCGGCACAGTCTTGCCGTTGATCCAGTGTGCGATCGTGGAAGTGGTCTGGCGGATATTCATGAGGAACTCGTGGGCTTCAGCGGGTTTCAACAATGAGTTCACGCAGGGTGTCGACCATGGCGCTCACCTGTGCGGGCGTGCTGATGAAGGGAGGTGCCATTGCGATCGTGTCGCCGGTGAAGCGCAGCAGCAGGCTCGAGCGCAGGCCCGCCTCGAAGACCCGGGTGGCGCGCAGGCCGGGCGAGCCGGCAACCGGCTTGAGATCGATCGCGGCAGCGCAGCCGATGTTGCGGATGTCGATCACTTCGTCGAGGTCGCGCAAGCCATGCACCGCTTCCTCGAGCACCGGCTCGAGCGCAGCGCTGGCCTCGAAAAGGTCTTCGTCCTCCATCGCCTCGAGCGTGGCAAGACCCACGCCCGTGGCCATCGGATGACCCGAATAGGTGTAGCCGTGGAAGAGTTCGATCACCATTTCGGGCCCGTGCATGAAGGCTTCGTAAATGTCCTTGCGGACGATCACGCCCCCAAGAGGTATCACGCCGTTGGTGACGGCCTTGGCAAAGGTGATCATGTCCGGAGTGACCTCGAAGCGTTGGGCTGCAAAGGGAGTGCCCATCCGCCCGAAGCCGGTGATCACTTCGTCGAAGATGAGAAGGATGCCGTGCCGGCTGCAGATTTCGCGCAGCCGCTTGAGGTAGCCCACCGGAGGCACCACCAAACCGGTGGAGCCCTGCACCGGCTCCACGATCACTGCGGCAATGCTCGAGGCATCGTGCAGCGCCACAATCCTTTCGAGATCCTCCACGAGATGCGCACCCCAATGAGGCTGGCCCCGGGAAAACGCCATTTGCGCCAGGTTGTGGGTGTGGGGCAGGTGATCCACGCCGTTGAGCATCAGGGGCGCAAAAGCCTTGCGGTTGGCAGGAATTCCACCCACAGAGATGCCGCCGAAGCCCACGCCGTGGTAGCCGCGTTCGCGGCCGATCATGCGAAACCGGCCTGCCTCGCCCTTGCAGCGATGAAACCCGTGGGCGATCTTGAGCGCAGTATCCACCGCCTCCGAACCCGAGCAGGTAAAGAACACATGGTCCATGCCCTCGGGCGCCAGGTCGGCGATCCGCTCGGCCAGCGCAAGGGTGGAGGGCGCTGCGCACTGGAATGCGGGTGAATAGTCGAGGGTCTGCACCTGGCGGGTGACCGCCTCGACGATCCTCGGATGCGCGTGTCCAAGCGGACTGCACCACATCCCCGAGAGGCAGTCGAAGAGGCGGTTGCCAAGGCCGTTGGTGTAGTAGGTACCCGAGGCCGACACCAT
>VGHO01000035.1 GCA_016868175.1 Betaproteobacteria bacterium
GATAAGCCCGCAGGACTTGCGGTGCACGGCGGCAGTGGCGTGCAGCGCGGCCTGATCGAGTGGCTCCGCCACCTTCGCCCGGAATTGCGCTACCTCGAACTTGCGCATCGCCTCGATCGGGAGACTTCCGGCGTGCTGGTGCTCGCCAAGCGGCGCTCCGCACTTCTCGCGGTACAGGCTGCCTTGCGCGAGCGGCGGGTTGGAAAGCGCTACCTGGCCGTGGTTGCAGGTGAAGTTCCTGCGCGTGAGTTTTCGGTCCGTGTTCCCTTGCTGCGTGAGCTCGGCGCAATGGGCGAGCGGGTGGTGCGCGTGGATCCGGAGGGCCGCGAAGCCCTGAGCAAGGTGCGCGGGCTGGGCAATCGTGTGGACCCGGAGCTCGCCCTCCACTACAGCGTGGTGGAGGTGCGTATCGAGACAGGACGCACCCACCAGATTCGGGTGCATCTGCAGCATCTCGGCCTGCCGATCCTGGGCGATGAGCGCTACGGCGACTTCCAGCTCAACAGGCGCCTGCACGCCGCGGGTGTTCGGCGCATGCTTCTCCACGCGGCCGAAATCGCGCTTCCGTGGCCAACAGCTCCCGACGAGCGATTGACCCTGCGCGCACCGCTTCCGGATGCCTTCGCACGTTGGGGTTTCGCATGAGCCACACCCGCAGCACCCGCACATTCGACCTCATCGTTTTCGACTGGGACGGAACCCTGGTTGACTCCACAGCCACGATCAGCGAAAGCATTCGCGCTGCCGCGCACGATCTGGGGCTCGCCGTACCGGATCGGCAGCGGGCTTCCTGGGTGATCGGCCTGGGACTGCACGACAGTCTGCGCCACGCGGTTCCCGATCTCGAGCCCGGACGCATCGCAGCGTTTGTGGCGCGGTACCGCGCCCACTTTCTGGCGGGGGAGGCGCGGCTCACGCCCTTTGCGGGCATCGAGCCGCTGCTCGCGGCCCTTCATCAGGCCGGCCACCCGATGGCGGTGGCCACAGGCAAGTCGCGACAGGGACTGAATCGAGCCTTGCTTCAGGCGGATTGGGGACGCTACTTCGTGTCGACCCGAACCGCCGACGAGGGTCAGGCCAAGCCGCATCCATGGATGCTGCTCGATCTGATGAACGAGCTTGGTGTCGACCCCGCAAAAACCCTGATGGTGGGAGATACTACCCATGACCTGGAGATGGCCGCCGCAGCCGGCGCCCGGGCCGTGGCAGTAAGCTACGGCGCGGTTGGCAGCGACGTGCTCAGGCAATCGCCGCACGAGGCAATGTTTCACAGTGCGTCTGAATTGTCGGCGTGGCTGCTCGCGCAGCAGTCGGCAGGGCCGGCCGGGGGATCAGGGCATGCGCCCGGCCCACGCAGCGACCCTTGAGTCGGGTGAATACGGAAGCAGCATGCAGGCAGATCAGTATGGCGGCAGGTGATTGGAAAAAGTGCACCGTGGTGGCCGGGCTTGCGGCCAACCTTGTGGATGGGGGAAGCGGACTGCGCACCTCCGTCCCAGGCCCGGCTGGAGCGGTTCCAGCCTTCGTGGTCCGTTATCGGGGCAACTACTTCGCCTACCTCAACCGGTGTGCTCATCAGCCTGTTGAACTCGACTGGCTCGAGGGAGCTTTCTTCGACGACACAGGTGAGTACCTGGTCTGTGCCACGCATGGTGCGATGTATCAGCCGGATACCGGGCTTTGCGTCGACGGACCCTGCCGGGGGCGCCGGCTCGAGGCGCTCGAGTGCAGTATCGAGGCTGGCCAGATCATGTTGAGGCGCAAGATGGAGCGCAGATGAGTGAGGAGCGTCGAAACATGTTGAGGCCGAAGGTGGGTCAGCCATGAGCGAGGAACGGGTGGGAACAGGCTCCGGGCAGGTTTCGGGAGACGAGCGGGCGCAGGGCGAGGGCGGTCTGCGCGGGAGCGACCTTGCGGCCGCGCCAGTGCTTCAGAGTGCAACCCAGTTGCAGCAGCATGCGCTTGTCAAACTGCTCGACGACGCCAACGCCGAGCAGCGCCGTCGCCGCCGCTGGACCAACGGCTTCCGCCTGGCTTTCCTGCTCGTGCTCCTGCTTTTCTGGTACGAGTGGCGCACGCTCGGTGGTCACGACGCCGGCAAGCCTAACCGGCACACCGCCTTGATCGACATCCGGGGTGAAATCGATCACGAGTCCGAGGCCAACGCCGATCTGATCACCGGCGCGTTGCGTGCAGCCTTCGAAGACCAGAGCACGGCAGGCGTGATCCTGCGGGTCAACAGCCCCGGGGGTTCCCCGGTACAGGCTTCGATCATCCATCAGGAGGTTGTCCGGCTGCGCGGCAAGTATCCGGATACTCCATTGCATGTGGTGGTGGAGGATATCTGTGCTTCGGGCGGCTATTACATTGCGGTTGCGGCTGACCAGATCTTCGTGGATCGCAACAGCCTCGTCGGTTCGATAGGGGTGCGGCTCGACAGTTTTGGCTTTACCGAAGTGATGAAACGCATCGGCGTTGAGCGGCGCCTCTACACTGCCGGCTCGGACAAGGCGATGCTCGATCCCTTTGGCGCGATCAGCGCCGAGCAGAAGGGACACCTGCAGGCCACGCTCAACGCTTTGCACCTCAACTTCATCGATGCCGTCCGTGCTGGTCGCGGCGAGCGTCTCAAAGACGACGGACATGTGTTCAGCGGTCGGGTCTGGAGTGGTGACCAGGCAATCTCGCTCGGCCTTGCCGATGCGCGTGGTACGGTGGATGTGGTGGCGCGTGACGTGATCAAGGCCGAGGAAGTGGTGGACTTCAGCCCGCAGCCTTCGCTTGCCGAGCGCTTTGCTCGCCGGGTTGGAGTTGAAACCAGCCGCGTACTTGCCAGAGTGGGCTACGACTTTGCAGCGCGGGAAATGCGTCTGCGCTGAGGGGGCGCCGCAACCCTCTCGAAGCCTTGGCCTGCAAATCCCATCACGAAGACGGCAGGATTCTTCCCCGGGCGCCAGCGTTCTCTTGCCCAATCGGCGAGCGACTTTCGCTGGATGCACTCCTCAGGCGTTCCGATTGCGCTCGCCACCGTGAGCAGCGTATCCCGCTGCAGGCACCGAAGCGCGGTCTCGAGCAGTGCGTCGTTGCGGTAGGGGGTTTCGATCCAGACCACGCTCAGCCCTTCACGCCGGCATCGCGTTTCGAGCGCGCACAGCACAGCGGCGCGGCGATCCGCATCCACTGGAAGGTAGCCCACAAACTCGAAGTGCTGGCCGTTGAGTCCCGAGGCCATCAGCGCCAGCAGCAGTGACGAAGGGCCTACCAGGGGAACAACCTGCAGCCCTGCCTCATGCACCCGCGCCACGAGCAGGCTTCCAGGATCGGCCACCGCAGGCACTCCTGCCTCCGAGAGAAGGCCCACATCGTGCCCGCTACGCAACCACCCGAGAACTTGCGCAGTGTAGTGCGCGAGCAGTGCGTGGCGACCGGCATGGTGCTCATTCCATTCGATCATCCGCGCTTCGCTCAGCGCTCCGGGCCAACCGCAGCGCGAAAGCCAGCGCCGCGCGCTGCGGCAGTTTTCAACCACGAAGTGTCGTGTGCTGCACAGCCGGGCGAGCACGCCGGAAGGCAGGCAATCGTGTGGGTCAGCACCATCATCCAGCGCACAGGCATAGAGCACGAGCGCGCCGACCCGGACGGCTTGCACCGTTTCCGAAGTGGCCGTGCTCGCCGAAATCACCACATCCGCCGCTTGAGAAGTATCCGTGCTCGTGGAACTCGCCGCGCCCACCGCTCAGGAATCCATCGCGAGGACGTCAACACCCGCGTCGTGAAGCATCCGCGTGAGGGCGATCAGCGGCAAACCCACAAGTGCGGTTGGATCGCGTGACTCAATGGATTCCATCAACGCGATGCCGAGCGCTTCGCACCTGGCTGCGCCGGCGCAATCGAGCGCAGACTCGCGCGACAGATAGCGATCGATTGAAGCCTCGTCGAGCGCCCGGAAACGCACCACGGTGTCCACCACCTCGAGGTCCTGCACGCCGCACGAAAGACCCACAAGGGCAAGCGCTGTGAAGAAGCGCATCGTTTTACCGCTTGCCGCGCGCAACTGCTCACGCGCCCGGAGCAGGGTGCCGGGCTTGCCGATGGCGTGGCAACCATCGAGCGTGGCTGCCTGATCCGACCCGATCACCAGCGCTTCGGGGAAGCGCTCGGCAACTGCACGGGCCTTCGCAAGGGCCAGCCTGAGGGTCATCGCCTCCACGCTTTCCCCGCGCTCCTGCACCTCCTCCACCCCGGGAGCAACCACCTCGAAGCGGTGTAGGAGCCGTTGCAGCAGGCTGCGCCGGTAAACCGAGGTGGAGGCAAGCACGATCGACGCCGCTGACGCAGTGAACGGGCGACTCGGAAGTAGGGCAGGCATGGCGTTGGGGGCGCTGGGCGGTGGCGGTGGCGGTGGCGCCTGGGGTGGCGGGGGCGCCTGAGGTGGCGGGGGCGTTGGGGGCGGCAGGTATCATAGGCCCTGCGGTGCTGCGCTTGTCTGGGCCCTGCGGTGCTGCGCTTGTCTTGTCACGCGAGGCACCCGCGCGCCATGCCAGATTGCACCGATACGCCGCCCCCACCACTGCCAAGGCACGCGCGCCCCAAGGAGGATCCCCGGAGACTCTGGTTGCAACGCTGGATCGAACGCGGGGGAATCCTCGAAGGAGCCAGCAGTGCCCAGGAAGTACCCGGAGACTTTCCGCGCCTTGCTGAGGCTTGCTGCGAAGCGATCCGCGATCCTCTGGTCTGGAGAGCGGTTGGGCTTCTCGAAAGCACCACTGCCAGCGCTCGGCGGCTGCGTCGGCATTGGCTGAATCTTCAGGCGCACGCCCATGCGGCATTGCGCTGTAATCGCTGTCTCGACACGGTTCATGCCGAGGTGCGTGTGAGGCGCAGGTTTCTCGTGGTTGAGGATGAGGCAAGCGCTGAACGTCTCGACGAGCCGCAGCAGGACGACTTTGATGTGATTGCCGATGCTCAGGCCTTCGATTTGCTCGGGTTGCTGGAAGACGAACTCCTGCTTGCGCTCCCGATCGTGCCCATGCATGCGCAGTGCGCGCTCCCGACAGCACCGGCGGAGCGCACGGTGGAGGCAACGCAGGCGACGCGTCTCGGAGCCGCACTCGGGAAGGAGATGCAAGGCGAGGGCATACCCGGCGCGCACCGCAGCGGAGCGTCAGCCAGGGGATCATCGGCGGTGTTGCCTCAGGGATCATCAGGGGAGTCGGAGGGCGCGTCACCACCGAAGTTATCCGGAGAGTCTCCAGACGACTGAGCCTCGCTGGCCTTGAGGCTCAACACAGGGGAAGAGCCAGAGGGGGCCACCTCGCCAGGTTCGACCGAACCCGAGCCTCGCACTTGTTATACTCCGGGGCTAGCTTTATCCGGGAGCCACTCTCATGGCTGTACAGCAAAACAAGAAGTCATCCTCCAAGCGCGGCATGCACCGCGCCCATGATTTCCTCAGCCCTGCGCCAATCGCGGTGGAGCCCATCACCGGCGAGATTCATCTGAGGCACCACATCAGTCCGAGCGGATACTATCGGGGCAAGAAAGTGGTGAAAACCAAGGCCGACGAGTCCTGAAGCCGCTTCCGGTCCTCATCCTCGGCGCCGCGCAACGCAGACTCTGCCGCGTATCTGCCCGAGGATAGACCGGTACACCATGCGTATCGCAGTCGATTGCATGGGGGGCGATCAAGGCCTTCCGGTCACCTTGCCTGCGGTCCTCGACTTCCTGCGCGAGGAACCACGTGCAACCTGTCTTCTGGTAGGACCTGAAACCGCGATACGCAACCAGCTTGCCGCGTGCACCGGGGCATCGGAAACGACGGGCCGCACCGAGATCGTGCCGGCGAGCGAAGTGGTTGGCATGGATGAGTCGGTTGCCGTGGCTCTGCGCGGCAAACGCGATTCTTCGCTGCGTCGCGCGATCGAGTGTGTTCGCGACGGCCGCGCCCAGGCCTGCCTCAGTGCTGGAAACACCGGCGCGCTGATGGCAGTGTCGCGGATGCTTCTCAAGACGCTCGAGGGCATCGATCGGCCGGCCATTGCAGCGCAGATGCCCAACGTACGCGGCGGCGCCACCATGGTGCTGGATCTCGGCGCAAACGTGGATTGCAGCGCCGAGCACCTGCTGCAGTTCGCGATCATGGGCGCAGCGCTCTGCAGCGCATTGCAGGCCAGCAGCAATCCGTCGATCGGTCTTCTCAATATCGGCGAGGAGATGATCAAGGGCAACGAGGTGGTGAAGCAGGCTGGAGACCTGCTACGCGGCAGCGGGCTCCACTTCCTCGGCAATGTGGAGGGCAAGGACATCTTTGGCGGCAAGGTCGACATCGTGGTCTGCGACGGCTTTGTGGGCAACGTTGCGCTCAAGACCTCTGAAGGACTTGCGAGCATGGTGGCGCAGACGCTGCGCGAGGAATACGATCGCTCGATCGCTTCGCGACTCGCCGCCCTGGTTTCGCTTCCGGTGATTCGGCGAATCCGGCGCCGCATGGATCATCGCCGCTACAACGGCGCTGCGCTGGTGGGCCTTCGGGGCATCGTGTTCAAGAGCCACGGTTCGGCCGATCGGCTCGCCTTCCAGACTGCGCTCGAGCGTACTGCGCACGCAGTGGAGCACGACCTGATTGCGCGCATCGCCCGCACGCTGCCCGGCATATGGATGCGCGCGCATGAGGGTCGCACGGCGGGATCGGCGCTCGAAGGCAATCCCGGCGTCACCGGTGATGCGCAAATCGAGGGCCAGGCTTCTGCCGGGGTCGGCACTCTGGCGGGCGTCGTTGCAGGCGCCTCAACAGCCAGCCCTGCGGCTGCCTTGCCTGCCAGCCGGCTCGAGCAGCCAGCGGCACGCGGCGCCTGAGTGCCGATGTACAGCCAGCTGCTCGGTACCGGTTCGGCACTCCCGCGTCGCTGCGTGAGCAACGAGGAGCTGGTGCATGAACTTGCGCAGCGCGGGGTGGAAACCTCCGCAGCATGGATCGAGGAACGCACCGGGATTCGGCAGCGCTTCATCGCGAGCGCCGAACAGACCAGCAGCCAGCTCGCAACCCAGGCGGCGCGCGCCGCGCTCGATGCAGCATCACTCGCAGCGCGCGACATCGATCTCCTGATCGTGGCCACCTCCACGCCCGACATGATCTTCCCGAGCACCGCCTGTCTGGTGCAGGAGCAACTCGGCTGTCGCGGCGGTGCAGCGTTTGATGTCCAGGCGGTTTGCGCAGGCTTTGTGTATGCGCTTGCCACGGCCGACGCCCTGATGCGGCAGGGCCTGGCGCGGCGCGCGCTGGTGATCGGGGCCGAGGTCTTCTCGCGGATCCTGGATTGGGAAGACCGCTCGACCTGTGTACTTTTCGGCGACGGTGCAGGCGCAGTCGTCCTCGGCCTGGGTGAGGTCCCGGGCATCCATGCAAACGTACTCCACGCCGACGGTTCGCTCGCGTCGATCCTGCGTACTCCGGGGCAGGTTGCCGGTGGCAGGGTGATCGGGCATCCCTTCCTCACGATGGACGGGCAGGCGGTCTTCAAGACAGCGGTGCAGGTGCTCGACCAGGCCGCTCGCGAGGTGGTTGAGCGGGCAGGTATCACGCTCGACGCGGTGGATTGGGTGATTCCGCACCAGGCCAATGTGCGCATCCTGCAGGCCACGATCCGCCGGTTGGGGCTCGATCCGGGCCGGCTGGTGAGCACTGTGGATCAGCACGCCAATACCTCGGCCGCGTCCGTTCCGCTCGCGCTCGACTGGGCCATGCGCAGCGGCAGGATCGTGGAAGGCCAGCGCCTGCTTTTGCAGGGCGTTGGGGGTGGGATGGCCTGGGGTGCGTCGCTGCTCAGTGTGAGCCGGGCAGCATCCTGAACTCTGGAGGTGTCGCGTGAAGATGGCCTGTGTTTTTCCCGGACAGGGTTCGCAGTCGGTGGGTATGCTCCAGGGCTGGATGCATCTGCCTGCGGTTGAGTCACTGCTTCGTGATGCCGACGACGCGCTTGGCGAGTCGATCAGCACACTGATCCGGGATGGGCCGCCTGAGGCGCTTGCGCTCACGGTCAACACCCAGCCTGCGATGCTGCTGGCGGGCGTTTGCGCATGGGAGGCCTGGACCCGGGCCGGAGGGGCAAGCCCGAAGGTTCTGGCCGGGCACAGCCTTGGCGAGTATGCAGCGCTGGTGGCTGCCGGGGTGATCGGGCTGCGCGATGCGCTGCGCCTCGTGAGGCTGCGAGCCCAGGCGATGCAGGAAGCCGTCCCGGTTGGAAGTGGGGCGATGGCCGCCATTCTCGGTCTCGACGATGAGGAGGTCATCGCGCAGTGCGCAGCCACTGCCCATGAACTCGGCAGGGTGGTCGAGGCTGTGAACTTCAACGCGCCCTCGCAGGTTGTGATTGCCGGTGATCGTGCTGCGGTGGAAGCCGCATGCCTTGCGCTCAAGGCAAGGGGCGCAAAGCGTGCGCTGCCCTTGCCCGTTTCGGCCCCCTTTCACAGCCGTCTGCTTGCGCCGGCAGGAGAGCGCCTTGCCGAGGCGCTCGGCCAACTCGAACTCAGGCCGCCCTCGATCGACGTCATCAACAACGTCGACGTGCGGGTGGAACACAACCCGCAGGCCATCGCCGCCGCGCTGGTTCGTCAGGCGTATCACCCGGTGCGCTGGGTGGAGTGCATACGCGCGATGGTGCACTCGGGTGTCGATACGCTGATCGAAATGGGTCCCGGCAAGGTGCTTGCAGGGCTTGCGAGCCGGATCGATCGCTCACTGCGGGTCTTCACCGTCTACGATCCCTCCACCCTCGAGGAGGCGCTCGCGGGGACCTCCGCGTGAGGCCCTGGGTCTGCGACCCCGAGCTTCACGGAAAGCGCGCGCTCGTCACCGGGGCAAGCCGGGGTATCGGCAAGGCGATTGCCGAGCACCTGGTGCAAGCCGGTGTTGTGGTGCTTGGCACCGCCACGAGCGCTGCCGGGGCCGCAGCGATCGACCAGGCTTTTGCCGCGATCCGCCCGGCATTCAACCACGCAGCCGTCGAGCACGCGCGCCTCGCAAGTCGCGGCGAAGTGCTCGAGGTGAGCGATGCCAAGGCCTGCGAGGACCTGATCGGCCGGCTCGCCGGTGAAGGCGGGCTGCACATCCTCGTGAACAATGCCGGAATCACCCGCGACAACCTCAGCGTGCGCCTGAAGGACGAGGAATGGGATCGGGTGATCGCAACCAATCTGAGCGCGGGCTTTCGTCTTTCGCGGGCAGCGCTTCGGCCCATGATGAAGGCCCGCTGGGGGCGCATCATCAACATCACCTCGGTGGTGGGAGAAACCGGCAACGCCGGGCAGGCCAACTACGCGGCGGCCAAGGCCGGTCTGGCCGGGATGTCACGCGCGCTTGCGCGTGAAGTCGGAAGCCGCAACATCACGGTGAACTGCATCGCGCCGGGCTACATCGAAACCGACATGACTGCGGCACTGTCGGCGGAGCAGCGCGACGCGCTGGCCCAGCGGATACCGCTGCAGCGATTGGGTCAACCGGCGGATGTGGCAGCTGCAGTGGTGTACCTGGCGAGTCAGGCGGGCGCTTACCTCACCGGCGCAACGCTGCAGATCAACGGCGGGATGTTCATGGGCTGACTGATACACTCCACACCGCTGGAATGGTGAATTTTCAGGAGATTCGGATGGAAAATATCGAGCAACGCGTCAAGAAGATCGTTGCAGAGCAACTTGGTGTCAACGAAGCCGATATCAGAAATGAGTCCTCCTTTGTTGACGATCTGGGCGCGGATTCGCTCGACACCGTCGAGCTTGTGATGGCACTCGAAGATGAGTTCGGCACCGAGATTCCCGACGAGGAAGCCGAGAAGATCACCACCGTCCAGCAAGCCATCGATTACGTTCGGCAGCACAGCAAGGCCTGATGACGCGCCGCCGTGTTGCGATCACCGGGCTGGGGATCATCAGCCCGGTCGGTAATTCTGTCGAAGAGGCCTGGGCCAATCTGGTCGCGGGTCGATCGGGCATCGGACCGGTGAGCCGCTTCGACGCAAGTGCATTCCCTGCGCGGATCGCGGGCGAGGTGAAGAACTTCGAGGTGGCGATGTGGATGCCTCCGAAGGAGGCGCGCCACTTCGACACGTTCATCCACTATGGCATCGCCGCGTCGCTGCAGGCCTGGCGCGATGCGGGCTTGCGCGCCTCGGAGTTCGATCCAGAGCGGGCAGGGTGTCTGGTGAGTTCGGGAATCGGAGGCCTGCCTCTGATCGAAGACACCCACACCGAATACAACACACGCGGGGTGCGCAGGATCTCGCCCTTCTTCGTTCCCGGTTCAATCATCAACATGATCTCGGGCCAACTTGCGATCATGCTCGGCCTGAAGGGTCCCAACCTGTCGATCGTCACTGCGTGCACGACGGGTTTGCACAGCATCGGTCTTGCGGCCCGCATGATCGGATACGGTGATGCCGAAGTGATGCTCGCCGGTGGTTCCGAATCCACCATTTCCCCGCTCGGCCTCGGGGGCTTCTGCGCCGCACGCGCACTCTCGCAGCGCAACCACGATCCGGCGAGGGCCTCGCGTCCCTGGGACCGCGACCGCGACGGCTTTGTGCTCGGGGAGGGCGCAGGGGTGATGGTGCTCGAGGCACTCGATGCCGCAAAGCAACGCGGTGCGCGGATCTATGCCGAGGTGGCGGGATTCGGGATGAGCGCCGACGCGCACCACATCACAGCGCCCAGCACCGACGGCCCAACCCGTTGCATGCGACTTGCCCTTCGCGATGCGGCGATCGGAGCGGAGCAGGTCCATTACCTCAATGCGCACGGCACCTCCACGCCGCTGGGCGACAAGAACGAGAGCGATGCGATCAAGATTGCGCTCGGCGAGGATGTCGCGCGTCGCGTCGCAGTGAATTCCACCAAGTCGATGACCGGGCACCTGCTCGGCGGAGCAGGCGGAATCGAGTCGGTGTTTACCGCGTTGGCCGTGCATCACCAGCTTTCGCCGCCCACGATCAACCTCGAGCACCCTGATCCGGAGTGCGATCTCGACTATGTGTCGGGCAGTGCCCGCTCGATGCGCATCGACGCTGCCATGAAGAACTCCTTTGGCTTCGGTGGCACCAACGGCACGCTGATCCTGCGGCGGGTCTGAGATGCCGGGCACTCACGGCACGCTGATCCTGCGGCGGGTTTGAGATGCCCCGCACCAACGGTGCAACGGTGCTGCGCACGCGTCTGAGGCTTGTACCCGAGGGCCCGGGGCGCTGCAGGCTGGTCGATGAGTCTGGGGACCGGCCCGCGGATCGGCAGTCCTGGGAACTGCTTGACTGGCATCTCCTCGATTTCATGGTCTCGGTGCGCTTGCGCCGCGACGACGGGCACGAGGAAACGTTCCACTGGACCAGATGGAACACGCAACCCGCAGTCTGGTTTGGTCTGCGCCGTTGGCTGGTCTGGTCGGGTCGCAGGGTGGGAGGAATCGGCGAGCGGATCGTGTGAGCGCGTATACCTCCCGGTTGCGGGGCTATTCTTGTTTTCGCGGGTGCCCATCACAATACGAGGCTGTGAGGTTCAGTCCTCATCCGTCGTCAACGATGGATTCCCAGTCCGACCATCCCCTGCATTCGATGCCGGTCGATTGACGAACCCAGAGACCAACCCAAGGCTTCCCCCGCATGGTGGACTTCATGACCCGTGTACTCCCCAAGGCCAATGCGCCTCGTCGTTTCCTTTTCACGCTCCGGTGCACAGCCGTTGCTGCTCTCACAGCCATGCAGGCGGTGTCGCCGGCAGTAGCGCAGCCGGGATCCCAGGCACCCGCACCGGCCTCCTCGGCACAGGAGGGGCGCTCGGCAGCGGGAGCCGCCCCCGGCCCGGACGGCCGTGTGTTGGCGCCCTCGCCACCCTCCTCAACCCTTGCGCCTTCTGCGCCTTCAGCGCCCGCGCTCACCGCAAGCGTTCGCGGTCTTCCCGACTTTGCCGATCTGGTCGAGAAAGTTGGCCCTGCGGTGGTCAACATCCGGACTGTGGAAAAGCGTGATCCGGCCGCAGCGGCGCGCCCGCCGAGCGCCGAGGGCGACGATCCAATGGCCGAATTCTTCCGGCGCTTCACCCCCCCGAGGCCGGGTCCTGCTCCGGGTCAGCCCGGGCCGCGTGGACGCGGAGGACCCGACGAAATTCCCCGTGGCGTAGGGTCGGGGTTCATCATCACGCAGGATGGCTATGTTCTCACGAACCATCATGTCGTTCAGGGGGCTGACGAAATTCTTGTCACGCTCACCGACCGACGCGAGTTCAAGGCAAGACTGATCGGCTCTGACGAGCGCACCGACGTGGCCTTGCTGAAGGTGGAAGGCGCAGCGCTGCCACGACTGAGCTTTGGCGACAGCCAGCGACTCCGGGTGGGCGAGTGGGTGGTTGCAATCGGCTCGCCTTTCGGGCTCGACAGCACTGTCACCGCTGGCATCGTATCGGCCAAGGGGAGGGAGACCGGCGAATACCTGCCTTTCATCCAGACCGACGTCGCGGTGAATCCGGGTAACTCCGGCGGTCCGCTGCTCAACCTGCGCGGTGAGGTGGTGGGGATCAACTCGATGATCTACTCGCGCACCGGCGGCTTCATGGGTATCTCGTTTGCGATTCCGATCGACGAGGTGCAACGCGTCTATGAACAGCTCCGTACCGCCGGACGGGTGATCCGCGGGCGCATGGGTGTGGGGATTGCCGAGGTGAGCAAGGAAGTCGCCGAGGCGCTCGGGTTGCCCAAGGCCGCTGGTGCGCTGGTGCGCAATGTGGAGCGCGGTTCTCCCGCGGAGCGGGCTGGCGTGGAAGCGGGCGACATCATCCTGCGCTACGAGGGCAAGCCGATCGAGCGTTCCTCCGACCTGCCGCGGCTCGTGGGCAGCACCAAGCCGGGTACGAAGGCCGCACTCGGGGTATGGCGCAAGGGCGTGGCCAAGGATCTGGTGGTGGTGGTGGCCGAAGCCGAACCCGATCGACCGGTGAAGGCGGCCCAGCAGCGCACCGCGCCGGCCACCGGACCGAGCAACTTCCTGGGGCTGGTGGCTTCAGAGCTCACCGAGGAGCGCAAGGCGCAACTGCGCCTGCGCGGTGCGGTGCAGATCGATGCGGTCGACGGTCCGGCAGCACGCGCAGGTATCCAGCCTGGCGACCTTCTCCTGTCGTTGAATAACCAGGAAGTACTCAACCTGGCGCAGTTCAACGAGCTGGTGGGCAGGCTCGACCGGAACAAGACCGTCGTGGCGTTTGTGCGGCGAGGGGATTCGGGTCAGTACGTTCCGATCCGGCCTGGTCGCTGATGGACGACATCCGCAACTTCTCGATCATTGCGCACATCGACCATGGAAAGTCGACCCTTGCCGATCGCCTGATCCACCGTTGCGGAGGGTTGAGCGATCGGGAGATGGAAGCGCAGGTCCTCGATTCGATGGACCTGGAAAAGGAGCGCGGGATCACGATCAAGGCGCAAACCGCCTCCCTGCGCTACGCTGCAAGGAGCGGGCGAACCTACCGCCTCAATCTGATCGACACTCCGGGCCATGTGGACTTCTCCTACGAAGTGAGCCGCTCGCTCTCGGCCTGTGAGGGCGCCTTGCTGGTGGTGGACGCCACCCAGGGGGTTGAAGCGCAAACCGTGGCCAACTGCTACACCGCGATCGAACTCGGCGTGGAGGTCCTGCCCGTCCTCAACAAGATGGATCTTCCTTCGGCTGACCCTGACACTGCCGCCGCCGAGATCGAGGACGTCATTGGCATCGATGCCACCGAAGCGGTGCGCGCGAGCGCCAAGACCGGAATGGGGATCGACGAAATCCTCGAGGCGGTGGTGGCGCGTATCCCGGCACCAGCGGGCAGCGAGTCGCAACCGCTCCAGGCGCTCATCATCGACTCCTGGTTCGACAACTATGTAGGCGTCGTGATGCTGGTGCGTGTTGTGAATGGCGTCTTGCGCCCGCGCGATCGGGTGCGGCTGATGGCCACCGGCTCACAGTATGTTTGCGAACAACTTGGGGTGTTCACCCCGAAGTCGCAGCCGCGCGAGATGCTCGCGGCGGGCGAGGTGGGTTTTGTGATTGCCGGCATCAAGGAACTGAAAGCGGCCAAAGTGGGCGACACGCTCACCCATGTCCATCCGGCTGCCGCGCAGCCGCTTGGCGGCTTCAGGGAAATCAAGCCCGCGGTGTTTGCCGGTCTCTATCCGGTGGAGGCCAACCAGTACGAGGCCATGCGCGATGCACTCGAAAAGCTGCAACTCAATGACGCCTCGCTCCAGTTCGAACCTGAGGTATCGCAGGCGCTCGGCTTCGGATTCCGTTGCGGCTTTCTCGGCCTGCTGCACATGGACATCGTGCAGGAACGGCTGGAGCGCGAATTCGACATGGATCTCATCACCACCGCGCCTACGGTGGTCTATGAGGTGCTGATGCGCGACGGGTCGGTGTTGCGGGTGGAGAATCCCTCGCGGATGCCCGATCCTTCGCGTATCGAGGAGATCCGTGAGCCGGTTGTGAAGGTCACCGTTTTCGTGCCGCAGGACTATGTGGGCGCGGTGATCACGCTGTGTACGGGCAAGCGGGGCGTGCAGACCGATCTGAGCTACCACGGTCGCCAGGTGCACCTCAGCTACGAGTTGCCGATGAACGAGATCGTTCTCGACTTCTTCGACAAGCTCAAGTCTGTGTCGCGCGGTTATGCATCGATGGACTACGAGTTCCTCGCCTACCGTCCCTCGGATGTGGTGAAGCTCGATGTGCTCGTGAACGGCGACCGGGTGGATGCGCTTTCAGTCATGATCCACCGCACCGTGGCGCAGGGGCGCGGCCGGGATCTGGTGGCCAAGATGCGCGAGCTGATTCCGCGGCAGATGTACGACGTGGCCATCCAGGCCGCCATCGGATCCAACATCATCGCCCGGGAGAATGTGAAGGCGATGCGCAAGAATGTGCTGGCGAAGTGCTATGGGGGCGACATCACCCGGAAAAAGAAGCTCCTCGAAAAACAGAAGGCAGGCAAGAAGCGGATGAAACAGGTGGGTAGCGTGGAGATACCGCAGGAGGCCTTCCTCGCAGTCCTGCAGGTTGACGATCGATGAACTTCTCGCTCATCCTCTTCGTGGTGGTGTTGTTCACCGGTGCGATGTGGGCGCTCAACCGCTGGGTCTTCGCTCCGCGCCGTGATCCCCAGGCGGCCGACCCCTGGTGGGTGGACTACACCGCTGGGCTCTTCCCGGTGTTCCTGGTGATCTTCCTCTTGCGCTCCTTCGTGGCCGAGCCTTTCCGCATCCCTTCCGGTTCGATGTTGCCCACCCTGCTGATCGGCGATCTGATCCTCGTGAACAAGTACGCCTACGGTCTGCGACTGCCTGTGGTGCACACCAAACTGCTGGAGGTGGGTACTCCGCAGCGCGGCGATGTGGTGGTCTTCCGCTATCCGCCCGATCCGAGTCTCGACTACATCAAGCGCCTGGTTGCCGTTCCGGGCGACCGGATCAGCTGGAAGGCCGGTCAGCTCGCGCTCAACGGGCAGCCCGTGCCGATCCGCCCCGACGGCGAATTCTTCGATGCCGATCGCCTGTCCTACACCCGCCAGTACAGGGAAAGCTTCGGAACGCTGGATCACCGGGTACTCGCCGATCCGGGCAAGCCTTCGTACGTGCAGCCGATGGACAGTTTCCGACAGAAGGAGAACTGCCGCTTCGAGCCCGACGGCATGGAGTGTGTTGTCCCTGCAGGCCACTACTTCATGATGGGCGACAATCGCGACAACAGTCTGGACAGTCGTTTCTGGGGTTTCGTGCCGGAATCGCATCTGGTTGGCCGGGCTTTCTTCATATGGATGAACTTCGGCGACCTGAAGCGCATCGGCCGCTTCCACTGAGCGGCCGACCGCTCGATTCGAGGGCTCCGCCATCCCCACCGGCGGACCCCTCAGGGGTCTGGCACAAGGATCGCCCGCTCCTGCTCGGGCAACTCGAGAAGCGCCTGGGCCACGCCTTTGTAAAGCGTGCACTGCTCGAGGAAGCGCTCACCCACCGCAGTTTCGGCCAGCCGCACAGCGAGCGCCTCGAGTTCCTCGGCGATGCGGTACTGGGTCTGGTCGTGAGCATTGCGCTGCTCGACCGCCTCAAACAAGCCAACGAGGGCGCACTGTCGCGTTCGCGGGCAAGCCTTGTGCGTGCCACGGTCCTGCATCAAGTGGCACTCGACCTCGACCTCGGTGCCTGCGTCCGGCTTGGCGCCGGCGAAGCGCGGGCAGGGGGTGCCGCCAAAGCCTCGATTCTTGGCGACACGCTCGAGGCCGTGATCGCCGCAGTGTTCATCG
>VGHO01000036.1 GCA_016868175.1 Betaproteobacteria bacterium
ATGATCGTGGCATCGTCAGAGCAGAAGTGCCGGATGGTGTTGATCACTTCGTTGGTTTCGCGCAGCCTCAGGCTGTTGCTTGCGGTGATGTTCACGATCACGCCGCGCGCGCCGTTGAGATCCACTCCGTCGAGCAGAGGCGAGGCCACCGCCTGCTCGGCTGCGATCCGCGCCCGGTCCATTCCGGCCGCTTCGCCGATCCCCATCATCGCCTTGCCCTGCTCGGCCATCACCGTGCGCACATCCGAAAAGTCAACGTTCACCAGGCCGGGAACATTGATGATCTCTGCGATGCCGGCCACCGCGTTGTGCAGCACATTGTCGGCCTGCTTGAAGGCGTCCTGCAGCGTTGCATCCTCATCCATCACCTCAAAGAGCTTCTGGTTGAGCACCACGATCAGCGAGTCCACATGCTCCACCAGCGCATCAATGCCGGCATCGGCCACGCGCATCTTGCGCACCCCCTCGAAGTCGAAGGGCTTGGTCACCACCCCCACCGTGAGGATGCCCATCTGCTTGGCGATCGAGGCCACCACCGGCGAAGCCCCGGTCCCGGTGCCCTTGCCCATGCCCGCAGTGAGAAAGACCATGTTGGCGCCTTCCAGAGCTGCCCGGATCTCGGCTTCGCGCGCCCGCGCCGAATCGCGTCCAGCCTCGGGGTTGGCCCCGGCACCCAGTCCAGCCTCGCCGAGCTGGATCGTGTTCAACGCCCCCGAACGGATCAGCGCCTGCTTGTCCGTGTTCATCGCAATGAACTCCACCCCCTGCACGCCACGCATGATCATGTGATTGACTGCGTTGCCGCCTGCGCCCCCCACTCCCACCACCTTGATGACCGCGCCCTCGGGCGGGATTTCATCCTCCAGCATTTCGAGACCCATGATGTACCCTCCGCTTGACCTTTCCAGTGCCACCCTGCCGGCCGCCGCCGCCGCCGACACCCCTACCGCCCCCGGCTAGAAGTTGCCGAGAAACCAGTCCTTCATGCGCCGCATCGTCTCCCTGAAGGAGCCCCCCTGCTGCGCCACCCTTAATCCCCTCAGGCGCTGCATGCGCGCCTCCTGCAGCAACCCCAGCGCGGTCGAAAAGCGCGGCGATGCCACCACGTCAGCCAGTCCACCCTGGTAGTCGGGCATGCCCACCCGCACCGGCTTGAGGAACACATCCTCGGCGAGCTCGACCATGCCCGGCATCAGGGTGGAGCCCCCGGTGATCACGATCCCCGAGGACAGCAGTTCCTCGTAGCCGGACTCGCGAATCACCTGGTTGACGAGCGAAAAGAGTTCCTCCACCCGGGGTTCGATCACCGCAGAGAGCGCCTGGCGCGACATGTGCCGTGGCGCACGGTCGCCGAGCCCGGGAACCTCGATGCGCTCGGCGGGATCGGCGAGCACCTGCTTGGCGATTCCGTGACGCAGCTTGATTTCCTCGGCCTCCGGGGTGGGGGTGCGCAGCGCCATCGCGATGTCGTTGGTTATCTGGTCGCCCGCGATCGGAATCACTGCGGTATGCCGGATGGCTCCCTCGGTGAAGATGGCGATGTCGGTTGTGCCACCCCCGATGTCGACCAGCGCAACGCCGAGTTCCTTCTCATCGGGTGTGAGCACCGCGTAACTCGAGGCGAGCGGCTGCAGGATCAGGTCCAGCACTTCCAGACCGCAGCGGCGCACGCACTTCACGATGTTTTGCGCCGCAGAGACCGCACCGGTCACGATGTGTACCTTGGTCTCGAGCCGCACCCCGCTCATGCCGATCGGCTCACGGATGTCGTCCTGGCCGTCCACCACGAATTCCTGGGGCAGCACATGCACGATCTGCTGGTCGGTGGGGATGTTGACTGCCTTGGCGGTTTCGATCACCCGGGCAACGTCGGCCTCGGTGACCTCCTTGTCCTTGATCGCCACCATGCCGGAGGAGTTGAAGCTGCGGATGTGGCTGCCGGCAATTCCTGTGTAGACCGCGCGGATCTTGCAGTCGGCCATGAGTTCGGCCTCTTCGAGTGCCCGCTGGATCGATGCCACCGTGGCCTCGATGTTGACCACAACGCCTTTCTTGAGGCCGCGCGACTCGTGCTGACCGAGCCCGATCACCTCGAGTCTGCCGTCGGCGGTGAGTTCGGCCACCATCGCCACGATCTTGGTCGTGCCGATGTCCAGTCCAACGATCAGATCCTTCACATCGCGCGTCATTTGTCCCTCTTTGCACTTTTGCGCGCGCCGGCCTGGGAAGGGTCGACGGCAGCCAGTTGCAGGGCAAAGCCGTTGGGGTAGCGCAAGTCCACCACCGCCACCGGCTTGTTCAGGCGTTCGGCCACGCTGCGGTGCGATTCCACCCAGCGCGCCACCCGATGGTCCATCCCCAGACCCTCGTCGCGCCCAAGCAGCATCAGGGTGCCGTCGTCGAGGCGCGCCTGCCACGCGTGGCTCGCCGAAAGTGACAAGGTCACCGGGCTACGGCCCGCCGGTGCCAACCAGGCCTGCAATTCGCGCCACCGTGCGAGCACCTGCGCCTGGCTGCCTTCGGGCCCCAGCAGTTGCGGTAGCGCGCCGCTGGCCTCTGCCTCGGCCACGTTGGCGGTGAAGAGTTCCCCATGGTCATTGATCAGGCGGTCTGCGTTCCACGTGGCCATCGGCCGGTGCTCCTCAACGGTGAGGTGCAGCGCGTTGGGCCACACCCTGCGCACCTGCGCCCGTCGCACCCAGTCGACCTGTTCGGTCTGCGCGCGCACCGCCTCGAGGTCGAGGGCAAAGAAGCTGCCCACGCTCTGGCGGCGCAGGGTGAAGGCAAAGGACTCCTCGCTCAGGTGGCGCAGCGTCTGCCCCGGCACCGCCTCCACGATCACCTGTTGCATCACGAAGATCGGCCGTCCGGCGATCCAGCGGCCGGCACCCCAGAAAAGCGCAAGCAGCGCAAGCGCCGCGAGCACAAGCGCTGCGCGATTGGCCCAGCGCGGGTCGTTCCACATGCGCCGCAGGAACTGCGCGGCAATCCGGTTGATTCGCACCTGCGCCGCAGCGACCTGCGCCTGACCGCGACGTCTGCCCCGGGCAGGCGTGCTCATGCCAGAGCCCCTTTGCGGCTCATGCGGCAGCCCTCAGCTTGAGACTTGCAGCATCGAGCAGACGCAACACCAGGTCGGCATAGGAGATGCCAAGAGCCCGCGCAGCCATCGGCACAAGCGAGTGATCGGTCATGCCGGGCGAGGTATTCACCTCGAGAAGCCAGGGATTGCCGCCTGCATCGAGCATCAGGTCGACCCGACCCCATCCCGAGCAGCCGAGGGCAGCATAGGCCCGTACTGCAAGCGCCTGAACGCGTGCCCCTAGCTCCGCATCGAGCGGTGCCGGGCACAGGTACTCGGTGTCCTCGGTGAAATACTTGTGCTGGTAGTCGTAGTTGCCTTCTGGCGCACGGATCTCCACGATCGGAAGTGCACGCGCCTGGCTTGCCTCTCCGAGCACCGCCACCGTGAGTTCACGGCCTGCAATCAGCTGCTCGGCAAGGCTCAGGGCGTCGCTGCGGGTGGCAAGCGCGATCGCAGCCTCGAGCTCCTCCACCCGATGCACTTTGCTCAAGCCCAGCGTGGAACCCTCGCGACAGGGCTTGACCACCACCGGGAGGCCAAGCGCAGCCACAATCTCGTGCGGCTGGCTCAAGGGCCCGATCGCCAGACTCTGCGGAGTGGGCAAACCGAGAAAGCTCCAGATCTGCTTGGTACGGATCTTGTCGATCGCGAGCGCCGAAGCCTGCACGCCCGAGCCGGTGTAGGCAATACCCAGAAGCTCCAGCGCACCCTGCACCGTGCCGTCCTCGCCGTAGCGGCCGTGTAGTGCAATGAAAACCCGCTCCACTCCCAGACGCCGAAGATCGTCGAGCGGCTGCACGGCCGGGTCGAACGCGAAAGCCTGCACGCCCCGGCTTTGCAGCGCGGCCAACACACCGCGCCCCGAACGCAGCGAAATCTCGCGCTCGGCCGAAGCCCCGCCCATCAGCACTGCCACTTCGCCCTTGCGCTCAGTCATCGCCATGCTCCCCGAGGAGGCTCAAGCGGATCGCAGGCGCGAGCGTGGCGATCGACCCGGCCCCCATCGCGATCACCACATCGTCGGCTTGCGCCTGTTCGATCACCGCCAGCTCGAGTTGCGCCAGGGTCTCGCAGAAGATCGGCTCCACGCGGCCTGCCACGCGCAGGGCGCGGGCAAGCGATCGACCGTCTGCCGCCACGATCGGCGCTTCGCCTGCGGCGTAGACTTCGCTGAGCAGTACCCGGTCGGCTGTGCCCATCACCGCAACGAAGTCCTCGAAGAGGTCGCGGGTGCGGGTGTAACGGTGGGGCTGAAAAGCAAGCAGCAGACGCCTGCCCGGAAAGGCCCCGCGCGCGGCCGCGAGCACCGCAGCCATTTCCACCGGGTGGTGACCGTAGTCGTCGATCAGCGTGAAACTGCCCCCCCCGCGTGCAGGCATCTCGCCAAAGCGCTGAAACCTCCGGCCCACGCCCTTGAACTCGCGCAACGCACCGAGCACCGCCTCGTCTGCGAGCCCGAGTTCCTCGGCCACACCGATGGCGGCCAGCGCATTGAGCACGTTGTGCCGCCCGGGCAGGTTGAGCCGCACCTCGAGCGGCGAACCCGACTCGCGCAAGACCCGGAAGTGCATGCTCGCACCTTCGGCGCGCAACGCGGTTGCACGGATCTGTGCATCGTCGCGTGTGCCGTAGGTGAGCAGCGGCTTCGATACGAAAGGCAGGATGTTGCGCACCCCGGGGTCGTCGACGCACACGATCGCCGCGCCGTAGAAGGGTAGACGATGGGTGAACTCCACGAAGGCCTGGCGCAGCCGGGCCGGGTCGTGCGCATAGGTCTCCATGTGGTCTGCGTCGATGTTGGTGATGATCGCCAGACTGGGGGAGAGGTTGAGGAAGGAGCCATCCGACTCGTCGGCTTCAACCACGATCATCTCGCCGCTGCCCAGGCGCCCATTCACACCGGCGCTGTTGAGCCGTCCCCCGATCACGAAAGTCGGATCCTTGCCGCCTGCGGCAAGGACCGAGGCCACCAGCGATGTGGTGGTGGTCTTGCCATGGGTTCCGGCCACCGCGATGCCCTGCTTGAGCTTCATCAACTCGGCAAGCATCATGGCGCGAGGAACGAGCGGTATGCGCCGCGAGCGCCCGGCGACGAGCTCGGGGTTGTCGGGCCGCACTGCCGCCGAGAGCACGATGCAGTCGGCACCTTCGATCTGCGCGGCGGCGTGGCCCTGATACACCGTGGCGCCAAGACTTGACAGCCTGCGCGTGACGGCCGACTCGCTCAGGTCCGACCCCGAAATGCGGTAGCCGAGGTTGAGGAACACTTCAGCGATTCCGCTCATGCCCGCTCCGCCAATGCCCACGAAGTGGATGTGCCGCACCTTGTGTCTCACGAAGCCAGTCCCACAGAGGCACCCGCAAGCCGGCCGCAGGCCGCCGCGAGGGTGTCGAGCGCATCGAGCTTGGCCTGCCTGCGTGCCGCCACCGCCATCTGCATCAGCCGCTCGCGATCGAGCGCCCGCAGAAGATCCGCAAGCAGCTCGGGGGTGAAGGCGTCCTGCTGAAAGCACCATGCCGCGTGGGCGTCGGCAAGAAAGCCGGCGTTGTGGGTCTGGTGGTCGTCGACTGCGTGCGGAAACGGTATGAAGAGCGCCGCCACGCCGGCGGCTGCCACTTCGGAGACGGTCATCGCACCGGCTCGCGCGATCACGAGATCGGCATTGCCGTAGGCCTGTGCCATGTCGTCGATGAAGGGGCGCACCTCGGCGTCGACCGCAGCCGCGTGGTACGCCTGCCGCAGGCCCTCGGCGTGAGCCTCTCCCGACTGATGCACAACCACCGGGCGGTGTGCGCGCGAGATCCGTGCCAGCGCCCGAGGCACGAGCGTGTTGATCGCCTGCGCTCCAAGACTCCCCCCGAGCACCAGAATGCGCAACGGTCCCTCACGCTCGCGGTAGCGCTGCTGAGGCGGCGCGAGCGCCGCAATCGCCTCGCGGACCGGGTTGCCGACCCAGAGCGGCGCCGGTCGCAGCGCAGCTCCAAACGAGCCGGGAAAGGCTTCGCAGACCTCGTCGGCGAGCCGGGCAAGCACCTTGTTGGACAGACCCGCCACCGAATTCTGCTCATGGATCAGCAGTGGACACCCCAGAAGGCTCGCCATCATCCCCCCCGGAAACGCCACATAGCCGCCCATGCCGAGCACCACATCGGGCCGCTCGGCGCGCAGCGCACTCAGCGCCTGCGCAAAGGCGCGCAGCAGGCGAAGCGGCAGGAGCACCGCAGTGCCGATCCCCTTGCCGCGCAGGCCTGAGAACTGCAGCGGTCGCATCGGCACGCCGACTTCCCCGGTGAGTCGGGCTTCCATGCCCGCGGGGTTCCCCAGCCACACCACCCTCCAGCCTTCGCGCCGCAGTCGCTCGGCGACGGCCAGACCCGGGATCACATGGCCTCCGGTGCCGCCGGCCATGACCATCAGGCAGGGCATCACCCGCCGCCTCCGGCGACGCTGCAGCTCCGAGAGGTTTTCATACCTTGCCCCCGCGCATCGCCAGCCGGTTCTCGCGATCGATACACAGCAGGATGCCGATTGCGGTGCAGTTCACCAGAATGCCGGTACCGCCATAGCTCATCAGCGGCAGCGTGAGACCCTTGGTGGGCAGCAGCCCGAGGTTCACGCCCATGTTGATGAAGGCCTGGGTACCGATCCACAAGGCAATACCCTGGGCGACAAGCCCGGCGTAGGTGCGCTCCATGGCGAGCGCCTGACGTCCAATCTGAAAGGCGCGGCGGGTAAGCCAGAAGAAGGCAAAGATCGTGATCGCCACCCCCAGTAGCCCGAGTTCCTCGCCCACCACCGCAAGCAGGAAGTCGGTATGCGCCTCCGGAAGGTAGTGGAGCTTCTCCACGGAGCCCCCCAGACCCACACCGAGCCATTCGCCACGGCCAAAGGCGATCAGTGAATGGGTGAGCTGGTAGCCCTTGCCAAGCGCATTGTTGGGCTCGAAGGGATCGAGGTAGGCAAAGATCCGCTCGCGCCGCCAGGGCGACAGCTGGATGAGAAGGGCAAAGGTGCCCAGCGCAATCAGGATCAGCCCGCTGAAGAGTTTGCCGTTGACGCCCCCGAGAAAGAGAATCCCCATCGCCACCGCGGCGATCACGACAAAGGCACCGAGGTCGGGCTCCATCAGGAGCAGCAGTCCAACCAGGGCCACTGCGGTACCCATCGGCAGAAAGCCCTTGGAGAAATGGTGCATGTAGTCCTGCTTGCGCACGGTGTAGTCGGCCACATACAGGATCACGAAGATCTTCATCAGCTCCGATGGCTGAAGGTTGATCACCGACAACGACAGCCAGCGCCTTGCGCCATAGACCGACTTGCCGAGCCCCGGGATCAGCACGAGGATCAGCAGGAGCAGTCCCAGAAGGAAAAGCAGCCCGGCGCAGCGCTGCAGCACCTTCGTGGGCATGCGCAGCATCACGGCGGCAGCCATCAGCCCGACGCCGACCGCTAGCGCATGCCGTAGCAGGAAGTGCCACGACTTGTAGGCGGAAAAACGCGGCGAATCGGGCAGGGCAACCGAAGCCGAATACACCATCACCAGACCGAAGAGCAGCAATCCCAGGCTCACTGCGAGCAGCGCATGATCGATCTCGGAAGCTGCCGGAAGGGCCACCGCAGGACCGCGCGCCGCACGTCCACCCACGGCGGGGGTACTCGCCGCGCGGCGCCAGGGCATTGCCGAGGCGCGACGCCACCAGCCCCAGGCGAAACGCCACCCCAGGCTTTTCGTGAGGCGAGACTTCCCGGCAGCCCCGCCCGCCCGAGTGCCCGGATCAAGGCGCGGATCAAGGCGTGGATCAAGGCGCGGAGCCGGGCCCGGAGCCGGGCCCGAAGCGAGGCCGGCCATGTGCGCGGGGCTCGCAGCCGTGCTGCTGGCAAGTCTCATGCGTCGGCGACCGCCTGCGATCGAGCCCGACCGAAGTCGGCAACAGACGTGCGAAAGACCTGGGCCCTGTGGCGATAATCGCGGAACATGTCGAGACTTGCGCATGCTGGCGAGAGCAGCACCGCCTCGCCGGCCCTTGCCAGGCCCGCCGACCATCGCAGGGCGGCTTCGAGCGAGTCAAAGCGGGCCAGGGCGCAGGGGGCGGCAGCGCCGGTCTCGCGCTGGGCGGCGTGCACCGCAGCCTCGATGGCTTCGGCCGCCTCGCCGATCAACGCGACCGACGAGGCACGCTCGAGGATCGCAAGCCCGAGTGGCGCGAAATCCTGTCCCTTGCCAAGTCCGCCCGCAATCAGGTGGCAGGGCATGTCCAGGCCGCGCAGCGCTGCGATCGTTGCGCCCACGTTGGTACCCTTGCTGTCGTCGATGAAGCTCACGGCGTCGATTACGGCGACCACCTCACAGCGGTGGGCTCCGGGCGTAAACCCGCGCAAGCCGTGCAACACGCTTGCCATCGGGATCCCGATCGCACGACCGAGTGCCACAGCCGCGAGCGCGTTGATGTGGTTGTGAGTGCCACGCGCACGAAGCGCATCGGCTGGCATGAGCGGCCGAAGCCTTTGCGCGGGTGTCTCGCTACGCTTGCGCCGCCCCGGGGGCTCATCCGGGACGAGCGCCTCGACCAGCCAATTGAGCCCCTGGATTCCGCCCACGCCCAGATCGCCGGGTGCGGTTGGCGGGGAGAGGCCGAAACGTACGCTGCGGCGCACGCTCCGGCTTCGAGGCTGGGTTGCCGGATCGTCGCGCGAGTACACCGCAAAGGTCTCCGGCGCATAGATGCGCTGTTTGCTTGCCAGATAGCTCGCCATGTCGCGGTGCCAGTCGAGATGATCCTCGCTCAGGTTGAGGATGCAGGCTGCGTCGGGCTGCAGACTGCTGCACAGGGCGAGTTGAAAACTCGAGAGTTCCAGCACCCACACCTGGGGCAGGCGCTGCAGCACCTCGTCCGAGAGCGGCCCCTGTGCAGCGTGCTCAAGCCCGATTCCGGCCGCGTCGAGTTCCTCGGCCAGCGCCTCGAGCGCCGCTGGCGACACGTTGCCGGCGAGGCGGCAGCGGCGGCCCGCATGCCGGCAGATTTGCTCGAGCATTCCCACCGTGGTGGTCTTGCCGTTCGTTCCGGTCACCGCAATCAGGTCCGGGCGGTAACCCCGGGCGCGGAGTCCGGCGAGCGCCTGCGCAAAGAACTCGATCTCGCCAGCCACCGGGATCGACCGCTCCAGCGCCCAGGCTGCGATCTGTGCGCCCGGCCCTTTCTCAATCGAGAGTCCTGGCGACCAGGCAATGAGATCGACATCGTCGAGCCATTGCTCCTGTGGCGCACCGAAGCGCATGTTGAGTTCAGGGTGGATTGCGCGCAACTGCCCGGCCTGCGGCGGCGTCTCGCGGGTATCGGCCACCCGGACCTGCGCGCCGCAGCGCTTGAGCCAGGCAATCATGGCGTGTGCCGACGCACCGGTACCGAGCACAAGCACCTGCCGCCCTGGCCATTGCAAGGGATCAAGGAGCGGTTTGACCGCCGGATGCGCACTTGCACGCGCGCCCGAAGCCGAGCGTGCCGAAGGTCGCGCCGAAGATGCTGGTCGATCCGAACCGCGCACCGCAAGCGGCCGGGCACGCGCGTTCGGTGCAGGCACTGCGGGCAACATCCGCCCCGGGGCGAGCGGCTGGACTGGTGCAGCGGCGGGCAGGGCACCTGCGGTAAACGGGGCACTGCGGCGGAGCGGGCCGGGTCCGGCGCCGCGGACGCGGTGCAACCAGCCGCCGAGCGAGGCCAGGGAGGAAGCGTCTAGAGTGTGCACGGTGGTTCTCCCGAAAGATGGGTTGCGGTCGTCACGCGAAGGTTCTCAGCGCAGCTTCAGGGTTGAGAGGCCAAAGAGCACAAGCATCATCGTCACGATCCAGAAGCGCACAACCACTTGCGACTCGCTCACGCCACCCACCTCGAAGTGGTGATGGAGCGGCGCCATGCGGAAGATCCTTCTGCCTTCGCCGTAACGCCGTTTCGTATATTTGAACCACCCCACCTGAAGCATCACCGAGATGGTTTCGGCCACAAAGACGCCCCCCATGATGAAGAGCACGATCTCCTGGCGCACGATCACCGCCACCGTGCCGAGCGCTCCGCCGAGCGCGAGTGCGCCCACGTCGCCCATGAAGACCTGCGCGGGATAGGCGTTGAACCAGAGGAAGGCGAGGCCGGCGCCCGCGAGCGCACCGCAGAAGACCGTGAGTTCGCCCGCGCCGGGTATATGGGGAATCAGCAGGTACTTTGCGAAGACTGCGTGGCCTGCCACGTAGGCAAAGATTCCCAGCGCACTGCCCACCAGCACCGTGGGCATCGTTGCCAGACCGTCAGCACCATCGGTGAGGTTCACCGCATTGCTCGTGCCCACAATCACGAAGTAGCTCAGGATGATGAATCCGAAGACGCCCAGCGGGTAGGCCACATTCTTGAAGAAGGGCACGATCAGATCGGCACGCGGAGGCAGGTCGAGGTCGAGTCCCGACTCGACCCAGCGTAGAAAGAGGTTCCACGCCTCGAGGTTGCTCTGCGAGGGCACTGCAAACGCCAGCCAGACTGCCGCAAGCAGACCGATCACCGATTGCCAGAAGTACTTCTCCCGCGCAGGCATCCCGCGCGGATCGCGGTGCACCACCTTGCGGTAATCGTCGACCCAACCGATCCAGCCGAAGCCGAGCGTGACGAGGAGCACGATCCAGATGAAGCGGTTGTCGAGATCGCCCCACAGCAGCGTGGTGGCTCCGAGCACAAGAAGGATGAGCGCTCCACCCATGGTGGGCGTCCCCTTCTTCACCAGATGCGACTGCGGTCCGTCTTCGCGGACAGCCTGCCCGATCTTGAGTTCGGCAAGCCGTCGGATCACCCAGGGCCCGATCATCAGGCCGAACACCAGCGCGGTGAGCGTGGCAAGTGCCGCGCGCAAGGTGATGTAGTTGAACACCGAAAACGCCCGCACATCCTTCGCCAGCCATTGGGTGAGTTCGAGCAGCATCAGGCTCGGACTCCTGCAAGGCTGCCCTCGGTGAGGGCCTTGACCACCCGCTCCATGGCCATGAAGCGGGAGCCTTTCACCAGGATCGCAAGACTTCGCTGGGCCGCCTCGCCCTGCCCCGCCAACGCACTCGGCGCTGCGTCCGGGGGCGCCACGATCGCCGAGAGCGTTTTCGCCGGCTCCCTGGACGAGGGCGCCACGATCGCCGAGAGCGCTTCGCTCAGCGACCTGACATCGTCCCCGAAATGCTGTGCGCGCGACCCGAACGCTTTTGCGGTTGCACGCGTGGCCGTCCCGAGCAACCACAGCGCATCGATCCCGCAGTTGCGCGCGTGGACTCCCATCTCCTCGTGGAAAGCCCGCCCATGCGCGCCCACCTCGCCCATGTCGCCGAGCACCAGCACCCGCTCCCCTGGCATGCCAGCGAGCAGGTCGATGGCCGCCCGGACCGAATCGGGGTTGGCGTTGTAGCTGTCGTCGATCAGCAGCGCATGCTGATGCAGCGGAATCTGCCGCAAGCGCCCATCCACCGGCTGAAAGCGCTCCAGCCCGGCAACGATGGGCTCGATCCCGATGCCGATGGCGTGCGCGCACGCGGCAGCGGCCATGGCATTGCGCAGGTTGTGGCGGCCGGCAATGGCAAGTTTGAGCGGTGTGGCGTGGCCCGCCAGATGCAGGCGGAACGATGCGCCGTGGATGTCACTGGCATGCACCGGCCAATGCGCATCCCAACCGAAACACAAGCTGCGGCGCTCCCCGGCAAGCGTCTTCCAGATCGGTGCGCAAACCTCGTCTCCGGGAAAGACCGCGCATCCGTGGGCAGGAAGTGCGCCGATGACAACCCCGTTTTCGCGCGCCGAGGCCTCGACCCCGTGCAGGAACTCCTGATGCTCGCGTTGCGCATTGTTGACCAGGGCTACGGTTGGCTGCGCAATCGGTGCCAGCTGGTGCATCTCGCCCACCTGGTTGATCCCGAGCTCGAACACCGCAGCGCGATGCGTCGCGCGCAAACGAAGCACCGACATCGGAACACCGTAGCCATTGTTGAGGTTGCCCTGGCTCCAGAGCGCGGCCGTACCAAAGGCTTCGCGCAGGATCGATGCGATCATTTCCTTCACTGTGGTCTTGCCGTTGCTGCCGGTCACCGCAATCACCGGCAGCGTGAACTCGCGTCGCCAACCCGCCGCGAGTTGTTGCAGCGCGAGGGTGGTGTCGGGCACCTGAAGCCCGTGTATGACGCCGCGCCGGAGCTCGCCGTCGATCCGCGCGTCAGCCGAGATCTCGCGCGAGGAGATCAGCGCGCGCACCCCCGCGCCAATCACCTGCCCGATGAAGGCATGGGCATCGAAGCGCTCCCCGATCAGCGCCACGAAGAGTTCCCCCGGGCGCGCAAGCCGCGAATCGGTGCAGACCGCGTCGATCTTCACGCCGGGATCACCCACAAGCCTTGCGCCCTCGATCCACGACTGTGCATCAGCGAGCGTGAACATCAGCGGCGCGCCCCGGTGCTGGCCGCCAGACTCCAGTGCCGCGCGAGCGCCAGCGCCGCATGCTGCCGGTCATCGAAGGGCAGGCGCTGTCCGCCGATTTCCTGGACGCGCTCGTGCCCTTTGCCTGCAATCAGCACGACATCCTCTCGCGCTGCCCCGGCAAGTACCTGGTCAATCGCCACAGCGCGATCAACCTCGGTGGAAAGGCAGCGAGCCCGGACGGCGGCAGCACCAAAGGTCGCGGTCTGGCGATCGTTGGTCCCGGGGTTTACGGCCGGGCATCCTTCGGACGCGCGCGAGGAGCCCTCGGGCACGGCGCGTGCACCGCTCAGGATCTGCCCGATGATCTGCAGCGGATTCTCGCTGCGCGGGTTGTCGCTGGTGAGGCACACCTGGTCTGCATGGCGAACCGCGACTGCGCCGATCAGCGCGCGCTTGCCGGCGTCGCGATCGCCGCCCGCTCCCACCACGCAGATCAACCGGCCGTTGCGCCGCCGGGCAAGTGGCCGCAAGGCGAGCAGTACCTGTTCAAGTGCGTCGGGAGTATGCGCATAGTCAACCACCACCAGGGGTGTGCTGCCACCGCCAAGGCGCTCCATCCGGCCATCCACCGGGCGCAACCCCGAAAGTGCTCCGAGCGCCTGCTCGACGGGCCGGCCGAGCGCAATCCAGCTCGCCGCAACCGCCAGAGCGTTCAGCGCATTGAAGCGTCCGAGAAGCGACAGTGTCTGCACGCCGCTTTGGACTTTGTGCCGCTCCCCCCCCTCGAGTGCAAGGTAGCGCCAGCGCAGGCGCATACCGCAGGGGTCGTCTTCCACCTCGGCCTCGGGAAAAGCCCAGAGCAGGGCCGAAAGGGCTGGATTGCGTTGTGCGAGCTCTCGAGCGCGGGTGCGCGACCGATCGAAATCCTCGCCCAGGCCGTAAAAGAGGAGCGCGGCTCCAGAGGGACAAGCGTCCACCATCGTTGGCGTCCAGGCGTCGTCGAGATGGATAACCGCGTGCGCCCCCCAGGGTGATCGCCCGAGCAGGCGAAAGAGCGTTGACTTCGCTTGCGCATAGTTCTGCATGCTGCCGTGGTAGTCGAGGTGATCGCGGCTCAGCTGGGTGTAGACCGCGACTGCGGGCATAGAGCCCTGGAGCCTTCCCTGGTGTAATCCGATCGACGAGGCCTCGATCGACACCAGTTGCGCCCCGCGTTCGGCAACATCGCGAAGTTGCGTTTGCAAGGCAACCGCATCGGGGGTGGTGAGCGCAGCGACTGAGCCGTCCTCGCGGGTGCGTGGCGGGTCATCGGGCACCGCTTCGGGATCGAAGAAGCGCTCGCCAAGCGTCCCGATCACCGCCGAGGGCGCACTCCAGTGCGCCGCCATCCAATACGAAACGCTCGTCTTGCCGTTCGTGCCCGTTACCGCCACAAGCGGGATGCAGTGCGAGGGATGACCATAGAACGCTCCCGCGAGATGCCCCACAAAGCGATGCAGCGAGGGGAGGATGAACACACGCGGGTCGCTGCCGACGTACCCGTTGGGACCCTGGGACGCCGCGGATGCGTTTCCCTGGGCGGCATTGTCTGCAGCGTCGGGTGAGGCGGAAGGCAAGGTATCGGAACGATCGTGCGCAGGACTCCGCGCAAGGCACTGCGCGTCGCACAGCACGGCACACGCGCCCCGCTGCAGAGCTTGCGCAATGAAGCCCGCCCCGTTGTGGCGACGCCCCGAAAGCGCAATGAAGACGTCTCCGGCCCTGACTGCACGGCTGTCTGCGCGCAACCGCGCCCGCGCCCCCACGCGGGGACGAAGCCAGTCCAGCGCCTGCCGTACCAGCCGGTCGTCGAAGGCCGACAGGCACTGCGTTGAAAGTGAAGGGGCCGGTGCCACTGCCGGATCCGGTTCCGGTACCGGGATCAGGCCCGGCTCCAGGTCCGGGATCAGGTCGGGGATCAGGTCCGGTGCCGGCACGGCCTCGGCCCTGTGCGCGTCGGTGCGCTTCACCGCACCCGCTCCTGGCCCACCATCTGCGTGGCGCGGGCCGACGCGCTCAGCGTGCCAGCCTCCTCCTCCAGAGCAATCGACGGGGGTGCCGGTTCACGTACCGGCTGCGCCACGGTGAAGGCCTGCATCGAAGCATCCGGCATCACCCGCATGGTGCGGAGACTCTCGCCGCCGATCCGTGCAAAGATCGGTGCTGCGACAAGGCCCCCGAAGTACTTGCCGGCCGAGGGCTCGTCGACCATCACCGCGATAATGATCCGCGGGTCGGAAACCGGTGCAAAGCCCACGAACGACGCCACATACTTGTTTGCATAGCGTCCGTTTTCGAGCTTGTGTGCGGTGCCGGTCTTTCCAGCCACCCGGTAGCCCTGGATCTGCGCCTGCGGTGCGGTACCCCCGGGGCCGGCAGCGAGTTCGAGCATGCGGCGGACCGTCTTGGCGGTTTCGGCGCGGATCACCGGGTCGCCTTGCGCCTTTGCGGCGTGACGCAGCATCGTGACCGGGATCAGCTCGCCGTCGCGCGCGAAAATCGAGTAGGCGCGGGCCAACTGCAGCAGTGAAACCGAAATCCCGTGACCATACGACATGGTGGCCTGCTCGATCGGCTTCCAGGTGCGATGGGGCCTGACCCGCCCCGCAACAGCCCCGGGAAAACCGATGTCGGGAACCTGCCCGAACCCTACCTGCATGAAGAGTTGCCACATCTCCTGCGGCGGGATCTGCAGCGCCATCTTGGCGGTGCCGATGTTGGAGGATTTCTGCAGGATCTGCTCCACGGTCAGCACACCGTAGGCGTGCGCGTCGCTGATCGTGTGACTGCCGATGGTCATTCGGCCGGGTGCAACATTGAAGGTGGACTCCGGGCGCACCCGGGCGCTGTTGAGCGCGAGGGCCGTGGTGAAGGGCTTCATCGTCGAACCGGGCTCGAAGATGTCGGTGATCACCCGGTTGCGCAATTGGGCTCCGGATAGATGTGCGCGCTGATTCGGGTTGTAGCTCGGCCAGTTGGCGAGCGCGAGCAACTCGCCGGTTTCAACGTCGATGACCACCGCGGCTGCGGCCTTGGCCCGGTGTTCCTCGACCGCATCACGGATCGCATTGAAGGCAATGAACTGGATCCTGCTGTCGATCGACAGCGCAATGTCTGTGCCGTGCTGCGGGTCACGAACCTCCCGTACATCCTCGATGATGCGACCCAGACGGTCGCGGATCACCACCCGCGAGCCGGCGATGCCCGAGAGGTGTTTCTCCTTGGAGAGCTCGATCCCCTCCTGGCCGCTGTCTTCCACGTTGGTGAAACCCACCACATGCGCGGCCGTCTCGCCTTCGGGGTAATAGCGCTTGTACTCCCGGCGCAAGTGCACGCCCGGAATCTGCAAGGACTCGACCTGACGTGCGAGATCGCTGTCGACCTGGCGACGCAGGTAGACGAAGGTCTTTTCCTCCTGTCCCACCCGCTGATGGAGGTCGGACACCTTCATGCCGAGCAGTCTGGAGAGTTGCAGAACCTGCGCCTCGCTCGCACGGTACTCCGGGGGGTTCACCCAGACCGCGCTTGCGGGCAGGCTGGTGGCGAGGGTTTGCCCGTTACGGTCGAGGATCTTGCCGCGCGAGGCGGGGAGCTCGAGCGTCCTCTGGTAGCGCACCTGACCCTCGCGCTGCAGATAGTCCTGCGAGAAGACCTGCAGCCACACGGCGCGCGCAATCAGCGCAACAAAGCCCAGCGTCAGAAGGAAGAAGGCAATGCGCGAGCGCAACGCCGACAGCCGCAC
>VGHO01000037.1 GCA_016868175.1 Betaproteobacteria bacterium
ACTTTCTCTGCGGGGGCAAGCTGCCGCGCGCGATTCGCAGCACCACGCTGCGTGAGGCTGCCTTGCGGGCGAGCGGACTTGCCCCCTGGCTCTTCGAAGCCTGTTATGCCCATGCGGGAGACCTTGCGGAGACGATTGCCTGTTGCCTTCCGTTCGATCCGACCGCCGGATCACCGCGAACATCGGCCCCAACACTGGAGCAATCCCCGGGCCGATCCCCGGAGAAGTCCGCCGCGCTGTTCCTGGAGCAATCGCCACAGCTCAGGGAGCAATCTTCGGAGCAATCTTCGGAGCAGCCTTCGGACCAGCCTTCGAAGCAATCTTCGGAGCAACCTTCGAAGCAACCTTCAGAGCAGACTTCGGAGCAACCTTCGGAGCACTCCGGGCAGGACGGGGAGGGCAGTTGCCAAGGCGCACTGCACGGATGGTTGCATGCCGAGGTGATACCTGCAACGCGGGCCTCGGCCGAACAGCAGGTTGCCTGGCTGATCGCTCAATGGTCGACGCAGCGTCGGCACGAGCGGTTTGCGATGAACAAGCTTCTCACGGGTGGTTTTCGGCTCGGTATCTCGCGTGCGCTGGTGCTGCGTGCCCTCGCGCAGTCGGCACGAGTCGATGCGCGTGACCTTGCCCAGCGATTCATGGGCTGGATGGAGCAATTGCCCAACGGAACACGACTGCGCGCGCTTTTCGATGAATCGGAAGGGGTGCATTCGGCACGCCCCCTCCCCTTTTGCCTGGCCAATTCCCACGACGGTGATCCCGCACCCATGGGGCGGGTCTGCGATTGGCAGATCGAGTGGAAGTGGGATGGGATCCGGGTGCAGTGGATCAAGAGCGGCAATGCGATCTTCCTGTGGTCGCGCGGCGAGGAATTGATCAGCGAGCAATTCCCCGATGTGGCGCTGAGTGCGGCGCACCAGGGTGTTGCCGAGCAGACGGTGCTCGATGCCGAACTTGTGGCGTGGGACGTGCAGGGCGACCGCCCGGCTGGCTTTGCAGCCCTGCAGAAGCGGATGCATCGCAAGCGGCTCGACGCCCGGCTGATCGCCCAGTACCCGGTCCGGATGCTGGTCTATGACCTGCTCGTTCTGGCGGGCGAGGATTTGCGCGGTCGCAGCCTCGCGCAGCGACGTAAGGCGCTCGAGTCGCTGGCGGGCCAGGGAGCGGGGGCAATGCAGCTGTCGCCGGTGCTCCGGGCAGAAAGCTGGGAGGCCGTGCAGGCACTGCGCGACAAGGCGCGCGCGGTGGATGCCGAAGGTCTAATGCTCAAGCATCGCGAATCAGCGTACTGCGGCGGCCGCGGAAAGGTCTTTGCCCGCGGTGGCGAGCGGGCGGGATGGTGGAAGTGGAAGCTCGACCCCTTGCGCGTCGATGCGGTACTGGTCTATGCGAAGGCAGGGCACGGCAGAAGGGCAAACCTCTTCAGCGACTACACCTTTGCAGTGCGCGGACCTGTGGGTTGGCTCACCGTGGCCAAGGCCTATTCGGGCTTGAGCGATGCCGAAATCCGTGAGGTCGACGCCCGGATCCGCAAGACCACGCTTGAGCAGTACGGACCGGTACGGGCGGTTGAGCCGACGATGGTGTTCGAGTTGGGGTTTGAGGGCATCCAGGAAAGCAGCCGGCACCGCTCCGGCGTGGCGCTTCGCTTCCCGCGGATGCTGCGGTGGCGCAAGGACAAGGCGGTAGACCAGGCCGACCGCATCGAAGACCTGCGCGCGCTCCTGCGCGGGCCCGCCGATGCCAGACCATGAGCGCGAAAGCGCATTGACCGTGTTCCGAGCGCTTGACCTGTGCGGTGTCGACTTCAGCAGCGCTCCGTCGCGACGCAAGCCGATCCTGATTGCCGAAGGCACGCTGGGTGGTGTACCTCCGGGACCTGTCGTCGCGGATGGCTTGCTCGCCCTAGACACCGCTCCTGGCGGAGTAGCTCCGGCACCTGTGGTCGTGGACGGGGTGCCCGCCGGAGACACCGCTCCGGAGGGAGCACGCCCGCAACTCGCTTGGCGCGGCCTCACCGCGTGCAACGACTGGCAGGGTTTCGAGCACTTCCTTCGTCGGCCCGGCCCGCGCCTTGGCGCCTTCGATCTGCCTTTCGGGCTGCCGCGCACCCTGCTTCGCGCCTGGGGCTGGGAGCACCTTGACCATCGCGCAGTGAGCAACAACTTCGCCGGCGAGGATCGTGCCTTCTGGATCGCCCGGCTGAAGGCGTTCTGTGCGGCACGGCCTGCGGGGCAGAAGTTTACGCACCGGGCGTGCGACCTTCCGGTGGGCTCCAGCCCGTCGATGAAGTGGGTGAATCCGCCGGTTGTCTTCATGTACCGAGAGGGCTTTTCGCGCATCCTCGAGGCGGGATGGCGGCTTCCCGGCTTTGAAACGGTCGACGTGGCCTTCGAGCTGCCCCACATGCTGCGTCTCGCGGTGGAGGCCTACCCGGGCGCATTGGCAAGGTCGCTGGTGGGACGAGCGTCCTACAAGGCCGACGATGCGATGCGCCAGAACGACGCGCGACTGCAGACCCGCCAACGGATCGTCGAGGGCCTTGCAACGCTTCCCGACCTGCAACTCCGGCTGGACGCAGTGCAGGTGCAGGCGCTGCTCGACGATGCCCGGGGCGATACGCTCGACGCGGTGCTGTGCCTTGTGATCGCGGCCCGCTGCGCCTTGCAGGGCCCTCCGCGGTGGGGTGCGCCTGAAGGGGTGGATCCCCTCGAGGGGTGGATTGCGGCATGAGCGGCACCCACAGCGGTCTCGCGGCATGCGTCGAGAACTACTTCAAGCAACGGGGCTGGGAGGCGTTGCCGTTTCAGCGCGAAACCTGGAAGGCGATCGGTGCTGGACGAAGCGGTCTGGTCCACGCCCCCACGGGCACAGGAAAGACCCAGGCGGTCTGGCTTGGAGCCTGCCTGCGCTGGGGTGCGCAAGCAACCGGCACGGTGCAAGCCACCCGGGCTGCGCAAGGCCCGGGCGGCGGGAATGACGGCATCGGTCCGAGGATCGTCTGGATCACGCCGATGCGCGCCCTTGCAAGCGATGCGGCGCATGCCCTTGGCGAAGCCTTCCTGGGGTCGGCCTGGGGCGACCGCCTCAAGGTTGGCGTGCGCAGCGGGGACACTTCGAGCGCAGAACGTGCGAGGCAGCAAAAGCGCTGGCCCTTTGCGCTCATCACCACCCCGGAAAGTCTCTCGCTCATGCTGGCGCGCGCCGATGCCGAGCTCGTGCTGGGCGAGGTGCGTATGGTGGTGGTGGACGAGTGGCACGAGCTGATCGGATCCAAGCGCGGGGTGCAGTTGCAACTGGCGCTTGCCTGGATGCGTGCGCAGAGCCCAGCCTTGCAGGTCTGGGGCATGTCGGCAAGTCTGGGAAATCTGGCCGAGGCGGCGCGCCTTCTCGTGGGTCCGGATGCGATGCTGATCCGTTCCAGGCAGACCAAGTCGATCGAGGTTGACTGCCTGCTTCCCGAGGCCACCACCCGCTTTGCCTGGGCTGGACACCTCGGGCTGCAACTGTGCGAAGCGGTGGCACGCCGTCTCGATGAGGCCGCTTCGGCACTGGTGTTCACCAACACCCGCTCACAGGCTGAACTGTGGTACCAGGCGCTGCTCGAAGCGCGGCCGCAGTGGGCCGGTCGCATGGCCTTGCACCATGCCTCGCTCGATCTTGAAGTGCGGCACTGGGTGGAGCAAGCGCTCAAATCGGGGCGACTTCAGGTTGTGGTGTGCACTTCGAGCCTCGATCTCGGGGTGGACTTCTCGCCGGTGGAGTGCGTGCTGCAGATCGGTTCGCCCAAGGGTGTTGCCCGACTGATGCAGCGTGCCGGCCGCTCGGGTCATCAGCCTGGCGCTGCGGCGCGGGTCACCCTGGTTCCCACGCATGCGCTCGAGGTGATCGAGGCGGCGGCAGCGCGCGACGCGATCCAGGCGCACGAGATCGAATCGCGCAGGGTGCCGCACTGGCCCATCGATGTGCTTGTGCAGCATCTCGTCACGCTCGCCTGCGGGCCGGGCTTCGTGCCTGCCGACCTGCTCGAGCAGGTGCGCACAACCCCCTCCTTCTCGGGTCTGGGCGCTTCGGTCTTCCAGTGGGCCTTGCATTTTGTGGAGCGGGGCGGCGAGAGCCTGCGAGCCTATCCGGATCATCACCGGGTGGGTCTGGCCGACGATGGGCGTATGCGCGTGATGCGGCAGGATCTGGCTCGCCGACACCGGATGAACATCGGCACGATCGTGAGCGATGCCGCTGTGACCGTACGCTTTCTGCGCGGAGCGCGCCTCGGTACCGTGGAGGAGAGTTTCGTGTCGCGCCTGCGCAAAGGGGCCTGCTTTCTCTTTGCCGGTCGTTTGCTCGAACTCGTCCGTTTGCACGAGATGACCGCCTACGTCCGCAAGGCCAAGCCAGGCAAGGCCGCGGTACCGCGCTGGAATGGCGGCAAGATGCCGCTCTCGCTCGAGATGGCCCATGCGCTTCGGCGCAGGCTTCAGCAGGCGGCCGAGGGGCACTTTGCCGATCCCGAAATGCGGTGGGCCGAGCCGCTTCTCGCGCTTCAGGCGCACTGGTCAGCTTTGCCGGGCAACGAGGGCCTCCTGATCGAGCGTTATGCCTCCCGCGAAGGGCACCATCTTTTCGTGTATCCCCTGCACGGGCGCCAAGTGCATCTCGGGCTCGCCACGGTGCTCGGCTGGCGGCTGGCGCGCGAACGGCCAGCGAGTTTTTCCATTGCCGTCAACGATTACGGGTTCGAGCTCTTCGGTCGCAGCATGGTTGCCGACGCTGCCTTGCGCGATGCCTCGCTATGGTCGGAGGAGGGTCTGCTCGACGATTGCGTGTCAAGTTTCAATGCGAGTGAACTTGCCCAGCGGCGCTTTCGTGAGATCGCGCGGGTTGCCGGTCTGGTGCACAACGCCACGCCCGGACGCGGTCGTAGCGCACGCGAGTTGCAGGCGTCGTCAAGTCTTTTCTGGGAAGTCTTTCTTCGTTATGATTCAGAGAATCTCCTCCTCGAGCAGGCGCGCCGCGAAGTGCTTCAGGACGAACTCGAGCACGACCGGCTGCTGGTGTGCCTGCGCGAGATCGCGAGTCGACCCTTGTGCATCCACACGATCGAAAGGCCCACCCCTTTTGCCTTCCCGCTCATGGTCGAGCGCTTGCGCGAGGCGATGAGCAATGAGCAACTCAACCTGCGCCTGGCGCGCATGGTCGAGGAACTTGAACGCGCCGCTCGTGTGAGTGAAGCCCTCCAGTGAATCCGCAGTTCACCGGAGCGGTTGCGCTCGAGGGCATGATCCTTCTGCCGGGATGCGCACTTTTTCGTCCGCAGCAGGGGCAGCTCGTGGTGGCGGATGTGCACCTGGGCAAGGCAGCGAGCTTTCGCGCCAAAGGTGTGCCGGTTCCGGAGTGCTCAACTTCGGACAACTTCGATCGCCTCGACAGATTCCTCGCACTCACTGCGGCAAGGCAACTCGTGATCCTTGGAGACCTCAGCCATGACGCACTCGCAAGGCGCAAAGCGCGCGATCCCTGGATCACCTGGCGCGACCGCCACCCTGCGCTCGATGTGGTCCTGGTTCCGGGAAACCACGATCTGAAGGGATCGAGGCGATTCCCGGTGGAGGTGCGCCGCGGTGAATCGTCGGGCGCCGCGACGGTGGCCGTTGTGGATCAGGTCTGGCCCGGCCTCCGGGTGGTCGAACCAGTCTGGTCGAGCGAGGGGCTTGTGCTTTTGCACGACGCCGAAACGGTGTCCGACGCTGCGCTCGGTGGGACCCGTGCGGTGGGGCCGCAGACGAGCGTCCTGCCGGATGAAAGTCCCACGAAAGTGCTCGCCCTTTGCGGGCACCGCCACCCAGTGGTGCGGGTTCCAACGCTTGCCGGCCGCCACGCCCTCCGGCGGCCCTGTTTTTTCCTCGACCGCAGGGCCTGTCTGCATCTTCCTGCGTTTGGCAGCTTTACGGGCGGGCATTCTGTGGATCCTCTTCCTGGCGAGCGGGTGTTCGTGGACGCCATCGACAGGGTGCTCGCACTCCCGCGCGGTTTTGGCGCAAGATCCCGTGCTCGCGGCAGCATCTGAGGATCGAAAGGACCATGGAATGCGCAGGGTTGTGTTGATGACGGGGGCCTCGCGCGGCATCGGTGCCGCGGCCGCACGCCTTGCAGCCAGCAAGGGCTGGGCCGTTGTGGTCAACTATTGCGAGCGAGCGGATGCGGCGCATGCAGTGGTGGAGGCCATCCGGGCAGACGGAGGGATTGCACACGCAATGCGGGCCGACGTCGGCGAGCCCGACGGTGTGGCGCGGCTTTTTGCGGCCTTCGACCAGACGCTGGGCGCCCATGGTCGACTTGCCGGCCTGGTCAACAACGCAGGGATTGTGGCCTCCGCCGCCCGGGTTGATGCGATGGACTGGACGCGCAGCGAGCGCCTTCTCAGGGTGAATACCCTTGGCGCACTGGCCTGCGCGCGTGAAGCGGTGCGGCGGATGAGCACCCGTTACGGCGGATCAGGAGGCAGCATCGTCAACGTGAGCAGCGCGGCGTCGCGGCTCGGCTCGCCCGGACAGTATGTGGACTATGCGATGAGCAAGGCGGCGCTCGAGGCCATGTCGCTGGGCCTGGCGAAGGAGGTGGCCGAGGAAGGTATCCGGGTCAACGCAGTAAGGCCCGGTTTGATCGATACCGAGATCCACGCGAGCGGAGGCGACCCGGGAAGGCTTGAACGGCTGGTGTCTTCGGTGCCGATGCGCCGAAGCGGGAGTGCGCACGAAGTGGCCGAAGCGATCGTGTGGCTGCTGAGCGATGCCTCGAGTTACTGCACTGCAAGCATTCTTGATGTGACCGGAGGCCGCTGACCCCACCGTCGGGTGGGTTCGCTGCGCGCCGGCTCAGCGGGGCGTGACCATCGAAACCGGAGGGTTGCCTCTGGAAAAGGCGATGACGTTTGCCAGGCCTTCGCGCGCAATGGCGTCGAAGCACTCGTCGGTCCAGCACAGGGCATGCGGGGTGAGAATCACTTGCCGCATGCCGAGAAGGGGGTTGTCGCTCGCAATCGGCTCCTGTTCGAAGACGTCGAGTCCTGCGCCCGCGATGCGGTTCTGGGTGAGCGCCTCGATCAGTGCCTGCTCATCCACCACCCCGCCGCGGGCCACGTTCACGAAGAAAGCCTCGGGCTTCATTGCGGCAAAGGCTGCTGCGTTGAAGAGGTGACGCGTCGTTGCATCAAGGATCAGGCTCGACACCACAAAGTCGGACTGCGCGAGCAGATCGTGGAACGCGGACTTCCGCGCGCCAAGCGCGCCGATCGTGGCGGCGTCCACATGCGGATCACAGGCCAGCATGTGCCAGCCGAAAGGTGCAGCAAGGCGGAGCAATTCGCGCCCGATGCCACCCACACCCACAACGCCGAGCGTTCGGGTGGTGAGTCCGAGGCCCATGTGACTGTTGCGCGCGTTCCACTGTTGTTGCCGCACCAGCCGATCCTTGGTGACGAGGCGACCGGCAAGCGCAAAGATGAAGGTCAACGCAGCCACCGCGACCGGCCTGCGGATGGCAACAGGGGTGTTCGTGGTGATGATGCCGTGCTCGGCAAGCGCAGCCACATCCACCGAGTCGTAGCCCACGCCGTGCCGCGACACGATCCGGACCCGCGTGGCCGCGCCTGCGAGGCTCGCGCGGGTGACCCTTGGCGTGTTCACATGAATTCCGTCATAACGCGCCATGATTTCCGGGGTGATCTCGCTTGGCGACTCCGGGATGAATTCCCAACGCAGGTGGGTTTCGGCATCGAGCAGTTGCAGCGGCGCCTCCCCGAAGGACGGTCTGCCGTCCTGGGTGAGGAGGTCGCGGGTGAGGCCGAGAAAGAAGGGTTGCATGGCGAGCGGGCTTTGCGGATGGAGAAGGTGGGGGTGAGGGGACGGGCGGGATTGGACCAGAGGCTCAGCGGATGCTGCGGATCAGTCCGCTGAAACCGTCCTGAAGCAGCGCGCTGTCGGTTCCGGCCGCGATCACGTGGTAGCCGGCTTGCCTGGCGCGCTGAACCCAGTCCTGCGTCGAGGCCATGAACCCTGCGGCTTTCCCATGCTCGCGGGCCTTTTGCGCAACGCTGCGGAAAGCCGCATCGAAGGCGGGACTTGCAAACTCGGCAGGGATTCCCATGAAATTGCTCAGGTCGAAGTGGCCCAACCAGAGCACGTCGATCCCAGGCGTGGCCGCAATGGCATCGAGTTCGGCAAGCCCGCGCTCCGTCTCGATTTGCGCGATGATCAGGGTGCGTTGGTTGTAGCGCGGCATGCTCGCCACAACATCGGTGTTGAGGTAGTCGCACTGCGCGAAGCCGAAGGCTGCACCGCGCCTGCCCTTGGGTGGATACCAGCACGACTCAACGATCGAGGCGGCCTCGCGAGCGCTTTCAACCATCGGCACCATGATGCCGCGTGAACCCAGGTCGAGCGCCCTTGCAATGTAGGTGTACTGGTTTCGCGGCACCCGCACCATCGGCGTGATCGGAAGCCCCCTGCAGGTGGCGTTGAGCCACTTGAGTTGCTCGAAACCGAGTCCTGTGTGCTCCATGTCGAAGATCACGAACTCGGCACCGGCGTTCACGAGAATCGGTGCGATCCCTGGAGAAAAGCACTCGAAGATCATGGCACCGCGCGCCGCGTAGCCTTCGCGGATGCGCGAGGCGAGAGAGTCGGGAGCAAGGGGGCCGGGAGAGTGCGGTGTCATTTGCGCCTCGCGGATGAGGGGTTTACCGGGGACCTTGCCACCGGTCAGGGCTCGGCGGCGCACAGGCAGTGCGCCAGGGCGCCGCTTCCCCCCGGACTTGCAAGTGCCGATGCGAGCCACAGCGCGTCGCGCTGCAGTTGTGACAGCGGCGCCGCAAGGGGCGCGCCTTCCGCGTGCCCGTGGCTTTCTGCAACCTCGCCCGATTGCGGTCGAGGAAGGAGCGCATCGATCGCAGTGCCAAGCCAGCGTTGCCACAGGGCCTCGAACCAGGGCCTGCGTGGCTTGAGATAGCGCACCCCGAGGGACGCGCCCCCCTTGTCTTTCGCAACCAGTTGCTTTGCCGCTTGAATGGCCTGGTCGAGCCCGCCCAGTTCGTCAACCAGACCTCGCTCGAGGGCCTGATCCCCGCTCCAGATCCTGCCTCCAGCCACGCGCTTCACAGCCGACGCTTCGAGTCCTCTGGCCTTGGCGCTCAGCGTGATGAAGTCGTCGTAGATCCGGTTGATACGGCTCTGGACCAGCTCGCGCATCCGCGGGTCGAGTTCCACCCGAGGATCAAAGCCGCCGGCGAGCCAGCCGGTTTGATAGCCCCCGGTGCGCACCGAGAGTTTGTCAAGGAGCGCCTGCCCGGTTGGCAGCAGAGCGAACACCCCGATCGACCCGGTGATGGTGGCAGGATGGGCAACGATCCGGTCCGCCGAAAGCGCGATCCAGTAACCGCCGGAGGCTGCGAGGTCGCCCATGGAGGCAACCACCGGTTTGCCAGCCTGCCGGGCAAGTTCGAGTTCGTGCCGGATCAGCTCCGACCCGACGGCGCTACCCCCTGGGGAGTCGATGCGCAGCACGATGGCCTTGATCCGCTCGTCTTCGCGGGCCTGGCGGATTCGTGCGGCCATGGCACGACCCCCGATCACTCCCGCAGAAGCTTCGCCTTCAGTGATCTCGCCTTCGGCCACCAGAACACCGATCTGGTGCTCGTTGTCGCCCTCGTCATCCTCTTCGCCCGGCGGGTAGACGCGCAGATAGGCCGCAAGGCTCACCTGGCGAAAACTCTTGTGGTCGTCGTCGCGCACCCCTTCACGGATGAGCCTCTCGCGCAGGTCGGCGTAGGGCATCAGGCTGTCGACCAGGCCCAGAGACCTTGCAAGGCCCGCTGCGTCGCCGCCTGCCCGCGATAGCGATCCGGGGAGGTCGCTGAGGGCCTGCGCGATCGCGCCGGAATCGAGTTTGCGCGCCCGCTCGATCGAGGCACGGTAGTGATTCCAGAGCGCATCAAGCACAAACGTGGTGGCCTGGAGCGCCTCGGGCGAGGGTCCGCGCGCCACAAAAGGCTCGGCTGCCGACTTGTACTCCCCAACCCGGATCAGGTTTGCGGACACGCCAAGGCGATCGAGAGCATCGCGGTAGTAGTTCCTGCGCCCGCCCAGTCCGGTGATCAGCACCTCGCCCATCGGGTGCAGGATCACCTCGCTGGCTTCGGCGGCAACCCGGAACTGACGCTGATCGTAGCGGGTGGCCCAGGCAATCAGGGGTTTGCCGCTCGCCCGAAACTGCGAAAGAGCCATGGCGAGCTCGTCCAGGCTCGCAATGCCACCGCCTTCAAAGCCGTCGAGAAGCACGAGGGTCTGGGTGATCTTCGGATCCTTCGCCGCGCGCTCGAGTGCGTGCACCACATCGGGGAGCGACACTGCATCGCCCGGCGCCAACCCGAGGAGTTGCCCCAGGACGCGCTCGCGCCGAAGGTCCGCAGGGCTTTCCACCAGCGGGCCCCTGAGTTGCAGCACCAGCACCGTCTGGTCATCGATCCCCGGCGATCGACTCAGCACTGCGGCCGTGACGGCCACAGCGATCAGACCGAGAAACGCCAGGTTGATCGCAAGGCGTCTGCCCCAGTCAAGCCAGTTGAAAATTTTTCGCAGGTACGCCCGCATGGCCCCAAGTGTACTCATACCCAATCTCCGGGAGCGCTCTCGGTGGCCCAGCCAGGGTCAGCCGAATCTTCAGGCCGGAGAAGCGCCCCCGCCGGAGCAGGACACACCCGGCCGCCTCAGAGCTCGAGACCCAGGGAGCGCGCGAGTTCGGGCAGGGATCGCATGTCGTCGAAAACCCGCACAGCGCCCGCGCGCACCAGTTCCCTTGCGAGGGTGTCCTGCCGAAACTCGGGCAGAAAGCCGAGCACCGTCGCACCCGCCGAAACTCCGGCTCGGACTCCGGTTGGCGAGTCCTCCACCACCAGACACCGACCGGGTTCAAGTTGAAGGTGCTCCGCAGCCGCGAGGTAGACGTCCGGGGCGGGCTTGGTGCGCGGCATTTCGTGTCCGCTGAACATGCGTCCCTCAAACCAGCGGATCAGCCCGGTGGTGGAGAGTTGCAACTCGATCTTGCGACGGTCGGCTCCGGAGGCGCAAGCGATGCGACCGCCGAGTCCGGCATGCAGACCCGGAAGGATCGACGCAACCCCCGGGGTAGGCAGCACCTCGCGCAGGAGCGCTTCGTCGCGCTGGAGCCGGAAGGCGGCAATCCAGGCTTCATCCGGGCGTCGCCCCGCATGCGCCTCGATCAGGTCGAGCTGATGCTGCAGCGCGCGCCCCAGGAAGTGCTCGACGCACTGCTCAAGCGTGAGCGGCCAGCCGAAGTCCTGCAGACAGCGCGTGAGGACACGAAGCGTGATCGGTTCGCTATCGACGAGCACGCCGTCGCAGTCGAAGAGGATCGCCGCGAAAGCCTGCGGGGGGCTGGTGGCATCATGGCGCATGCGCGTGAACCTTGAAGCGGCGCGTCCTCAAATGCGGGGGCGCCGGGAAGAGTGACCGGTGGTCGGCGAGGTGAGCGGCGGGATGGTCGGCGAAGTGAGTGGCGGGATGGTCGGCGCGGTGGTCGCCCAGGCTCCCCGACCGTAGCCTGGTGCCCCCGGGCCAACGACGGCGCGCTGCAACAATCAGCCCCGGAGATATCGCACCATGATGATGCGCCCATCGAGCTTTTCGCTCATCCATCCACCCGCGGGATTCGTCGAGAATCCCTACCCCGTCTATGCCACCCTGCGCGTGCAGGAACCGGTGTGCTGGATCGGCTCGAACACCGTGTTGCTTACCCGCTACCGCGACGTGATGACGGTGTACCGCGCGCCTGCGGCAAGTTCCGACAAGAGGCGCGAGTTTGGTGCAAAGTTCGGGGAGCAGTCCCCGCTCTTCGAGCACCACACCACAAGCCTTGTCTTCAGCGACCCGCCACTGCACACCCGGGTACGCAGACTTCTCATGGCCGCGCTTCATGCCCGCGCGCTTGCTCCGATGGAAGGCGACCTGGTCCGGCGGGTCAACGAACTGATCGACGCCATCGACACTCCGGGCGAGCACGAGCTTGTTGCGGACTTTGCCGCACCAATTCCGATCGAGGTGATCGGCAACCTCCTCGGAATTCCGGCCCGGGAGCGTTCGCCGTTGCGGCAGTGGTCGCTCGATATCCTGTCGGCGCTCGAGCCACAGCCCTCGGCCTCGATCCTTGCGCAAGGCAACAGTGCGGTGGGCGAGTTCTCGTGCTTCCTGCGCGATCTCATCGGTGAGCGTCGCCGGCGCCCGAAGGATCCCGACACCGACCTTCTGTCGCGTCTGATCCAGGGCGAAGTCGACGGCGAGCGGCTGAGCGAAGGCGAACTGGTGCATCAGTGCATCTTTCTGCTCAACGCGGGGCACGAAACCACCACCAATCTGATGGCCAACGGCGTGGTGGCGCTGCTTTGCCATCGTCCGCAATGGAAGATGCTGTGCGCCGACGAGGGGCTCCTTGCTTCGGCGATCGAGGAGTGTCTGCGCTATGAGAGCCCGCTCCAGCTCAACAACCGGGTTCTGCTGCAGCCGCTAAGTCTTGGCAACGCTGGCGAGGGGCTCAGGCTCGAGGCGGGCACCTTCGTGACCCTTGGCATCGGTGCGGCCAACCGCGACCCCGAGGTGTTTGAGGATCCCGATCGCTTCGACATTCGCCGCAAAGCCAACCATCAGCTTGCATTCGGGCACGGCGCACATGCCTGTGCCGGCATGAACGTGGCCCGGTTCGAGGCGCGGATTGCCCTGAACGCGCTGCGCAAGCGCTTGCCGGATCTCGCGCTGGCAGGTCCGCCCGAACGGGATTCCAGGATCCGGTTCCGGGGTTTCCGCTCGGTGCCGATCGTGCGCGCCTAGCCGGAGCCGGGAACTGCACCAGGTGGAGACCGAATCCCGCATTGCAAGGCGAGCCCGCGCCGGCACACCGAGCAGCCAGCGTCATGCCCTCGACCTGGGCGGAGATGCGCAACCCGCGATCGCGGTCCGCCGACTTGCCGGAAGCAGGCGTGAATCCGCAGCCCCCGATCACGATCGGGCGCACCCCGCAGGTTTTCCCGTGCAGCAGCCACTGTGGAACCTCGATGCGCGCTGCGTTGATGCGGCACTGGGGGGCAAGCGTTGAGCCCATCTTGAGGCTGCGTCCGGGCCCCGCAGTGCGGCTTGCGGTCAATCCCCGGCGCCTGCACTTCTTCGAGCTGCAAAGCGGACTGGCTCTGCGTGGAGGCCATCGAACACTTCCGGATTGACTGCGTGTTCGAGGCACGGCCGGCCGTCGAACACATCGAAGACGTTGTGGATCGCAGTGGTGGCCATGCGGTTCCAGGCTTCCCAGGTCACGCCCGCCATGTGGGGCGCAGTGATCACCTGAGGCAGGCCGAGTAGCCGGTTGCCGGGCTGTGGGGGCTCGCTCGCAAACACATCGAGGCCGGCACCCGCCAGCTGACCACGCTCGATCGCGTCGGCCAGTGCAACTTCCTCAACGATGCCGCCGCGCGCGGTGTTGATCAGCACTGCGCCCTTTTTCATGCGGGCGATCCGCGCTGCGTTGAAAAGGCCGAGCGTCTCGGGTGTCTTCGGGCAATGCAGCGACACGAAATCGGCCTGCGCGAGTGCGGTGTCGAGGTCCCCGACCGGTTCGGCGTCGACGGCACGAATCAGATCCCCGCGGACGTAGGGGTCGTAGACCAGTGTGCGCATCTCGAGTGCCACGCAGCGCCTCGCCATGCGCGTGCCGATCCGTCCAAAGCCCACGATCAACACAGTCTTTGTGGCGAGTTCGACCGGAAAATTCGCGTGGCGACTGCTCCATTGACCCGAGGTGACCCGCTCATGCAGATCCCTGATGCGCTTGGACCATGCAAACATGAACCCGAGCGCCTGTTCGGCGACCGAGACCGCATTGGCGGTTCCGGCGACCATGAGCGGTACCCCCCGGCGGGTAAGTGCCGCCACATCGATCGTGTCGAACCCCACCCCGATCCGCGCCACCACCCGCAGCGCCGGGGCGGCCTCGAGCTCCTCCGCGCCAAACGGTGTGAGTCCGAGCACCGCAGCGTGCGCATCGCCGAGCAGTGCACGGAACGCGTCGGTGCCGAGGCTGGGCGGGAAGAGACGCAGCCGCACCTCGGGGCGGCTTTGTGCAAGAGCCATGCCTTCCGGAGCGAGCGCATCGGGAGCGAGCACGGTGTAGTGGCCCGCCGCTGGGGCGAGGGCCGTGCCAGGGCCGGACCCGGAAGAATGCCTCACTCGCCCTCCGGAGGTACGGTGCGAGGTTTCTTGTCTGCTCCGATCGCCACGAAACTCAGGGTGGCTTCGGTGACCTTGATGATTTCGCCGCGCTGCCGGACACGCTCGGCAAAGACCTCCACGAAGACGGTGATCGAGGTGGTCCCCACTCTCACAACCTCGGTGTAGAAGGTCACCACGTCGCCCACATGGACGGGCTGCTTGAAGAGAAAGGAGTTGACTGCAACCGTGGCCACGCGGCCGTTGGCGCGCCGTCCGGCGGTGATCCCGCCGGCAATATCCACCTGCGACATAATCCAACCGCCGAACACGTCGCCGTGCATGTTCGAGTCGGCTGGCATCGGTACAACCCGAAGCGTTGGTATTCGCCCGGGGTAGATGCCGGGCAAGGGGCTGAGTCGGGGATCCACGGCGCAAGACTCCTGAACGAAAGCAATGCACCCCCATCATGCCACGCACCGGACCCCGGTTTCAGGTCCGTCTGCCGCGGTCTTGCTGCGTCTGCTGCCCTATCTCGCACCGTGGAAGCTGCGCATCGCGCTAGCGCTTGGACTGCTGGTATCGGCCAAGGTGGCCAATCTCGGCGTGCCGATGATTCTCAAGGCGATCGTGGATCGTCTCGACCTCAAGCCCGGCGATGTGCAGATCCTCCTTGTGGTACCCGTGATGCTGCTGCTGGCCTACGGCGTGCTGCGGGTGGCGATCACGCTCTTTACCGAGTTGCGCGAATGGGTCTTCGCCCGGGTCACCGAGGGGGTGGCCCGATCGCTTTCGCTCGAAAGCTTCAGGCACCTGCTCGAGTTGTCGCTTGCCTTTCACCTGCAAAAGCGCATGGGCGGACTCTCGCGCGACCTCGAACGCGGCGCGCGCGGGTTGCACACGCTGGTGTCCTACACGGTCTACAGCGTCTTGCCCACGATGGTGGAAATCAGCCTGGTGATGTTCTACCTCGCGTGGGCCTACGAGGCAGCCTTTGCCTGGATCGCGGTGGCGGCGGTGGTGGTCTACGCTGTCTTCACGATTCGCGTCACCGAGTGGCGCACCGCTTTCCGGCGACAGATGAACGAGCAGGAGTCGCGCGCGAGCACCCATGCGGTCGATGCGCTGATCAACTACGAGACGGTGAAGATCTTCGGCAACGAAGCCTACGAGGCCGAGCGCTACGACGCGAGCCTGCGCCAGTTGCAACGCGTAACGCTGCGCTCGCAATCGTCGTTGTCGCTTCTGAACCTGGGTCAGAGCAGCATCATCGCGGTGGCCGTGACGCTGATGGTGTGGCGCGCTACCGAGGGCGTCGTGGCCGGCACCATGACGCTCGGCGACCTTGTGCTGGTCAATGCGTTCATGATCCAGCTCTACCTTCCACTCAACTTCCTTGGCGTGCTGTACCGCGAACTCAAGCAAGGGACGGTGGACGTGGAAAACATGTTTCGTCTGCTCGAGCAACCGCGTGAGGTGGCCGACCGCGCCAACGCCCGCGAGGTGGGGGGCATCGCCAGGGCCCAGGCCGTCCCCCGCGCTGGGAGCGGGGTGCAGCCCGGCGTTGTGGCTACGGGCGGGGTGGAGCAGGGTGTTTACGCGGGGAGCGGTGCGGCAAGCGCCCCCGCGCACGGACTTTCGCTTGCCTTTCGCGGGGTACGCTTCTCCTACGACGGCGCGCGCCGGGTACTCGACGGACTGAGCTTCAGTGTTCGGCCAGGCGAACAACTCGCTGTGGTTGGGCCGAGCGG
>VGHO01000038.1 GCA_016868175.1 Betaproteobacteria bacterium
GTGACCACATCGGCCAACGCAAAAACACGGTCAATGTCGTGCTCCACCAGCAGCACCGGGATGTCCAGGGAAACCGTCTTCACCAATTGCGCCACGCGCTCGCGCTCTGCGCTCGCAAGGCCGGCCAGGGGTTCATCGAGCAGCAGAAGCCGGGGACAGGTTCCCACCGCCACAGCCACATCGAGCAACCGCTGGCCACCGTAGGAAAGCGAAGACGCCTCCACATCCTCGAGCCCTTTCAAACCCATCGACTTCAGCAACTCGACGGTTTGCTGGTTGACGGTATGGAGCGAGGTGGTGGCGATCCATGGATTAAAGCGCGCCGGCGACCTTGCCTGAAGCGCAAGGCGCACATTTTCCGCCACGCTCAGACCACCGAACAGGTTGGTGATCTGAAACGAGCGCCCTACCCCAGCCGTAGTCCGCCGCGCAGGGCCGAGGCTGCTGATGTCGACCCCGCCAAGTTCGATCCGCCCCTTGTCGGCAAGGTGCTTCCCCGACACGAGATTGAAGACTGTGGTCTTGCCGGCGCCATTGGGGCCGATCAGTGCATGCAGCCCTCGTCCAGCAATCTCGAGGCTCACACCATCGACCGCGCGAATTCCTCCGAAGAAGCGCTGCAGACCCTCCACCCGAAGAATCGGGGAGACGCTGCTGTCGCGGTTCACCACAAAGTCGGGGAGCTGGGTGGATCCCGCCTGGCGGCCGGCCATCGCAGCGTCACGGAGCGGAGTCTTGCGCCAGACCGCGCTGATCCGCTGATACACGCCAACCAGCCCTTGCGGCGAAAAGAGCACGAAGAACACAAAGAGCAGGCCGAAGTAGAGCAGCCAGTTCTCGGTGACGCTCGACAGCAGGTCGCGAAAGATCACGAAGAACAAGGCTCCAAGCGCTGGCCCAAGAAAACTGCGCATCCCGCCAATCACCACCATTGCGAGCAGTTCACCGGAAAACACCACCGAGATCGGTTCGGCCGAAGTCATGCGGTTGTTGAAGAGGAGGAGAACGCCCGCAAGCCCGGTGAGCGTTGCAGAGATCACGAAGGCAACCAGCTTGTAGTGGTTGGTCTGATAGCCGATAAACGATGCACGCTCTTCGTTTTCCCGCACCGCAACCAGAACCGAGCCCAGGGCAGAACGATGAAAACGCCAAAGAAGGCAAGTCGACAAGAAGCCTGCCAGCGCCACAACGACATAAAAGTTGAATTTGTCCTCAAGGTCGAAACCAAAAAGCACCGGCCGGACGATGCCGCCGAGGCCGTTCTCACCCCCTGTCACTGCCGTCCATCGGAAGGCAACGGCGTAGAGCATCGCAGCCAGCGCCAGCGTGAGCAAGGAAAAGTACACACCACGCCTGCGCAGGATGAGAAATCCGAAGGCGCAGGAAAGGCATGCGATAAACACCACCGCAAGCAGCACTGGACCGAACAACATGCCCGGAGCCGCCTGGCCTGGATCGGGAGCGCGCGTGAAGAGGTGCAATTGCGCCAGCGCGGCTGCGTAGGCTGCAAGCCCAAACCAGGCGCCGTGTCCAAACGACACCAGCCCGGTGTAGCCGACCAACACATTGAGCGCCATGCAGGCGATCGCAAACACCACCACCTCGGACGCCGAAGTGAGCCCAAGCCCGATCAGGGGCATGAGCAGCGGCAGGAGGATCAGGCCGATTGCTGCAACAAGAAGGGCTCGAGGGCTCGGAGACATGGGAGGAAGACCAAAGTGGAGTGCAGTCGATTGGAGTGAAGCCAGAGCGCGAACCGGAACCCGAGTCAGGTGTTGATGGAAGCGCGGAGCAAAGGGCGGATCAAGGCGCGGATCGAATCGCGGATCGAAGTGGGTATCGAGGCGCGGATCGAGGTGCGGGCTGAAACGCGATCTGAACCGCTAATCGAAGCGTTGTATCCGCTCCCCGAAAAGGCCGCGCGGCCTGAAAAGAAGGACCAGCAACATCAGGAGGTAAATCACTGCGGTTGAGGCCTGGCCGTAGCCGAGCGCCACCGTGACGCCCTTCACAAGCCCCACCAGCAGTGCGGCGAGAATCACGCCCCGGAAGGACCCGAGGCCGCCAATCACCACCACGACAAAGGCTGGCGTGAGGATCTCCTGCCCCATCGCCGGATGAATCGAGTAGATTGGGGCGAGAAGCACTCCAGCCAGTCCGGCAAGGCCGATCCCCAGAGCTGCGAGGGTTGCGAGGTAGGGTTGCAGCGAGATCCCAAGCGCCCCGATCATGTCTGGATCCTGCACCCCGGCGCGTACAACCCGGCCGAAGGCGGTCTTGTTGAGCAAGAACCAAAGGCCGAGCACACAGATTGCCGCAATCCCAAGCAGCACCGTTCGAAACCGCGAATACACAAAGTCGCCAACGAAGATCTGGCCCCGCAACGCGTCGGGTATCGCAAAGGATAGCGGTGCAGCGCCAAAGATCATGCGAAGCATCTGCTCACACACCATCGCAAGGCCGAAGGTGAGCAGCAGCGAGAGGATCGGATCGCTTCGATAGAAGCGCCGAAAGAGGAAGCGCTCGATCACTACACCGAGCAGCGCAACGCTCACCGGCGAGAGCACCAGTGCTGCCCCGTAACCGAGCTGCGGGGCGATGAGGGTTGTGAGGTAAGCGCCAATGGCATAGAACGCGCCGTGCGCAAGGTTCACAATCCCGCCGAGCGAAAAGATGAGCGAAAGTCCAAGGGCAATCAGCAGGTAGTACACACCATCGAGCAAACCGTTGAGCAACTGCTGAAGAAGGACGCTTGTCATCGATGGCAGTCAGGAAAGAGGCTGGGGGGTGAAGGTACCGGGCGGGAAGGTAGCGGGAAGGGGCAGGAACGGAGCAGGAACGGAGCGGATGCCGGGCGTTCCCCTTGCGCAGACCTGAGCCATGAGAGGGTGGGAAGAGACGCACCAGCGCAAAGTCGATGCGGGGTAAAGACCGCCCGGGCCAGCTGCAAGGCCCGGGCCAGTGGTTCAGCGGCTCAAGCTCAAGCCGGCATGTTGCAGACGTTCTCCTCCCTGGTGGCCGCGATCACCTCAAGACTTTCGTTGGGCCCAGGCACCGGGTCGCTCGGCTTGTAGATGTCCCACCGGTTCTTCAGATCCTTCGTCCGCAGGGCCTCCACCGCATACATCTCGTGCATCAACTGGTGGTCGTAGGCTCGGAAATAGCCTTCGCGCGTCTTGAGCACGTCGAACTTCGCACCTTTTTCCCAATGGGCAATGATCGCGGGAGCGTCCGTCGACTTGATTTCGTTCATCGTGCGGGCAAGGATCTGCAGGCTGATGTAGTCGCCCCAGGCCTGATTTTCGGGGGGCTTTCCGTACTTCTTCGAAAAGTTCTGGACGAAGGCCTGCGAGCCAGGAGTGCCGATCAGGTGATGCCACACAAGCGGCCAGGTCCCGAAGAAGTTGCCCTGCCCCGCACCCCAGGCGACCGCAGTGTCGAAGCCAAAGCCGGCAACCGGAAAATCGAGACCGAACTCGGCGTATTGCTTCAGAAAGTTGGTGATCTGAACTCCGGCAAGGTTCGAGACGACCATGTCTGGCTTGGCCTGACGAATCTTGAGCAGATACGCGGAGAAGTCGGCGGCATCGGTCGGCACCAGCTCATCGGCTGCGAACTGGCCGCCATGGGCATCCATGAAACGGCGTGCCACGCGAACCAGGTCGTGCCCAAATGCGTAGTCTGCGGTGAGCGAGTACCAGCGCTGGCCCTTCACGCGGTTCTGTGCGAGCAATGCCCGTCCCACGGTTTTCACATACATCGAGTTCTGGCTCTCGACGTGGAACATGAACCTGTTGCAGTTCGAGCCACGCAACGCGTCGGAGTTTGCGCCGGTGTTGACGAAGAGGTTGCGCGTGCGCTGGGCCACTTGTGCGATCGTGAGCGCCGACGCAGAGGAGATCTCGCCCACGATGCAAGCCACGCGGTCACGCTCAATGAGGCGCTCGGCCTTCGTGGACGCCGTCTGGGGGTTGACAGAGTCCTCCTTGATCAATTCGATCCGACGGCCAAGCACCCCGCCTTTGGCGTTGATCTCCTCGACGGCAAGGTCAGCCGCCTGCACCGCATACTCGCCAAGCGTTCCGAGAAAGCCGGTGCGCGGCGTGAGGTGCCCGATCCGGATCGTGTTTGCCTGGGCACGGGCGACGTGGGGAAAGCCAAGAGCAGGGACCGCAGTTGCCGCTGCGCCCACCTTCAGGAGCAGACGGCGAGGCGTTGAAATCACGGAATCGGTTTGCGCAGGACTGACCTCGGGGCGTACGGCAACGCCTTGGTCCGGGCTTGGGGCGCTACAGGATTGTCTGAATGGATCTGTCACAGTGTGGGCTCCTCAATGCATTGTTGTGCGGATAGTAAACACCCTGAACGCGGCACAACCGAAGCTGGTCGGCAATATTCAGGTCGAAGCGGATGGTGAACCAAAGACCGAGGTTTGTCCAACCCGGCTGCGGCAACGACGCTGACCAGGAAGTTCCGACTACTGGAGAGAACAAACATGGATCTCGACATCAAGGGCCTGCGGGTCATGATCACCGCAGGCGCATCAGGCATCGGGCTGGGTATTGCGCGGGCCTTCGTGCGCGAGGGCGCGAAGGTTCACGTGTGCGATGTGGACGCCCGGGCCCTCGAGGCACTCGCCGATTCCTGTCCGCAACTCAGTGCAAGTCGCTGCGACGTTGCGCGGCGCGACGATGTGGCGCATTTCTTCGCCGAAGGGATCGCGCAGCTGGGCGGGCTCGACTGCCTTGTGAACAATGCCGGGATTGCTGGGCCCACCGGCAGGGTGGAGGCGATCGATCCGGAGGAGTGGGACCGATGCATCGCGGTGGACCTCACGGGCCAGTTCAACTGCGTGCGACTCGCAGTGCCGCACCTGCGAAAGTCGTCCAACGCCAGCATCATGCACGTATCCTCACTCGCCGGCCGCTACGGTTTCGCATTGCGAACACCTTACGCCGCAGCCAAGCACGGCGTGATCGGCCTTGCGCGCTCTCTGGCTATCGAACTCGGCGAAGACCGCATTCGCGTGAATACCCTGCTGCCGGGGATCGTGGCAGGCGAGCGTCAGAAGCGGGTGCTCGAAGCCAAGGCGCAAGCCCGCGGTGTGGACTTCGAAGCGATCGAACGGCTGGCCTTCTCGGCAAGTTCGATTCGAACGTATGTAACCACAGAGCAACTCGCCGACCTTGTGGTGTTCGTTTCAAGCCCCCGCGGACGAACGATCTCCGGTCAGTCGCTCTCGGTGTGCGGCGACACACGCATGCTCGCCTGAAACGGGTGTGTGCTCGAGACGGATGCCTGATCAACGGTTGCTTGCGGAACGCCGCCAACCCTGAGCGGTCATTGCTCCGCAACCACGATTGCACGGGAGAAGCCCGCCATATGCTGCCGCGCAAGGATCACCCGCTGGACTTCGCTTGCGCCCTCGTAGATGCGCAGTGCGCGGATGTCGCGGTAGAGTTCCTCAACCGGCGTTCCCGACTGCACGCCCATCCCTCCGAAAATCTGCACTGCCTCATCGATCACCCGCTGCGCCGACTCGGTGGCACAAAGCTTGGCCATCGACGACTCGCGCGTGACCCGCTGCTTGAGCACATCGCGGGTCCAGGCCGATCGATACACAAGGAGCGCGCTCTGGTCGACCGCACAGCACATATCGGCAATCTTGCCCTGGATCAACTGGTGCTCGATCAGCAAGCGTCCCATGGCGATGCGCTTCGCAGCGTGTCTCGATGCTTCGTCGAGCGCGCGCCTGGCCATACCGAGCGCTGCTGCGGCCACCGTCGTCCGGAACACGTCGAGCGTGGCCATCGCAATCCTGAAACCTTCGCCTGGCCGTCCGAGCAATTGCCCTGGCGCAACCGGGCAGGCGCGCAACCGAAGCCGGGCGATGGGGTGCGGCGACATCATCTCGATGCGCTCGGCCACCTCGAGTCCGGGGCTGTCGGCCGGCACGATGAAGGCGGAGAGTCCTCTCGCACCAGGCGCTTCTCCCGTTCGCGCAAACATGATGTAGTGCTGCGCAATGCCGCCGTTGGAGATCCAGGTCTTTTCGCCCTCGAGCAACCAGCCATCCCCCGAGGCAGTGGCCGTGGTGCTGATCGCCGAGACATCCGATCCGGCTTCGGGTTCCGACAGTGCAAACGCGGCGATGCTCCGGCCACTGCGCACGGAAGGGAGATAGCGGGCGCGCTGCTCAGCGGTGCCGAAGAGCGTGATCGGCCCGCTTCCGAGTCCCTGCATCGCGAGCACGAATTCAGCCAGCGCAGACCGCCGCGCAAGAATCTCGCGTGCCAGACAGATCGACCGCACATCGAAGCCCTCGGGTCCCGCCTCGGGCGCGCAGATATCGAGAAACCCGCTTTGGCCGAGGGCGTTGGCAAGGTGTTGGCACCGGGCATCGAGACCCGCCAGGCGGTAGGCCTCCGAATGCAGGAGCGGCTCGAGTTGCTCGCGCGACCAGGCTTCGATGCGCGTGGCCAATGCGCGATGCTTCGCCTCGAAAAATGGCCAGTTCAGGAAGTCGGATTCCACTGCCGTACCTCGTCTGTGTGGAAGCAGGATATCAGCCCTCCAGCCCGGGCCTGCTGGGCTTTCGGGGACCGCCCGCAGCATCATGCCCGAGGACTCTCCGCGCACTTGCCGGCAGTTGCGCAGCCTTCGATTATCGTGGGTGTTTTGCGGGAGGATCAGGCGTGACGGATGCCGAGCGGCTCAACGTGGGGCTCATTGGCGTTGGGCAGATGGGCCATGGGATTGCTGCGTGCATTCAGCGGGCGGGACATCGCTTGTGTTTCCTGCATCATCCCAACAACCAACCCACCGCAGATCTTACCTCCGCAGGTGCGGTAGGGCGCGAGACCGCGCTGGAGGTGGCGGAGCACTCCGAGGTGATCGTGATTTGCGTGAACGGATCCGCGCAAGTGGAGGAAGTGGTGCTCGGAGCAGCGGGTCTGCTCGAAGGCCTCAAGCCCGGTGCGGTTGTGATCGACTGCACGACCGCTCTTCCCGATTCAACCCGGCGGCTTGCACAGGCCATCGCCATGCGTGGTGCCCGGATGCTCGACGCTGCAATGACGCGTACCCCGCGCGAAGCTGCGCTGGGAAAGCTCAATCTCCTCATAGGTGGCGATTCTGCAACCCTCGCGCAGTGCAGGCCGCTCCTTGCCTGTTTTGCCGAGACGCTCACCCACGCGGGCCCGATCGGCAGCGGGCATCAGATGAAGCTCATCCACAACTTCGCTTCGATCGGATCCCTGGTGCTGCTGGCCGAAGCTGCAGCCGTCTCGCGCGGGGCTGGTATCCACGCTTCAGTCTTTGTGAAGATTCTTGGCGAGGGGGGTGCCTGGGGAGCCGCACTCGAACGCCTCAGCCCCTATCTGCTTGAGTCTGATGTTTCGGCGCTGCGCTTCAGCCTGGGCAACGCCCTCAAGGATCTGAGCTACTACTGCACCATGCTCGATCAGAGCCTGGGCAACTGTGCGATTGCCCACGCGGTACACGGCACGCTCAAAAGCGCCTGCGCCGCGGGCGATGCCTCGCTTGCGCTGCCGACCATCGTGGACCTGATCGAATCCCGCGCCAGGGGACACACGGTCGGGCCCCAATCGGTCACAACGCAGACCGAAGGCTGAGGCTTCATCCAGGCGCCACGCCTGCTTCCTCCTGAAGGTGCCCTGGGCATGCGCCATCTGCGGGATTGCCTGAGGGACCTGGGTCCGGTCTCGGCGGCTAACCGGCGCAGGCTGTGCTGTTGCCCATCGCCTCCTCGATCAGTGGCCACAGCGTGTGCGCCGACTGAGGCCTGAAGGCACCAACATGCCCGATCGCTGGCAAGCCCAGGGTCTGAGGTTCGATGACGTGGAGACTCGACGGTGCATTCGGCATCGCAGCCAGGAGCTTGCGCGTGCAAGTCAGCGTCATTGCATCGTCATCGGTGAAGCTGAAAGCCTGGATTCGAAAACGGGCCGCCTGGAGGCTTGGTTGGATCAGGTCTGGCTCGGCACCCCAGGCAAAGTCAGGGTGCCGACACCAACGTGACCATTGCCGCATGGCTGGACCGGGGAGATCGCCCACCATGCGAAGGGCCTTGCCCGGGAAATAGCCAAGCAAGGGCGTGAACAATGGAGCGGCCAGATGAAGCATCAAGGGCGCCAGTCGACGCGACGGCGCTGCCCAATCGCGCCAGTAGCCCGAGCCGGCGGCCACCGACACCACAGTGTCGATTCGGGTCTGGGTGTCTGGATCGGTCATGGCGGCGTGGTGTGCGCCAAGGCTGTGACCGATCAGCGCCAATGAATCGCCGCCGGCTTTCTCCCACAAGGTCTGAACTGCAGCAGGGAAGTCCTGGCGAGCCCAGGTCAGCATGTCGGCCTTCAAGCCGCGCAACGAGCGTCGGTGTTCGGGCCTGCGCGAAGCACCCACACCCTGCAGATCGAAAGTCAGCACCAGGTGTCCACGTTGGGCCAGCCAGGAGGCAAACGGAGCGTAGAAGCGCTGAGGAATGCCAAGACCACCCGAGACCAGCACCGCTCGCCGGCGGTGAACCCCTGGTGCGTACACCACGCCATGTAGCGCAGTGCCGTCGGCGGTTCGGATTTCGACAAGTTCACCGTTGATGCCTTGCATCGTCATTGGAGTTGACCGCCCTGCATGAGGCCTTCCTGCCGAAGCACAGCCAGGATGGCGGAGCGCCGAGTCTCGGGGGCCCTGTCATCGGGGTGCGCCCGCAGAATGGCTGCCGCATCCGCCACACGGGTGAAAGCCGCGAAATCACGCTCGGCCTCCTCCATCTCTCGCCAGTGCAGGGCCTCCACCGCACAGCGGTCGACGCCTGCCTTCTCCGTGCATACGCGCAAGCTGCGCGGCGCCGCGCAGCGTCGGGATGGAGTTTGCCATCGCGGAAACGTGGCCGCCCCACGGGGTAGGTCGACGGGCGATCCGACGAGTTGGCCGGACATGGCGATGGGGAGCAGCCCGATGCGCTCAGTCACCATCGGGATGGCTGACCGGCGGGTGAATCAGGGCATCGAACACCGCAGCAAGGAGCCCGGATTCGCTCTCGAAACGCCGATGCCCGGGAACCTCAGGAGCATCATGGATTGCAAACACCGGGGTACCCCACTGCAGGGCAAGCGCCATTTCCGAGGTTGTTCCGAGTCCCCCGCCGATGGCTATCATCAGCCGCGCGGCGCGGGCAATCAGCGCATTGCGGGTAATGCCCAGCCCAGTGGGGAGAGCCACAGTGAGGTGCGGGTTGGCAAGGCTCGTGTCGCCTTCCGGGAGCAAGCCGATCACGAGGCCGCCGCTTCGCGAGACGCCCTCGGAGACGGCAGCCATCACGCCGTGCTTTCCGCCACAGACCACGGGGACCCTCACGGCGCCAAGTACACACCCCACCCGTAGTGCGCAGGCGAGTTGGGCGTCGGTGGCTTCGCGGGGACCCACAACCGAGACCGGTTGGCGGATCCGGTTGCAACTGCGCTGCTGTTGCAGCAGTTGCGCGGCGCGACGCTGGAGAATGGCCTCAAAAGGCAGCGAGGCAATCGCCACAAGCGGGTCGGCGCTTCCCGCAGGAGGGTCGGCGCTTCCCGCAGAAGGGTCGGCGCGTCCCGCAGGAGGGTGGGCGCTCCCCACGGAAGGGTCGGGAAACGCCTGGAGCACCGGAGGGATCCAGTCGATGATCGACATCACGGCATCCTTTCGCTAGGTTTGACCCCGATGGCCGGGCAGTCAGACACCCTGAATACCGCCCAGCCCATTGCGGGAAAACAGGGGGGGGTGGCGACCGCACGGGAAACCTGTTGCACACCCACCCCGTCAAGCTGTTGGGGAGCGCCGTGCCGACGTGGGGGACATTCGCGAATCGGGCCCAGACCTTCCGGGCCGGCTGCGCACGAGGAGTTCCCCTGCCGAAAGCACCAGCACGCAGAGTCCAAGCAGGAGCAAGGATAGCGCTGCTGCCATCGGAAAATCTCCACTTCCATCCGAAATCTTCAGGTAGATCAGGAGAGGAAGGATATTGATCTGCGTTCCCGCCAGTGCCAGCGCAGTGCCGTAGGTACCCATGGCGACAGCAGCGATCAGGCACCAGACTGTCGCAAACGAAGGCGCCAATTCGCGGAAAACGGTGTCGAGCCACGCCCGCCATGGAGGTGCGCCAAGCGTCAGTGCCGCCTCGTAGGGACGTGGATCGAGGTTGGCAAAGAGCGGCACCAGCATCAGGGCCACCCTGGGGATCAGGTAGTAGCCGTAGGCAAAGGCAAGGCCGCCCACCGAATAGATCCACTTCCCGGTGCGTACCGGATCGGCACCCAGCATGCCCAGCAACTGGGTTACAACGCCCGAGCGTCCGAACGCCAGGATGAATCCGAAGGCAATCACCAACCCGGAAAAAGTGAGCGGAACACCGAGCAGCACCAGCATCCACTGCCGGTGCCGCTCGGAAAGCCGCGCCACGGAGCGCGCAAGTGGTATCCCCGCGAGCAGCGATAGCGTTGCGGTGCCGCAGCCGAGCAGGAGCGTGTTCCGTGCCGCAGTGACGAGCAGGACGTCCTCACGCAACCCCTTCCATATGCTCTCCGATTCGAGCACGACCTCCATAAACAGCGAACCCAGTGGCACCAGCAGAAACACAACAAGCACCGCATAGGCTGGAAACGCCCCCAGCCCCCTGAGCGCACCCTCGGAGGCACGCCTCATTTCAGCGTGTGAGCACGGCGGCAGCCCAATCCCGATCGATCTCCGGCTTGCGCGCCGAAGCCTTGATCACGTCGAGCGGGCGCAGTTGAGGCGCATCGGGCATCTTGCTGCGGACATCCGCCGGGAGCGCCACGCCAGGCACTGCCGGTCTCACAAAGCCCTGTGCAAACAGGTTCTGGCCCATGTCGCTCATCGTGAAGTTGAGCCAGAGCTTGCCCGCGTTCGGGTTAGGAGCGCCCTTCACAAGACTGATCGCATAAGGCGCTGAGGCGCTGGCCTCCCGAGGGATCACCACTGCACAGGCCTCGCCCATCCCGTCAACGAACTTCGCCTTGAGCCCGTCGTTTTCGTAGCTGATCCAGATGGGAATCTCGCCCTTCAGGAACTTGGCGTAGGGAGTGGTGCCCTCAACGCGCAACACATTGCCCGCTGCGTGCAGTTTTCCAAAGAAGTCCGTCCCTGGTCTGGTGTTGTCGATGCTGCCTCCGTTTCCATAGGCAGCGGCAATCACTCCAACCTGCCCCACCCCGGTCGAGCGCGGGTCGAGGTACACGACGCAGTTGCGGTACTCGGGCTTGAGCAGGTCGGCCCAGCCCTGCGGGACGTTCTTCACCAGCCTTGTGTTCACCAGAAAGGCGATGTTGAGGGTGTGGATGGTGAACCAACGCCCTTCGGGCTCGCGGAACACTGCGGGCAACTTGTCGAAATTGATCGGCGTGAAAGGTGTCACCACGTCCTTTCTTGCCGCGTCCACCGCAGAGGCCGCGAAATAGTATGCGGTGTCGGCCTGCGGGCGTCGACGCGCCTTCTCGAGCGCCACGACCGTGGCCGCAGACCCGAGATCGTTGTAGGTCATCTCAACTTCAGGGTAGCGCCTCTTGAACTCCCGGAACAGGACCTTCCAGTTCGCCCATTCCGGGCCAGTGTCGAACGACACCACCAGCCCTTCCCGGGCCGCTTCGGCATAAAGCGCCCGTTCCCCCGGATACAACTCCGGGCCTTCGAAGGCCAGCGCCCTGCCTGCCGGCAGAGCCACGAGTGCGCCAAGCAGCAGGCGGCGATGGGGTTTGAACAGCATCGTTGAATGCATGGAGAACTCCTTCAAGACAGGGTGGAGAAAATCATGACTGAGGCGGAGGTGAACGCCACGATCCAGCGTTGTGGTCATCGAGAACAACCAGTTCTTCTGGGGCAAGCGAAACCGCCGACGTTGCCACCACAGGCCCCTCGCAAAGCAGGGTCGTTGTTGACCGAGGTGTGGCGCCGGGCGACGCCGCGAGAGCTTCTGCCGCAGCGGAGGCAACGAAATCCCACCGGCAGGTTGCGCCGAGAAAGCGAACGCGTCCGGGAACGCCCTCGATCCGGTTCGCAGCGCATCGGTCGGGATCGGGCCGACATGCTTCAGGGCGCACCATCAGATGCACCGCAGCGCCCTTGCTGCGACGCCCGGTTTCGGCGGCGAGAACGCCGAGCGCGGTCGCGACACGTCCGGAATCGATCACCGTGGCCTTAAGCAAGTTTGCATGGCCGACGAAGCGGGCCACCGTGAGGTTGGCTGGTCGGGCGTAGAGGGCGCGCGGAGTATCCACCTGCTGCAGGTATCCCTCATGCAGCACAGCCACCCGGTCACCGAGCATCAGGGCTTCCTGCTGGTCGTGGGTCACGAAAAGGGTTGCCGCACCGCTTGCGCGCTGTACATCGCGAACCTCGTCGCAAAGCTGGCTTCGTAGATGTGCATCGAGTGCGGCCAGCGGCTCGTCGAGCAGCAGCACCGAAGGTCGAAAGGCAAGTGCGCGCGCCAGTGCCACGCGCTGTTGCTGGCCCCCCGACAGCTGCGACGGACGCCGCCCTTCAAGACCTCCGAGCCCAACAGCCTGGATCATCCGCTGCGCCGCGCGTTCACGGTTCACCCGATCCATTCCCTGCATGCGCAGTCCATAGGCAACGTTGCCGAGTACGTCGAGATGCGGGAACAGTGCGTAACTCTGAAAGACCATGCCAACTTTTCGGTGCCATGCCGGCACTGCCCCGACATCCTGGCCATCGATCAGAACGCGCCCAGCCTGCACCGGAAGCAGGCCCGCAACAAGACGGAGCATCGTGGACTTTCCACAACCGCTTGCGCCGATCACCGCAAGCAATTCGCCGGGTGCAACCTCGAGCGAAAGCGCGTGGACTCCCTGGGTAGTATCGGGATAGCAGTAGCCAAGCTGCTCGAGCACGATGCTCACCGAGCGGCTCCAGTCGCTTGGGCCGAGAGCTTGGCAGCGGCCAGGGCGAGCACCAGCAACACCACGGTGGCGGCGCAGGCGTAACCTGTTGCTCCGTAAAAAGCTTGTAGCAAGACAACGGGATAAGTGCGAAACTTGAAGCTCGCGATCAGATTGGAGATCTGAAATTCGCCAATCGAGAGTGCTGCAACCATCACGAGTCCGCTGAGCAGGCTGTGCCGAAGGCAGGGTAGCGCCACGGTCCAGAATTGCCTCGAGGGCGAAGCCCCGAGCGTAGCTGCGCAGGCCTCGAGGTCGGCAAGCCCGAGGTGCCGCAGGTCGGCAACAAGGGTCTGCGTGAGGTAAGGCAGCGTGAGGACGACATGCGCCGCAATCAACAGCGGCAACGTTCCGAGCCAGGGCATCTGGTCGCTCGAGAACACCAGCACATAGCCGAACCCAAGCGTAAGTGCCGGGACAGCCACCGGGAGCGAGGCAAGGAGTCGGCCCGCGATGGCACTGCCCTGCTGCCCTCGGTGATAGAGCACGTAGGCGAGCGGCGTGGCCAGAACCGCAGCCGCGGCGCAAGTGCCTGCGGCCACCAGGAGACTGGTCCAGAAGGCCCGGCGAAAGGACCCGTCGGCGATCAGGTCGCCAAACCAGCGCAAGGTAAAACCGGAGGGAAGGAGCGAGTTGGTCCACGACTCACCGAAGGCTCCCACCGCGAGCAGCGCGATCGGAAGCAGCAGGTAGGCGAGATAGAGGGCGATCGTCATACTGACCAACCCGATTAGGTCAGACGCATATGAGCAGGCGATGACAGACCGGGCCGGGACCAGACCCGTTGGAGCTCGGCAGGGTGGTCAGGCGGCGTGACCTTACCAAGGACTGCCTGGGCGGCACCCAGCGCCATACAGCTCGCTAAAGGTGTGCGAGGACAGAATGCGACGAACCGGGAGCTCTACCGCGATGGGTGTGAAGCACCCACCCTTTCAACGCGCGCTGTGCGATGCGCTGGAGGTGGAACTCGCCAGATACTCCGGAGTGCGGGTGATGCTGATGATCACCGCAGGCTCGATCCGGGGAAGGTTGGCTGCCATCGACTGTGTTTTCTGACCGATCCGGTTTCCGTCGACCGCGTACTGCTCACTTTGGGGGATCCGGAGCTGAGCAGCGGCGAGTTGGTAGGCCATGTGGGAAACATCGCTCATGGTGTCCTCCTTGCTCTCCCCTGGAAAACGGCTTTCCCCGCTACGCTGTTTAACAGGATGGTACTGCGCAAGTCTCCGGTAGTATCGATACCGGGTGCCGGATCCGACGCCCAGTACCCATTACCCAATACACGGTACCCAGCACTCAGTACACGGTACCCAGCACTCAGCACCCATCACTCAGTATACCCAGCACTCAGTACCCAGCACTCAGTACACGGTACCCAGCACTCAGCACCCATCACTCAGTATACCCAGCACCCAGCACCCAGTACCCAGTACCCAGTCCTCAGTACGAAGTCACCGCTAACCGGTATCCATCTCCCGCAGCGTGGGACCATTGCCCCGCCAGGTGAGGCACTCGAGGAGCAGCGAACTGTCAGCAACGCGGCGCCAACTTGCCATCAACGCATTCGACATGTGTTGCATTGGCCATATCCAGCAAGGTCTGTGGCGGCATCCGCGCGACCGATCAACTTCCTATCACAATCTGGCCTACTGGACAGACTACGCACACCGTCTCGAGCGGGGACTCTTTGACGGATTGTTTCTCGCGGACGTCGTGGGCATCTACGATATGTACGGCGGCAGTCCCGCAGCAGCGCTGCGCGGTGCGGTACAGGTGCCGGTCAACGATCCGATGATGGTAATTCCAGCGATGGCGCTCGTTACCCGGCACCTTGGCTTCGGGGTAACCGCCAACCTGAGTTACGAGTCGCCGTACCTCTTTGCCCGGCGCATGTCCACGCTCGACCACCTGACCCAAGGGCGGATTGCGTGGAACATCGTGACCGGCTACCTCGACAGCGCCGCGCGCGCCCAGGGGTTGGAGCGACAGCGCATGCACGATGACCGCTACGACCTCGCCGACGAATTCATGCAGGTGGTCTACGGGCTGTGGGAGGATTCCTGGGCCGACGATGCAGTCCTCGCCGAGCGCGAAGCGGGCGTCTATGCTGCGCCCGACCGGGTTCGGGCGCTACGCCATCACGGTCGCCAGTTCAAGCTCGAGGCGGTGCACTTGTGCGAGCCCTCTCCGCAACGAACGCCCCTGCTCTTTCAGGCGGGCGCCTCGGCGCGTGGGCAACGCTTTGCCGGAGAGCATGCGGAGTGCGTGTTTCTCAACGGCCAGGCTCCAGAGGCGCTGGCACGCCAGATTCGCCTGTTGCGCGCGGAGTCCGTGAAGGCCGGACGCCATGCACGGGATCTGAGGATCTTCGTGGGCATGACCGTGGTCACCGGCAGCACGCGGGCTCGCGCGGAGGAACGTTTTGCAGAGTACCGCCAGTACGTCGATTCCGAAGCGGCGCTGGTTCATGCTTCAGCCTCGCTTGGCGTGGATCTGGCAAGGGTGGATCCCGACGAACCGCTGGACCTGGCCGCGAGTCCCGGCTCATCCCCCAGCGCCGGCAACGGAGTGCAGCGTGAAACGGCGGCCCCTTCGCGCCTCAGCGGCGAGGCGATCCAGTCCAACGCCGAAGCCATGCGGAACCAGCATGGACCGCGGTGGACCAAAGGCCA
>VGHO01000039.1 GCA_016868175.1 Betaproteobacteria bacterium
GTCCACAAGCTCGGCGAGGACCGAATCGGGGTGCTCGGGCGGCAGGGGCGCGATCCATACACGCAGATCGGAAAGGTTGGGCTCTTCCGCGGCAGCGGCGGAGAGCTCCGGTGCGGGTTGGGGCGCTCGGTCAGCCGCGGACCCGGGTGCTGATCCGGGTGCTGATCCGGGCGCGGATTCGGGTGCGGATTCGGGTGCGGATTCGGAAACTGCCCCCACTCCGCGATCAGCCGATTGCAACCGTCTTTCCGGTCCGTTCAACGGTTCCACGCTGGGCCACGCGGGCTCGATCTTCCTGCCATCCACATAGGTGTAGAACCCGGCAGAGGCCTTCCGGCCAAACAGGCCCGCAGCCTTCCTCTGCGCGGTGATCACCGAGGGCCTGAAACGCGGCTCCTGATAGTACTGGTGGTAGATGGACTCCATCACCGGATGCGAAACATCAAGGCCGGTGAGATCGAGCAGTTCGAAGGGTCCGAGCCGAAAGCCCTGTCCCTCGAAGTTCACCTGTTCGCGCAGGATCCGGTCGATCACATGCAAGGGGGCAACCCTCTCAGCGAGGATCCTGAGGGCTTCGGTTCCGTAGCCCCGGCCAGCGTGATTCACGATGAACCCCGGTGTGTCGCTGCAGATCACCGCGCGATGACCGGCCGCCTGGGCGAACCGTACAAGGCGTGCAGGCAGTTCGGGGGAGGTTCGCGCGCCCGCCACCACTTCAACGATTCGCATCAGTGGCACAGGGTTGAAGAAGTGGAAGCCAGCCACCCGCTCAGGGTGCCGGAGCGCAGCTGCCAGCGCCGTGATCGAGAGCGACGAGGTGTTGGACGCAAGGACTGCGTGCGCCGGGACAATCGCCTCCAGGCTCACAAGGAGTTGCTGCTTTGCGGCGATGTCCTCGCTGATGGCCTCGATCACCAGATCGCAGCCCTCGAGGTCAACCAGGCTCGATGCCGGTTGCAGCAGTGCTCGAGCCTGATCCACGCGCTCCGCACTCAACCTTCCTTTTTCGCGCAGGCTGGCCCAGGTCTGTTGAATCGACTGGATCGCCGCTGCAAGCGCGGTCGGCTGGCTGTCGAAGAGCACAGTTGGGACTGCCGCCTGTGCAAAGAGTTGTGCAATTCCCCGGCCCATCGCTCCCGATCCCACCACGCCGAGGGCACGAAACGCATGGCTTGCACCTGCAGGGGGAGCCGGCTTTTCGGGGACGGGTGCGGGTTGGGTAGTCATGGCCTGGTTCACAGGGAATCGTCAGTTTCGGGCGCACTGCGACAGCCCTGGAAAGCACCGCAGCGAACCCTCATCCATTCTAAGGGCCAGACGCCAGTTGCGCCGCGTCGAGGGATGCCTCGGAGTAGCGCAGCCGGCATTCCTCGAGCGCCTCGGCGAGTTCGAGCCAGCGCTCCTCCTCGACCAGGAGGTCCTTCGCGAGGCTGCCCCGTTCCCTTGCGAAGCCTCCCCAATCGACGGGGGCACTTCCCTCGGCGGCTGTGGGTGGGCCATCGAGGGTCGCAATACGCTGGCGAAGCGCTTCGAGGCGGGACTCGCAGGCATGCAGCGCGGTCTGGAGTGGCCTGACTTCAAGGGCCATCGCCTGACGCTGCAGTGCAGCCTGTTGGCGCAACTTCTGCCGTGAGTGCGGGGGCGACCCCAACGACCGCTCCCCTTCCGGTCTCCTGCTTGCCAGGAGCCAGCGCGCGTAATCGTCGAGATCGCCGTCGAAAAGCTGCAGGTGCCCCTCGCCAACCATCCAGAGCGAGTCAACCGTGGCCTTGAGCAGATAGCGGTCGTGCGACACCAGCAGGAGTGCGCCCTGAAACTCTGCGAGCACCTCGGCAAGCGCATCGCGCGTGAGGGCGTCGAGGTGGTTGGTGGGCTCGTCGAGGATGAGCGCATGGGGGCGGCGGATGAAGAGCCCCGCGAGAACGAGCCGGGCCCGCTCTCCTCCGGACATCGGGCCGATCTCGCGCAACGCGTCGTTGCCCCGGATTGCGAAGCGACCGAGCCAGTCGCGCAGCGCCTGCTCGCTCCAGTCCGGCGCCAGCCTCCGCAGATGAAGCAGCGGCGAGTCGTTGCACCCCAGTTCATCGACCGCGCTCTGCGCGAAGTAGGCGAGCCTTGCGTTTCGGGCCGCCAGGGCCTGTCCGCCCAGCGGGGCGAGCTCGCCAACCAGGGTACGCACCAGCGTAGACTTTCCAGCGCCGTTTGCGCCGAGCAGCCCGATCCGGTCGCCGCGCCGCAGGGCGAAATCCCGCGCCCGCACAAGTGCCGTCGATCCGTATCCAGCACAAAGCGCTTCGACACTGAGCAGTGGATCCGGGCAGTCGTGTGCGGCGTCGAGCGGTAACTCAAGGGACTGCTGCGACCGGCTTCGGGGGGACCTGTGCATCGCCTCGAGCACCTTGAGGCGGCTTTGCACCTGCCGGGCGCGGGTGGCCTGCGCTCGAAACCGGTTGATGAAGGCCTCGAGTTTCTGCCGGCGTGCGTGTTCGCGCGCCTCCTGCCGCTCGCTCGCCAGCGATTGCTCTGCGAGCGCCCGTTCCCAGGCGCTGTAGCCGCCCCGAACCTGCGTGACGCTGGCCTGATCGATGTGCAGGGTGAGATCGGCGATCGCATCGAGAAAGTCCCGGTCGTGCGAGGCCACGAGCGCGAGGCCCCCGTAGTTGCGCAACCATCGCTCGAGCCAGATCACCGCATCGAGATCGAGGTGGTTGGTGGGTTCGTCGAGAAGCAGCAGGTCGGAGGGAAGAAAGAGTGCTCTGGCGAGATTGAGGCGCATCCGCCATCCTCCCGACAGGCTGTCAACCTCCTGCCTGCTTTGCGCATCGCTGAACCCAAGACCATGCAGCAGGCTCATCACGCGGGCCTGGGCATCCGCACCCCCTGCATCGAGCCAGGCCTCATGGGCGAGCGCCAGCGCATCGGCGTCGTTGCTCGCGCTTGCGCGGGCCTGGGCCTTGAGCGCATCGGCGATCCGTGTGTCGGCATCGTGCAGCCATCGCCACGCTTCGAGGCGAGACTGCGGCAGAGACTGCTCGAGTGCCACAGCATGGCGCAATGGCAGCTCCAGCTTGCCTGCATCCGGCAGCAAATCACCGCGGAGGAGCGCAAGAAAGCTCGATTTGCCGGCTCCGTTTGGACCGATGACGGCCACGCAGCCCTTCAAGGGCAGATCGAGGTTGAGTCCTTTGAGGAGCTGCTTGCTTCCCCGGGCAAGCGAGAGCCCGCGCAAACGGATCATGAGGTGCGGAGTTGCTCGCCGCCCTGTAACGGCTGCTCCGCGAGGAAGTAGGCAAGAAGCTGCGACTGCTGCAGGAAGGCCACCATCCGGGGGCCCGCAGCCACTGGGACCCATACCGGATCAAGGCCAGGAAACGCAGCCTCGAAATCCTCGGCGCCGCGACCGATCTCGAGCAGCATCGCGCCATCAGGATCGAGAAAGTGTGCGACTTCGGCGAGCCAGGGCCGGATCAGGTGCATGCCATCCGATCCACCGCTGAGCGCGATGCGCGGCTCCGCGAGGAACTCCGGTGGCAGCCTCTCCATCGCAGCGTCTTTCACATACGGCGGGTTGCAAAGGAGCAGGTCGAAACGCTTGCCCGCCCAGGGCGAAAGGCCTGAGCCCAAGCGCAAATCGCAGCGCGCAGCGATCCCGTGGGCGTTGAGGTTTTCGGCGGCAAGCGACAACGCAGGCTCGCTGAGGTCTGAACCGAAGAGGCTCGCCTGCGGGAAACGCAGCCCTGCGTGGACCAGGACGCTTGCCGATCCGGTGCATAGATCGAGGATGCGCGTTGGCGCGTGCACCAGACCCTGCTCGGTGCACCAGGCAAGCGCTTCCACCAGAAGGGATCGGGGGATGAGCGCCCGCGGGTCGGCATGAAAGCACAAGCCCTGGAGCCAGGCCTCCGAAGTGAGGTAGGCCACTGGCGTGCGCGACTCCACCCGCTTGCGCAGCAAGCCTGCAAAGCGCCTCAACTCGGCGCGCGAAAGCTGAGATTCCCGGAAGTCATCGAGGCGATCGCGCGGGAGATCGAGCGACCACAGCAGCAGCCACGCGGCATCCTCGAAAGCACACTCTGTCCCCTGGCCGTAGGCGAGGCCTTCACTTTCGAACACCGAACACGCCACACGGAGCGCATCGTGCAGGCGCCGCTCAGCGTGGCAAAGCCACTTCAGTTGCAATCGGGCGCGCGCTTGCATCAAAGGGGGCTTGTTGTTGCCTGGCGCAGATCCTCAGTCACCGCGCAGCAGTTCGTTGATCGCCGTCTTTGCGCGTGTCTGAGCGTCGACCCGCTTCACGATGATCGCCGCATAGAGCGCGCAGCGGCCATCGGCTGAAGGCAGCGTACCGGGCACCACAACCGACCCCGAAGGTACGCGTCCGTAGAGGATCTGGCCCGTGCTCCGGTCAAGGATCCGGGTGCTCTGGCTGAGAAAGACTCCCATCGAAAGGACCGAATAAGCCTCCACGATCACCCCTTCAACCACTTCCGAACGCGCCCCGATGAAACAGTGGTCCTCAATGATCGTGGGATTGGCCTGCAGTGGTTCGAGGACCCCGCCGATGCCCACGCCTCCGGAGAGGTGCACATGTTTTCCGATCTGGGCGCACGATCCAACCGTTGCCCAGGTGTCGACCATGCTTCCCTCGTCGACGTAGGCGCCAATGTTCACATAGCACGGCATCAGCACGACGTTTCGCGCAATGAAGCTGCCCTTGCGCGCCACGGCCGGAGGGACCACCCGGTAGCCTCCCTCGGAGAAACGTTGAGCGTCGTAGTCCGAGAACTTTGTGGCCACCTTGTCGAAGAACCGAAGGTCACCGGCTTGCGACACCGCATTATCCTCGAGCCTGAACGACAGAAGGACTGCCTTTTTCACCCACTGGTGCACCGTCCAGGTACCGTCCTTTTCTCGTTCGGCAACCCTCAGGCTCCCGCTGTCGAGCGCATCGATCACCAGCCGGATCGCATCGCGCAGCGCCGCGGGAGCCAGTTTCGGGCTGAGCTGGCCGCGATCTTCCCAGGCCTGCTCGATGATGGTCTGCAATTCTTGCATCGCTTCTCCTCAAGTGCGCTTTCGGCAGGCGCCGGTCTCCAGCGCCAGGGCAATGCTGGGGGCGAACCCCTGCATCACCGGGAATACGGCAGGGTGGCCTGGGATTGAAGCGACCCCAGGTCCACAGGGATCGGAGGCTTCCAGCCGCGTTTGCGATGCTCGACCTGAACCGTGGTGTAGATACCGCCGCGCACAAACCAGCGGCTGATCAGGCGCAGGAACCGCGGTTCGAGGCGGTTGGCGATCGTGCGGGCGATCTGGTTGCTCACGGCTTCGTGAAAAGCCCCCTGGTCGCGGAAGGACCACATGTAGAGCTTGAGCGACTTCAGTTCGATGCACCAATGGTGTGGAAGATAATCAAGCGTGAGCACAGCGAAGTCCGGCTGCCCGGTGAGCGGACAGAGGCAACTGAATTCGGGGACTTCGAGATGAATCAGGTACTCGTGTTTCGGTTCCGGGTTGGCGAAGCGTTCGAGTTGCAGCGAGGGTTGGGTTGACATGGATGCGTCGGGAGTACCGGGCGGGCGCGGGTGGATCGTTGGCGGTTGGACGGTGAGGTGCTCGGGCGGTGTGGGGCTCGGGTGGTGTGGTGCCCGGGCGGAGAGGAACTCGATGCGCATACCCCCCGGGAGCGCCTCGGCTACGATGCTCCCGATTATAGGTGGCGTGCTGCGTCGCAGCCGGGCCGCAATCCCCGGGTCGTGGGAGCCGGATGATGGGTGCCGGATCGCGTGATAGGTCTGTTTTCTGAGAGGAATGTCCGAGCGTGCGTCTGAAACAGATCCGGCTGTCCGGCTTCAAGTCCTTTGTCGACCCGACCAGCCTCGAGGTGCCCGGTCGGCTCGTGGGAATCGTGGGTCCCAACGGCTGCGGAAAGTCCAACATCATGGACGCTGTGCGCTGGGTCCTCGGTGAGTCGCGTGCGCATGAACTGCGTGGCGAATCGATGCAGGATGTGATCTTCACCGGATCGGCCGACCGGAAACCCTCAGGCCGTGCGTCGGTTGAACTGGTCTTCGACAACAGCCTTGGCCGCATCGGCGGGTCATGGGGCGCCTTTTCCGAGGTTGCGGTTCGCCGGGTTCTCACCCGCGATGGCCAGTCAACCTACTCGATCAACCAGCAGGTTGTGCGCCGGCGAGATGTGCACGACCTGTTTCTCGGCACCGGACTCGGCCCGCGGGCCTACGCAATCATCGGCCAGGGGACAATCTCGCGCATCATCGAGTCGAGGCCTGAGGAATTGCGCGTGTTCCTCGAGGAGGCGGCAGGGGTGTCGCGCTACAAGGAGCGTCGCCGCGAGACCGAACATCGTCTTGCCGATACCCGCGAGAATCTGGTCCGTGTGGAGGATCTTCTGCGCGAGTTGCAGAGCAGCATCGAGCGGCTCGAAGCGCAAGCCGAAAAGGCCCGGCGCCATGCCGAACTCCATGCAGCCCGGGCGTTGAACCAGGGATTGCTCTGGGTGGGCCGAAGGGATGAGGCGCGCGAGAGGCAGCAGCGTCTGGCACGGCGCAAGACCGAGAATCAGCTCAATCTCGACGAGTCACTTGCCAGGTTGCGCAGCGCCGAAGCAAGGCTCGAGGGATTGCGCAGCGCCGTCCAGGCGGCAAGCGATGCCCTGCATCTGGCCCAAGGGCAGTACTACCAGGCGGGCAGCGAGGTGAGCCGGCACGAGTCGGAGCTCCGCCATCTCGCCGAATCGCGTCAGCGCGCGAGCCAGCAGCTTGCGGCGTTCGAAGCCCAGATCGCCTTGCACCGGAAGGAGCTGGTGGAACTGAACGCACGGGCCACTGACAACCACCAACGGCTCGAAGCGCTTGCCAGCTCGATCACCGACCAGCAGGCTCGGGTTGCGCATTGGCTCGGTCAGGAAGACACGCATCGCCACGCGCTGCGAAGTGCACAGTTGGAAGCCGATGAGGCGCGCAACGCGCTTGAACGCGCGCGCAGCGAACACGAAACAGCCCGAATTCGGTCCAGCAGCGCCCAGCAACAGTTGCGGCAGCTCGAGGCGCGACGTGATCGTGCACAGGGCCTTCTGGCGGCACTCGAACCGCCCAACGCCAACCTTCTTGGTGAAAGCGCGCAAGCTCTCGCAGAGGCGCAGGCCGAGGCCCAGCGCTGCGGCGCAGGCGAACATGCCTGCGAAGTGGAGGCGGGCGAAGCGCGCGGGCGCGCCATCGAGGCGCACGATTCCCTGCGGGTTCAGCAGCAGCAACTCGCAGCGCTCGAAGCGCGCCACTCAGCGCTCCAGGAACTCGAGGAGCGCATCGGCAGGGAAACGGGATTGGTGCCCTGGCTTCGCCAACACGGGTGGGACCATCTGCCCAGACTCTGGCGGCAGATCCGGATCGAGCCCGGGTGGGACAGTGCCTTCGAGGCCGTCTTGCGCGAGCGGCTCGAGGCGATTGAGTTACCCGGCTTCGCGTCGCTCGCGGCGGTGAGTGGGGAGCTGGCCCTGCCGCCCGGCAAGCAGTCGCTCTTCAGCGATGCACACCTCGAGGATCCCGGCCAGCGCCCGGCGTCGCCCGGCATCCCCGTGTCGGATGCAACGCCGCAGGCCTGCGCCGGCCTTCCGCGCCTGTCGCATCTGCTGCATTGCGCCAACGCCTCGCTCGCTGCCGTGCTCGAACCCTGGCTCGAGTCCTGTTTTGCGGTGAAGGATCTCCCTGCAGCACTGCTCAGACAACCCCGGCTCGAGCCCGGTATACGCCTCGTTACGCCGCAAGGTCACCTGGTTGAGCGCCACGCGGTGATGCTCCATGCAGCCGATCAGGCACAGGATGGTCGGCTTGCGCGCCGTCGGGAACTCGAGCAACTCGCGCGCTCGGCAAAGGCTCAGAGGCTGCACACCGAGGAAGCGCGGATAAAGGCTGAGCTCGCCGAGCGGCAGCGTGCCGAGTCCGAGTCGCAACTTGGGCGCGCCCGGCAGGCGCATCTGCTTGCTGCCCGCCGCGCGGCGGACAAAGGGATCGAAGATGAGCGTCTGCGCCAGAGGGCACAGCGGGTGGATGCGGATCGGGCCCGCCTGCAGCAGGAGCTCGCGGAACTTGGCCACGACATGGATCGGGTGGGGCGCTCGGTGCTCGGCGATGAGCCCCTTCGGATCCTCCTCGACAAGGCTGCCGAAGGCGAGCGGACACTCGAAGTGCTGCGTTTGGCCTTTGCCAGGACGCAGGACGCAAGCGCACGCTGGCGTGAAGCGACCCGCGAGGCCGAACGGGAACTCGACGCCTACCTTGCCGATGCCAGGATTCTGCGCGAGCGGCTCGACGCAGGTGCGCTCCGGTGCGACGCCCTCAACGGCGCAGTCCAGGCTCTGGAGCAGCAGCGCGAGGACCTGCTCGCGTTGATCGCAACGATTCGCGACGAGTCGGCCCGCAGCGAACTGCAGCGTGCGATCGAAGCACGGCTCGCAGCCGAGCAACGCCTGGGCGATCGGCGTCAGCAGGCCGAAACGCTTGCCTTGCAATGCCGCGAGAGCGATGAGCATCGCCAGTCGATTGAACGAAGCCTGCAGCCGATGCGCGATGCAATCGCAGCAGCCAGCCTCGAGGAACAGGCTGCACAACTCGGTGCAGAGCAATTCGATCAGCTCTTGCGGGAGGCTCGGCAGGATCCGGTAGCGCTCAAGGCAAACGCAGAGTCGCTGGGGCTTTCGACGCAGCCTTCAGCCCTGCAGGCGGCGTTGAACCAGCTTGCCGAGGAGATTGCAGCCCTCGGCCCGGTAAACCTTGCGGCTCTCGAAGAACTCAGCGCAGCACGCGAGCGCGAGGGCTTCGTCGCGTCGCAGAGTGCAGACCTGCGCGAAGCGATGCGTGTGCTCGAGGATGCGATACGCAGGATCGACCGTGAAACCCGCGAGTTGCTGCGCGAAACCTACGACCATGTGAATCTCAACTTCGGGCGCTTTTTTCCGCGGCTTTTCGGCGGAGGCGAGGCGCGGCTGCTGCTGAGCGGGGAGGAGATCCTCGATGCCGGTGTGCAGGTGATCGCCCAACCACCGGGTAAGCGCAACAGCTCGATCCACGTTCTCTCGGGCGGCGAGAAGGCGCTCACAGCCATCGCGCTCGTGTTTGCCATCTTTCAGCTCAATCCGGCACCCTTCTGTCTGCTCGACGAAGTCGATGCCCCGCTGGACGATGCCAACACCGAGCGCTACTGCGATATTGTTCGGACCATGTCGGAGCACACGCAGTTCCTGTTCATCACTCACAACAAGGTGGCCATGGAGCTTGCCGAGCAGCTGGTGGGTGTCACGATGCAGGAGCGGGGCGTTTCCCGACTGGTGGCGGTGGATCTCGAGTCTGCAGCGAGCTATGCCGAGGCGGCATGAGTTCGCTGCAGCTCAGCATCCTGATCGGAGCGCTCGGGGTGGTCCTGGCGGTGGTGGTGTTCAACGCCTGGCAGGCAAGGCGTCGGCGCTCGCAGGGCGAGCGAACGCTCGAGGTGCTTCGCGAGGCGATCAGCAAGCGGGTGCCAGCCCGGGGTCGCCAGGCGCGTGGCGAGTCGGCCACTGCGGACAAATCCAGGGAGGATGCAGGCACCCGCGGCGCAACGCGCAGCGAGTCTTCAAACCCTGGGAGTCCCGCACAGGTCGACGCCACCGCTGAAGGGGCAGCACGGCCTGGAGACCTGGAAGGCGCCGATGCTTCAAGTGCTGGCCGGCGCAGGGAATTCCCGATCGACTCCGGAGCGGCGATCGAGGCCTACACCTTTGCAGCCACGGCCGATGGCGCTGGCGAGGGCGTTGCGGCAGAGCACCCCACAACCGCCCCCGTCACAGGGCCGCGAGCTCCCGCTCTCGCGACATCGGCCTCAACCCCGGGAGCCCTGCCCCCAACCGCTGGAGCAGCAGCCTCCGACGATGCGATTCCGGGTTCGGCCGCCAGCTCGCTTCGAGGCGAGGTCAATGCAGCGCCTGCCTTCAACAGCCGTGGTTCGGGTGGAATCGAGACAGCGATCGATCTGGTCGTTGGGCTGGAGTCCTGGCAGGGGTGGAGGGGGGATCGCGTCGTTCATGCGCTGCAGGCGATGCGGCGTATCGGCAACAGACCCGTGCTGGTGGAGGGCCAGCCGATTGGCGAGGTGAGTCCCGAGTGGCGCGGCTTGCAGTCCGAGGTGCGCTATGCGCGGATCCGGCTGGGCTTGCCCCTGGTGAACCGCAGCGGTCCGCTGCGGCCGACCGAGTTCTCGGATTTCATGGCAGCTCTGCACAAGTTGCGCGATGCGCTCGGCGCGAGCTGGATCGATGGCACCGAACCCAGGGACATGCATGCAGTGCTCGAGCGCGCCAGGCGGCTTGACACGGCCTGTGCTGCACTGGATGCTCAGGTGGTGATCAACCTGGCCTTTTCGGAAACGATTTCCGCGCAGGCCTTTGCGCGTATGGGCACGCGGCTCGGCCTCATCGACCGTGGCAGTACCCGGCAGGCGAGGCTTTCGAAGAGCGGCGACGAAGTGTTCTCGATGGGACTCGGCGAGCGGCCTGACTGCGCCACCTTCATGCTCGATGTACCCCGCGTCCGGGTTGACGAGCAACCCTGGCAGCAGATGATCGACTGCGCCATCGAGGCAGCGGCCGAGTTCGGGGGGCAACTCCTCGACGATGCCGGACAGCCCCTGGGTGCGCACCAACTCACGCTGATCGCGCAACAGGTACACGCCCGGCAACTGCAACTCGCCGAGGCGGGCTATCCGCCGGGCTCGCCGCTTGCCCTGCGCGTGTTTCATTGACCATGGCTCACCGTGCGTGGTGCAGACCGTGCATCCCCAGGCGTCGGGGCCAAAGCCTGTGGACCACGCCAAGAGGGTTCCGTGCGGGTTGGCAGCCCTGGTCTGAAGCCTGGCATCGGGGGGAGGCTCCATGAGAAGCGTTGGCGTGATCGGTGGCTCCGGATTCACCGAATGGCCCGAGCTTGACTGGATCGACGAGTGCAGCGTGGCAACGCCCTACGGTGAGCCAAGTTCGCCCCTGCGGATCGGGCGCTGCAAAGGCTGCCGGATCGTCTTCCTGGCGCGCCATGGCCACGGACACGCGCTGGCTCCGCATGCGATCAATTACCGCGCCAACCTCTGGGCGCTCAAGCAGGCCCAGGTTGACTGGCTGATCGCCTGCGCGACGGTTGGAGCGATCAGCCCTGCAATCTCTCCCGGAAGTCTCTGCGTTCCCGATCAACTCATCGACTACACCTGGGGAAGGTTGTCGAGCTATGGCGAAGCCGGGAGGGTAGTGCATGTGGACTTCACCCAGCCCTTCGATGCCCGCCTGAGGCAGGCGATCGGGCTTGCAGCCGGCAGCAGCACGGCAATCGTTGAGGGCGGCACCTACGCCTGCACCCAGGGTCCCCGACTCGAGACCGCAGCCGAGATCCGCCGTCTTGCGGCCGATGGGTGTGCCGTGGTGGGCATGACTGCGATGCCGGAGGCGGTGCTGGCACGCGAACTCGGTGTGCCCTACGCCTTGCTGTGTCTGGCGGTGAACGCGGCAGCGGGCCTGGGCGAGAGTGTGGAGAGCATCGACCACGGGAGCCTTGCAGCGCGGATGCAAAACGGGATTGCCGAGGTGAAGGCGCTCCTCCTGCGGCACTTCGCGCAGGCCTCGGCGCGGGCGGATTGATCAGGCAAGGGCAACGCCCGGCTCCTGAAGCAGGCCGAGCAGGTCGGTTTCGAGCGCCAGCGTGGCGCGATCGTCGGCGAACACCGTGCCGCGCACCACAAAGGTGTCTTCCACCCGCTCGCCCAGCGTGGTGATGCGTGCGGAGTCCACCTGCACCTGACGCCCCGAAAGGCAGTACGCAAGCGCATAGAGCAGTCCGGGTCGGTCGATTGCGCTCACCGTGAGGATGTGATGCGAGCCCGAGCTGTCGGGCCGCAGGTCGATCCGAGGTGGGATCGGGAAACTGCGTGAACGCCGTGAAGCCCTGCCTTGCCTCGGAACTTCGAGCGCTTGTGCATGCCGCAACTGATCGACCAGTTCGTTTTCGATCAGGGTGAGAAGTTCACGGTGCGCGGTCTCGTCGTCGGGATGCGTCACGATGAAGCTGTCGAGTGCGCGGCGCCCCTTGAGTGTATGGATCAGTGCCTGCTGCACCGAGAGCGCGCGCGAATCAAAGTAGCGGGTGATGCGTGCAAAGAGGTTTTCCTGGTCTTCAGCGAACACCATCACCTGGATGCCGCCGCCATACGGTGAAAGGCGGGCGCGGACCAGCGGGGCAGGATCCTCGAAGCAGCGATGCAGGATCCGGGTGTGCCAGGCAATGTCCACCGCCTCGTGCTTGAGGAAGTAGGTGGCGTCGAGCCGTTCCCAGAACGCGGCGAATTCCGGATCCATCAGCGGCATCCGTCGCAGCAGACGCAGCGCATCGTTTTTCTTCTGGTCGAGTTGTCCAAGGGTTGAGATACGTTCTCCCGCAAGTACCCTGCGGGTGGTGCGGAAGAGGTTCTCGAGGAGCTTGGCCTTCCACGCATTCCAGACCTTGGGACTTGTACCGCGCACATCGGCAACGGTGAGCAGGTAGAGCGCGATCAGGCGCTCCTCGGTGCGCACCATGCGGGCGAAGCGGTTGACCACTTCAGGGTCGCTGATGTCCTGCTTCTGGGCGGTTCCCGACATGACGAGGTGGTGTCGTACCAGCCACGCGATGAAGGCTGTGTCGCTCTCCGCAATGCCATGCGCGCGGCAGAACCGGCGCACGTCGCGCGCACCGAGTTCGGAGTGATCGCCCCCGCGGCCCTTGGCAATGTCGTGGTACATCGCCGCGATGTCGATGCGCCAGAATCGTTCCAGCCCGGCCGCAAGCTCGCTGCAAAGCGGAAACTCGTGCACATGCTCGGGCGAGAGAAAGCGGCGCAGGTTGCGCATCACGGTGATGATGTGTTGATCCACGGTGTAGACGTGGAAGAGGTCGTGCTGCATGCGACCGACGATCCGGCGCCACTCGGGAAGGTAGCGGCCGAGTACGGACCACTGGTTCATGTCGCGGATCGCCTCGATCGAGGCAGCCCCTTCGGTGAACAACTGCATGAAGCGTTCACGTTGCTGCGGATCGCGGCGAAACTCACGGTCCATCCGTGCACGGGAAAGCCAGATCGAACGCAGCAACTCGGGTGCAATGCCGCGCAGGCCCGGATGCCGTTGGCGCATCACAAAGGTTCGCATCACAACCCGCAGGTCGCGCTCGATCAGACCCGGATCACGGAGCGCGATCCAGCGGTCGCGGGCGATGAACTCGTGGTCGAGATCCTCGATCTGCCCACGCTGGGCTGGAAAGAAGAGGCGCGACTCGATGAGTTGCAAGAGCACGGTGCGCATCTGACTGACCCGCTTGGCAGCCATGTAGTAGCGCTGCATCAGCGCCTCCGACACATGCAGGCCCGTGGGCGCAGTGATGCCCAGGTCCCGCGCCACCCTTCCCTGCAGATCGAAGACGAGGCGGTCCTCGCGACGCCCGCTCAGCCGGTGCAGACTGATGCGAATCAGCGAGAGCACCCTTTGTGCCTGCGCGAGCGTGCGGGCTTCCTCCTCGCTGAGGATCCCGGCCTGCGCCAGACCTCGCCACGACGCTGGAAGACCTGCCACCCGGGCAAGCCAGGCGAGCAGATGAAGGTCGCGGAGTCCGCCGGGACTTTCCTTCACATGCGGCTCGAGGCTGTAGGGGCTGTCGTCGTAACGGGCATGCCGCTGCTGCATCTCGAGGAGCTTGGCCTCCATGAATTCGCGCGGTCGCCGCTGGGCGCCCAGCGCACTGTACAGGCGGGAGACGACTTCGGCATCGCCGGCAAGCAGCCTTGCCTCGAGCAGGGCAGTGTCGATCGTGATGTCGGCTGCGGCCTCGCTCAGGCACTCCCCAAGGGTCCGGACGGCGTGCCCCACCTCGAGCCCGAGGTCCCAGCACTGACCGATGAATGCGGCCACCCGGGCAACCTCGTGCGTCTCGGCTGCATCGTGGATGCACACGAGCAGATCCACATCCGAGCCGGGAAAGAGCTCGGCGCGGCCATAGCCACCCACGGCAAGCAGCGAACAGAACCGTCCCAGCCGGTGCGCGCGCCAGAGCGAGGTGACCGCACGGTCGGTCTGCGCGGTGATCCGGCGCAGGAGCGAGGCGGGGCTCATGCGCGGGGAAAACGCGCGGATGAGCGTGTCGCGCTGCACCCGCCAGGCTCCGCGTTCTCCATCCGCAGGCGGCCCGGCTCGGGCGGATGCGGGCGGTAGCGCCCGCAGGCCGTGCTCCAGATCCACCTGCGCTTCAGTGCCGCCGCGGGTTGGTCGAGCCGACCTGCCGGGCCAAACCCACGGGCGCTGCAGCCAGGGGTGTCGCGACGCGGGCGGGCGCCGCAGCAACGTTTGTCGCGAGCAAGTCGGCGAAGGAGGCATCTGGCGGATCGGGAATTGCCGGCGAGCCGACGGACAGGGTGAGGACCTCAAAACCCGCATCGGTGACCAGGACTGTGTGTTCCCACTGGGCCGAGAGGCTGTGGTCCTTGGTCACGATCGTCCAGCCGTCGGCGAGTTCGCGTATCTCGCGTCGACCTGCGTTGATCATCGGCTCCACGGTGAAGATCATGCCGCTTGCGAGACTGAGCCCGGTGCCTGGCTTGCCGTAATGGAGGATCTGCGGCTCCTCATGAAAGCGTCGGCCGATCCCGTGGCCACAGAACTCGCGCACCACCGAATAACCGCTCGATTCGGCAAGCCGCTGGATTGCCGCTCCGATGTCGCCGAGGGTGGCGCCGGGACGTACCTTCCGGATACCTTCCCACATGCACCGGTGGGTGATCTCGCACAGGCGCTTCGCTGCAATGCCGCAGTCGCCCACCAGGAACATGCGACTCGTGTCGCCGTGAAAGCCGTCCTTGATCACCGTGATGTCGATGTTGACGATGTCGCCGTTCCTGAGAACCCTCTCGCCAGGGATGCCGTGGCAGACCTGATGATTGACCGAGGTGCAGATCGACTTTGGAAAGGGGCTGTAGCCGGGCGGTGCGTAGTTGAGCGGGGCGGGGATGCTCTGCTGCACCTCCACCATGTAGGCGTGGCAGAGCCGGTCGAGCGTGTCGGTGCTTACCCCGGGCCGGACGTGGGGCGCGATGTAGTCGAGCACTTCGGAGGCGAGTCGACCGGCAACCCGCATGCCCTCAATCTCGAGAGGTGTCTTGATAACGACGGCCATGCGACAGGTGTGATGTGGGTGGGGTTTGGGTGGGGTTTGGGTGGGGTTTGGGTGGCGTTTAGGCGAGGTGCGGGCGAGGTGTGGGCGAGGTGCGGGTGAGGTGTGGGAGGGCCATGTTTGCACGCCCCTTGGCGCGCCACGAGCCCATGCCAGGCCGCGGAAAACGTTTCGCTTATAATCAGGGACTTCATCAAATCCTGCGCCAGCACTCCAGCAGACCTGCTGAATCCCCGCTTCTTCCACTCTCCGATGTTAACCCGACTCAACGGTGCGTCGAAGGTTGATCAGGCGTCGGCGGAACCTGCTTGAACCGTCGGGTGCGCAAGCTCTTGTGGGCGTTGCGTTACGGCTGGCCTAAGTCTCAACCCTG
>VGHO01000040.1 GCA_016868175.1 Betaproteobacteria bacterium
GGAACGGGCCGATGGGGGTTTTCGAACACGCGCCGTTTGCGTCAGGAACCGAGGCTGTCGCGCGGGCGATTGCAGGCTCAAAAGCCTTTAGCGTGGCCGGAGGGGGCGAGACGCTCGCCGCGATTGCCAGGTATGGCGTCGCAGCACACATCGGCTACATCTCCACGGGAGGCGGAGCCTTCATCGAGATGCTCGAGGGTAAAGCGCTTCCCGCAGTTGAGGCGCTCATCGTGCGGGCAGAAGAGCATCGCGGCTAGCGCGGCACTGCACTTCGCACCTCTGGCTCTTTCCCCGCTTCCTGCCGCGCGCGGTGGTTCATCCACGCCGCTGCCTTCTTCGCGCCGCTGTTTCACTTTTCGCAAGCGGGCATTGCCTGACTTCGAATCCCGCTTGCGCATGCGCGCCCCCGGGCGCACTCTATGCGTCATCGCTGTTGACGACCCGTGCAGCTTCGGGTGATCGCCCGGGGAGTTTGTGAAGAAAAGCCTACCCAGAGGAGAAGAATGATGCGTGTGATCTCAATCTCGGCCAATGGCGTTTGTGAAGGATCCGGATGCCTACTGGATCGAGATTGTGGAGGCGGCCCGACTGAGGTAACTCGGCAGGCCCGCTTGACGCAAGGCAGCACGACCTGAGGAGGAGAATCGCATGAATCCCGCAACCGTTTCGCGTGCGCAGGGGACTGTGGTGCTGGATCCTCGCAGGCGGCGGCTTGTGGCGCGCGGCGCGCAACTCGGCACCCTGGCACTCGGCGCGCACGTCGTCGGATCTCTGAAGGCACAGGCCTCCTGGCCCGACCGCCCTGTGAAACTCGTGGTGTCCGTGGGAGCGGGTGGGGCCGCCGACACCCTGTCGCGCAACCTCTCGAGTGGATTTGCGCAGTTTGCCAACGGCCAGTCCCTGATTGTCGAGAATCGGCCAGGCGCCGGTGGAACGATTGCCGCAGCGGCAGTGGCCCGTGAGAAGCCCGACGGCTACACACTCTTTCTCGCCGAAGTGGGGCCGAATGCGGTGTCGCACACACTGGCCAAGCTGCCCTACAACCCGCACACTGCCTTCACGCCGATCGTGCATGTGGCGAACCTTCCGGCCGTGGTCCTGATGCGCGCCGACTTGCCCTACAGGAACCTCGGCGAGTTCCTCGAGGCCGCCCGCAAACAGCCCGGCAGGTTCAATTTCGCCTCGGCGGGGCTCGGTAACTGGACGCATCTCTACATGGCCTACCTCAACAGCCTTGCGGGGATCGAGCAGGTCAACGTGGTCTACAAGTCGGGGGCGGAGATGTTGCTGGCCTTGCTCCGTGGCGATGCCGACACCGCAGTGATCACGGTGTCCACGTCGCTCGGGCATGTGCGCGAGGGCAAGATCCGCCCGCTTGCCGGCATCGCCGCCCGGCCGATGCGGCAGTTGCCCGAGGTGCCGCCAGTGGCGCAGACCCTCCCGGGCTTCGATGTGAGCGTGTGGCACGGCATCGTTGGCCCTGCGGGAATGGACCCCGCGCTGGTGGCACGGGTCAACGAGGTCTTCAACCGCGTGTTGCAGGCACCGGCGGTGCGTACTGCGATCACCGAGGGGCAGGCAGCCGACATCGTGGGCGGTACGCCGCAACAGTTCGACGGCTTCATCAAGGATGAACTCAAGCGCTGGCCCGAGGTTGTGAAGCGCGCAGGGATCACTCCGCAGTAAGCTCCGACTGTCCGATATCCCAGCGATGAAGAAGGTATCAGGCTTCTTTTACACTGGTTGTAAAACGGGGTATTCAAGGTGCCGGTGCAGATCCCGTCAAGCGCATGCGAATGCGAGCGCCGCATCGCGTCAAGCGCTCTTTGAGGGCGGCCCAATCTGATCCGGAGGTATGCATGATCCCTGCCCGCTTTGACTACCACCAGCCACGGTCGGTTGGTGAGGCGGTTGCCCTGCTGCAGCGCTACGGAACCGAAGCCAAGGTGCTTGCCGGCGGCCACAGCCTGCTGCCGATGATGAAGCTGCGTTTTGCGCAACCACAGCATCTGGTCGACATCAACCGCATCGATGCACTACGCGGAATACGGCTGGAGGCTGATACGGTGGTCATCGGCGCCATGACGGTGGAGAACGACCTGATTGACTCAGCGGTACTTCAGCGGGAAGTGCCCCTCCTCGCCGAAGCCCCCAAACTGATCGCGGATCCGCAAGTGCGCAACCGCGGCACGATCGGCGGCGATCTGGCGCACGGCGATCCAGGCAACGACCATCCGGCGCTTGCCCTGGTGTGCGATGCACACTTCGTGCTCGAGGGCCCGGCGGGTCGTCGTAGCGTGGCCGCAGGCGAGTTCTTTCTGGGGATTCTCACCACCCAGCTTGCCGAGGACGAGATCCTGGTGGAGATCCGGATTCCGCGATTTGCTCCCGGCACAGGATGGGCCTACGAAAAGCTCAAGCGCAAGACCGGCGACTGGGCCACGGCCGGCTGCGCGGTGGTGATGCGTCGCGAAGGCAATCGCATCGGTCACCTGCGGATCGGGCTCACCAACCTGGCTCCAGTGGCGCTGAGGGCCGAGAAGGCCGAAACGCTGCTCCTGGGCGGCGATCTCGGCAGCGCAAGGCTCGAAAGTGCCGTGGAAGCCGTGATGGCGGTTTGCGATCCCGCCGAGGATCTGCGCGGCGATGCCGAATACAAGACTGCGATGGCGGGCGAGATGCTCCGTCGCGCACTTCATCATGCCTGGGCGCGCTGCGCCTGAACTGGAGAACGTGCCATGGCCAAGAAACTCATCAGCGTGCAGGTCAACGGAAGGCGGCACGAAGCGGCCGTGGAGGCCCGCACCCTGCTGGTTCACTTCCTTCGTGAGGAACTCCAGCTCACCGGTACCCACATCGGTTGTGAGACCAGCCATTGTGGTGCCTGCACCGTGGACCTCGACGGTCGCTCGGTCAAGAGTTGCACCCACCTGGCGGTGCAGTGCGACGGGTCCGAGATCCTCACGGTGGAAGGGCTTGCGGTCAAGGGCGCGCTGCACGCAGTGCAGGAGGGCTTCTACCAGGAGCACGGCTTGCAGTGCGGCTTTTGCACCCCCGGCATGTTGATGCGCGCCTACCGCTTTCTTCAGGAGAACCCTGATCCGAGCGACGAGGAAGTTCGCATGGGCATGAGCGGCAATCTGTGCCGCTGCACCGGATACCAGAACATCGTGAAGGCCGTGCAGCATGCGGCGCGCAAGATGCGCGAAACCGCCACCGTATGAAACAAGGGAGACCACGGTCATGAACGCACCCAGCAAGGAACTGGAAGCACGCGAACTCGCTCTGGCGGGCATGGGCGTGTCGCGCTTGCGCAAGGAAGACGCGCGCTTCATCCAGGGCAAGGGCAACTACGTCGACGATATCCGGCTGCCGGGCATGCTGCACATGGACATCGTGCGCGCGCCGATCGCGCACGGCCGGATCGTCCGCATCAGCAAGGAGGCTGCACTGGCGATTCCCGGGGTCCATGCAGTGCTCACGGCCGAGGACCTCAAGCCCCTCAAGTTGCACTGGATGCCCACGCTGGCGGGCGATGTTGCCGCAGTACTCGCCGACGAGAAAGTGCATTTCCAGATGCAGGAGGTCGCGGTGGTGATCGCCGACGATCGCTACAGCGCAGCCGACGGGGTGGAGGCGGTGGAAGTGAGCTACGAGGAGTTGCCGGTCGTGATCGATCCCTACCGGGCGCTCGAGGCCGACGCGCCGGTGCTGCGCGAGGATCTCGCAGGAAAGACCGAGGGAGCCCATGGCAAGAGGGAGCACCCCAACCACATCTTCACCTGGGAGGCCGGCGACCGCCACGCGACCGATGCGGTGTTCCAGGCAGCGCCGGTTGTGGTGCAACAGCACCTGCTCTATCCGCGGGTGCATCCTTGCCCGCTCGAGACCTGCGGATGCGTGGCGAGTTTCGACCCGGTGCGAGGCGAACTCACCACCTACATGACGAGTCAGGCTCCGCATGTGGTGCGCACCGTGGTGAGCCTGCTCTCAGGGATTCCGGAGTCGAAGGTACGGATCGTCAGCCCCGATATCGGCGGCGGCTTCGGTAACAAGGTCGGCGTCTACCCGGGGTATGTGTGCGCAATCGTGGCGTCGATCGTGCTGGGGCGCCCGGTGAAGTGGGTTGAGGATCGCATCGAGAACATCTCCTCCACCGCGTTCGCGCGCGATTACCACATGGACGGCGAACTCGCCGCCACCTCTGAAGGCCGGATTCTCGGGTTGCGGGTCAATGTGGTGGCCGACCATGGCGCTTTCGACGCGTGTGCCGACCCCACAAAGTTCCCGGCGGGCCTCTTCCACATCTGTTCCGGATCGTATGATCTTCAGGCTGCGTATTGCGCGGTCAAGGGTGTCTACACCAACAAGGCTCCTGGCGGAGTGGCCTACCGGTGTTCGTTTCGCGTGACCGAAGCGGTCTATCTGATCGAGCGGATGGTAGATGTGCTCGCGCAAAAACTCGGGATGGACAAGGCTGAGATCCGCGCGAGGAACTTCATCCGCAAGGAGCAGTTCCCCTACACCAGCGCGTTCGGTTTTGAGTACGACTCGGGCGACTACCACACTGCGCTTGCCAAGGTACTCGAGGCTGTCGACTATCCAGCGTTGCGGGCCGAGCAGGCGGCAAGGCGGGCCAACCCCCACAGTCCCACCCTCATGGGAATCGGGCTTGTCACCTTCACCGAGGTCGTGGGCGCAGGCCCCTCGAAGATGTGTGACATTCTCGGTGTGGGCATGTTCGACTCGTGCGAGATCCGGGTTCATCCAACCGGCAGTGCGATTGCGCGCATGGGCACGATCACCCAGGGGCAGGGGCATCAAACCACCTATGCCCAAATCATCGCTACCGAACTCGGGATTCCGAGCGAGGTCATTCAGGTGGAAGAGGGGGACACGTCCACCGCGCCCTACGGGCTTGGCACCTACGGTTCCCGCTCAACCCCGGTGGCAGGCGCTGCAATCGCGATGGCCGCCCGCAAGATCCACGCCAAGGCGCGCAGGATCGCTGCCCACTTGCTCGAAGTCGCCGAGGGCGATCTCGACTGGGAGGTCGATCGGTTCAAGGTGAAGGGCGACGATGCGCGCTACAAGACGATGCGCGACATTGCCTGGCAGGCCTACCATCAGCCGCCGGCGGGACTCGAACCAGGGCTCGAGGCTGTTCACTACTACGATCCCCCCAACTTCACCTATCCCTTCGGCATTTACCTGTGCGTCCTCGACATCGACCGCGCAACTGGCGAGTCGAAGGTGCGCCGCTTCTACGCGCTCGACGATTGCGGCACACGCATCAATCCGATGATCATCGAAGGGCAGATTCACGGAGGACTTACCGAGGGCTTTGCAGTGGCGATGGGCCAGCAGATGCCCTTCGACGCGCAGGGCAACCTGCTCGGAAATACGCTGATGGACTACTACCTGCCAACCGCAGTGGAGACTCCCCACTGGGAAACCGACCACACGGTCACGCCGAGTCCGCATCACCCGCTCGGAGCCAAGGGAGTGGCCGAATCGCCGCATGTGGGGTCGATCCCCACCTTTACCTCGGCAGTTGTGGATGCCTTTGCGCATAAGGGCGTCACGCACCTCGAGATGCCGCACACGTCGTTCCGGGTGTGGAAGGCGCTCAAGGAGCACGGACTTGCGCTCTGAAGCACGCGCCGTGAACCACGCGCCGTGAACTACGCGCCGTGAACTACGCGCTCTGAAACGTGCGCCTTGAACCCTGCGCCGTGAACCCCGCGCCGTGAACTGGTGCCGCAATCTGCGTGCCATGAAACCCGCATCGTGAATCCCGCTCCTTGAACCACGTCGATGGCTCGCTCAGGCAGGAGGGCGCGCACACCGTCCTGAGCGAAGAAGACCTGCAGTCGGGGCTTCGGCACTCCGGCTACCTCGCGGGCGCCGATCTCGTCACCACGGTCTGGCTGGCCGAACGCCTTCAGCGCCCTGTGCTCGTTGAGGGCGATGCGGGGGTTGGCAAGACCTCGCTTGCGCAGGCGCTCGCGCGCATGCTTGGCGCTCCACTCGTGCGCCTGCAGTGTTTCGAGGGGCTTGACATGGCGCAGGCCGCCTACGAGTGGAATTACAGCCGGCAACTGATGCGCATCCGTCTCGACGAACGCCATGGCAAGGTGCGCGAGACGGATGTTTTCCATCCTGACTACCTGCTCGAGCGCCCGCTCCTGCGGGCGATCCGCAGCGAGGCGCGCTGCGTCTTGCTGATCGACGAGATCGACCGGGCCGATGAACCCTTCGAGGCCTTTCTGCTCGAGGTGCTGTCGGAGTATCAGATCACGGTTCCGGAGTGGGGCACCTTGCGCGCCCTGCAGGTGCCCCTGGTGATCCTCACGAGCAACGGGTCGCGCGAGTTATCCGATGCGTTGCGCCGGCGCTGCCTGTACCACTGGCTCGACTATCCTGATTTCGCGCGGGAAGTAGCGATTGCGCAGTTTTCGGTTCCGGAAGCAGACCTCCGACTGGTCAGCGAGGCGGTTCAACTCGTCCAGCGCCTTCGGCGTGAGGATCTGCACAAGCCTCCCGGGATCGCCGAGTCGCTCGACTGGATCCGCGCGCTCCACGGGATGGGTTTTCGCACGCTGCCTGAGGATATGGATCGGCTGCTGCGAACGCTCTCGTGTCTGCTCAAGACCCGCGAGGACCGGTTTGCAGTGGATTCCCATCGGCTGCGGAGTCTGCATGAGCGCACCCGCTGATCCGGTTGCCCTGCCGAGCCTTCGGATCGTGCAGTTCGCAGGCATGTTGCGCGAACACGGGCTCCAGGTTGGTCCTGGCGAGCAGGCGGCAATGCTGCGCGTTGCCGAGTTGCTCAGGCTGCGTGGTGCGGGCGCCATCTCTGCGGCGTGGCGGGCCCTGACCTGCCGTCAGGCTGCGCACTGGCGGCAGTGGCCCGAACTCTTCGAGCGGTTCTGGTTTGCCCACCGCACGAAGGGCACGGTGAAACTCAGTGGCCATTCGCGCCCACGGCGAAGCCTGCAGGCACTGGTCGAGGACCACCATAAGCGACTGGAGGAGGGTGCTGCGCGACCGTCGACTGCGGCGCAGGGCTCAGCGGCGCATTCGAGTGCCTTGTCTGCGGCGCAGGCTCCGCAGGCCGACGACCCGTCCCGCGCGCAGGGTGGAGCTTCGCGGGTGGAGGCACTCCACGATCGGGAGGCGCAGTTTTGGCTGCCGAGGGAACTGGGCGAACTCAGCCGCCTTGCTGCCCAGATCACCCAACGGCTGCGTCCCCAACCAACCCGCCGTTGGCGTTCTGCAGCCAGAGGGCAACGGATCGACTTTCGGCACCTGTTCCGGTGCGGCATAACCGCGTCGAGTCTCTTGCCGGTGTGGAAGACCCCGAGACGGGTACCACCCCGGATCGTGATTGCGGTCGACGTGAGTCGCTCCATGGAGTCGCATGGCGCGTTCCTGCTGCGTGTCAGTCGAGCCTTTGCCAGGCAGTCCGGGGCGAGGGTCTATGTATTTCATACCCGCATTGCCGAGATCAGCCCGCTGCTGTTGAGCGACAGTCCACGCATCCAGGAAAAAGTCAACGCACTTGCCTCGGGCTTTGGCGGAGGCACCCGAATTGCTGCGTCGCTCGAGCGTTTCCTGCACGGCAACCACAGGCTTTCCGCGCCACGCGCCACCCGGCTGTGGATCCTGTCCGACGGTTTCGATACCGATGAACCGGCTGCGCTCGAGATGGTGTTGCGGGCCCTGCGAGGGCGTGGAGTGCGTCTTGACTGGTTTCATCCCACCCGTGCCGCGCCGCACGCGCAAGCCTTCCGCGCCGCAGCCCACCTCCTCGAACAGTGCCTGCCGCTTGCCAACCTTGCGGACTTGCGCGCACTCCGGGAGCGCATCGCGTGAGCCGCTTTCACTGGATCGAAGAGGCGAGCAGGTTGCACACCATCGGCGAACCCTTCGCGCTGGTGAGCGTCTTGCACTGCACGCCGCCCACCTCGGCCAAGGCGGGCGACAAGGCAATCATCACCGCCGACGGCCGGATCCGGGGCTGGATTGGCGGTGGTTGTGCGCAACCGGCAGTGATCAAGACAGTGCGGCAATGTCTGCGCGATGGTCAGCCACGCCGCATCCGGATCGCGCCGCGCGATGGCGCCGAACCGCAGGCGCTCGACGAGGTGCTCGAGTTTGGACTGATCTGCCATTCCGGCGGGGTACTGGAACTCTTTGTGGATCCTGTGCTTCCCGCCGCACGGCTGCTCGTGATCGGCGACTCGCCGGTCGCGCGGGCCCTCGTTGAACTTGCTCCGAGGCTCGGGTTCACACTGAATCTGATGGCCCATGGCGCCCTCGCCGAGGACTATCCGGATGCTGCCCGGGTTCTTTCGAGCGACCAGCCGGGGGCCTCGGTTCTCGCCGAGTTCAGGGGCAGCTACATCGTGGTGGCCACGCAGGGCCGACGCGAGCTCCAGGGCCTGGGTGCTGCGCTCGCGTTCGAGGCCAAGGGCATCTGGTTCGTGGCGAGTCGCCGCAAGGCTGCGGTACTCAAGGACCAACTGTGCGCAAGTGGCGCAAACCCGCAGCGGGTCGCAGCCATTGTTGCTCCGGCGGGTGAGCCGATCGGCGCAAAGACTCCCGAGGAGATTGCACTTGCCGTACTTGCCTCCGTGGTGGCGTCCCGCCGTGCCGCGGATTCGCCAGAGCTAACCCGGCCCCAGGGTCGCAGCATCCCTGGTACGCCGGACGATTCGCTACCGCCGCACGCCGCGGGTCTGGCGGGGCAGCCAAGGGAGAACTGAGCGATGGGTTGTCTTTTGAAGGGAGGGGGCGGGTTGCACAACCGGCTGGTGGTGGGCGCAGTGTTGCTTGCAGCCGGCGCGGCTTCGCGCATGGGACATCGTCCAAAGGGATTGCTCGAGTTGGGCGGTGTGCCCCTGATTCGCAGGCATCTGGTGGCGTTGTCGGGGGCAGGGGTCGACGAGGTTGTGGTTGTTCTCGGCCACCATGCCGGGCAGATGCGGCCGCTCGTCGAGAGCTTTCCCGTGACGGTCGTGGAGAACCCCCAGCCCGACGTCGACCAGAATGCCTCGTTGCGGCGCGGACTTGCTGCGCTCAGCGCGAAGCTCGACGCAGTGGTGATAGCCCTGGTCGATCAGCCGCTGATCGGTGCGGCAGATGTTCAGGAACTCATCGGCAGCTACAAGAAGCGGCCCGAGGGGACCGAGGTTGTGCAGCCAAGCGTGGATGGACAACCGGGCAACCCGGTGATCTTCAGCGCGGCCGTGCGCGATGCAATTCTCGAGGGCGAGGCGCGGCTTGGCTGCAGGCAATGGCAGCAGGCCAATCCCCACAGGGTGTATCGTTGGCCAACGGGCAACAGCCGTTATCGCATCGATGTGGATACCGAAGACGACATCGAGGAACTGGCGCGGCGCACCGGCCACCGGCTTCGATGGCCGGTGGTCTCGCGCGAGTTCTCGGTAAGCGACATGCACTGCGCGCAGTGCGAAAGGGCAGTCGTTGGCGCCATCCGGCGGCTCGATCCGCTGGCGCAGGTGGAGGTGGATCTTGCTGCGCAGCGTCTGCGCGTCGCATCGGGCGTGGATGCGCGGGTGATTCTCGATGCACTTCTGGACGAGGGCTTTGTGGCGCAACCAGCCCCCTGAACCGGCGGGCTCCGGAGCGTTATGGCGATGGAAATCCCAACGCCAGTCCGAACGCCACTACCAACGCTAGTCCTGACGCCAATCCCAGCGCCAGTTCAAACAAGCATCACGCGTCATGGTGAGTTGCCTGGCAACGGCAAGCGCCACAACGTCTCCGCCTGCGAGCGCGGCCAGGCCTGGGGCGAGGAGCAGTGGGTCGAACACTGGAAGGATATTGAAGCGCTCGAGCAGGGGCTGGTGTTGCATCACTTCGTCTTGCGGCGCCGTAGGGATCAGTTCAGCTTTACGCCGCCCTCGACGATCCTTTTCACGGCTGGTGGGTCGGTCTACCAGCAGCGCGAAAGGAGGTGGGCGTGCTTCAATGGCTAGGCAACCTCACGCTCTCGCGCAGCGACGAAGCGCTATCGGTAGCGCGCCAGATGCAACCGGCCGAGCGTGCGGCGCACCTGTGGCGATCCCCCTACGAAGACTCTTCCCACCACCGCTGAGGAAAACGCCCCTGAAGCCAGTCGATCAGGGTGGTGACTTTCGCGGGGACGAGGCGCGGCGAGGGGTAGACGGCGTGAATCTCCTGGGAGGGCAGGGTGTACTCACCGAGCACCGGCACAAGCATGCCACTTGCGAGCGCATCGTGCGCAACGTAGCAGGGGAGCGCTGCAATGCCCATGTCGGAGCGCGCAGCGAGCAGCAACGTGGAGAGATTGTTGGAGCGAAGCGGGCCACGGACGTCCACGATGCGGGCATGGCCGTCGCGTGCAGTGAAGGGCCAGCGTGCATCACCCTGCACCGTGCTGTAGACCAGCGCGTCATGCGCAACGAGCTCTTCGGGCGTGGAAGGCGTGCCGCGGCGCTGCAGGTAAGCGGGCGAGGCGGCAACGATCCAGGGGTTGAGTCCGAGGTAGCGCGCACCGAGAGCGGAGTCGGCGAGGCGACCCATGCGGATTGCAAGGTCCACACCCTGTTCCACGAGGTCCACATAGCGATCCTCGAAGCTCAGGTCGATCTGGATTTTCGGATGATCGCGCATGAATCGAAGGATCCTTGGCGCCATCACCCGACGTCCGAAGGCCACCGAGGTGCTGATCCGGATTGCGCCCTGCATTTGCGCTTGCATCAAGGCCACAACGGTGTCGGCTTCCTCGAAGTGATGCAGGATCAGACGGCATTTTTCGTAGAAGAGTGCGCCGATCTCGGTGGGCGACACACCGCGCGTTGAACGATGCAGAAGGCGTGCACCAATGCGCTTTTCCAATCGTGCGAGAACCTTGCTCGCGCTCGGTTGTCCGATACCGAGTTCGATCGCCGCGCGTGAGAAAGACCCCAGTTCCACGAGCCGGGTGAAAAGGCGCAGGCTGTGTATGCGATCCATCGGAACGATGATAAGGGTTCGGAGCCCTCACCATTCCACTGGGGAATGAGCGAAATGCTCGGGTCGGGGATTGCGGTGCGCTCGGTGCCCTGTCAAAGTGCTTTGGGAACATTTTTGGACGCGCCGGGGTGGCGGCCCGTTGTTTCTCGTCAGCGGGCGCCGCTCACAGGGTGGATCGGGCGATCCCGCAGGCACGCAGGTGTGTACTCAGCGGAAACTCAACAACGACTCAGGAGACGACAATGGCAAGAATGCAGGCAGTGATGGCAGCGGTCCGCGTGATGGAACTCGAAGGTGTCACCCAGGCTTTCGGGGTACCCGGTGCCGCGATCAACCCCCTCTACGCTGCGTTGCGGCAGCGCGAGTCGATCGGCCACATCCTTGCACGCCATGTTGAAGGCGCGTCACATATGGCCGAGGGCTACACCCGGGCCGCCGCAGGAAACATCGGGGTCTGCATCGGTACCTCAGGCCCAGCCGGCACCGACATGATCACTGGGCTCTACTCGGCAATCGCCGACTCGATCCCGATCCTTTGCATCACCGGTCAGGCACCCCGGGCAAGGCTTTACAAGGAGGATTTTCAGGCCATCGACATCGAGAGTATCGCCAAACCTGTCACCAAGATGGCGGTCACGGTACGTGAACCTGCGCTCGTGCCTCGGGTCTTCCAGCAAGCCTTCCACCTCATGCGCTCCGGAAGGCCCGGTCCAGTGCTGATCGACCTTCCGCTCGATGTGCAGCTGGCCGAGATCGAATTCGATCCGGATACCTATGCCCCGCTTCCGGTCTACAAGCCTTCGGCGACGCGCAAGCAGATCGACAAGGCGATCGACATGCTTCTGGCGAGCGAAAAGCCACTCATCGTGGCGGGTGGGGGAGTGATCAATGCCGACGCCTCGCAGCGACTGGTGGAACTTGCCGAAGTGCTCAATGTGCCGGTTATCCCCACACTGATGGGGTGGGGCAGTATTCCTGACGACCATCCCCTGATGGCCGGCATGTGCGGGCTGCAAACCAGCCATCGCTACGGCAACGCCACCATGCTTGCCTCCGATTTCGTCCTCGGGATCGGCAATCGCTGGGCCAACCGCCACACCGGGTCGATGGAGGTTTACACCCGCGGCCGTACCTTTGTGCATGTGGACATCGAACCAACCCAGATCGGGCGGGTCTTCATGCCCGACTATGGGATCGTGTCGGATGCTGGCGCAGCGCTCGAACTCCTTGTTGAGGCGGCACGGGAACGCAAGGCCGCCGGCAAGCTCAGGGACTACAGCGACTGGGCGTTCCGTTGTCAGGAACGCAAGCGTCTGATGCTGCGCAAGACGCACTACACCGACAAGCCAATCAAGCCAATGCGTGTGTACGAGGAGATGAACAAGGCATTCGCCCGCGACACGATCTACGTGACCACGATCGGGCTCTCGCAGATTGCCGCAGCGCAGTTCCTGCAGGTGTATGGGCCTCGCCAGTGGATCAACTGCGGCCAGGCCGGGCCGCTCGGCTGGACGATTCCAGCGGCCCTCGGAGTTGTGGCGGCCGATCCCACCCGCACTGTGGTGGGGATCGCTGGCGACTATGACTTCCAGTTTCTGATCGAAGAACTGGCAGTGGGTGCCCAGTTCCGGCTTCCCTACGTGCAGGTGCTTGTGAACAACAGCTACCTCGGCCTCATCCGGCAGGCCCAACGTAACTTCGACATGGATTTCCAGGTTCAACTCGCCTTCGAGAACCAGAATGTGGACGATCCGGAACTCAAGGGCTACGGGGTTGATCATCAGGCGGTTGTGATTGGACTCGGCTGCAAGGCACTCCGGGTGACCGATCCCGACCAGATCGCACGGGCGCTGCACGAAGCGCAGGGACTGGCGCAGAAATTCCGCGTCCCCGTCGTGGTGGAAGTGATCCTCGAGAAGGTCACCAACATCGCCATGGGTACCGAGATCGACAAGGTCAACGAGTTTGAGGCGATCGACTGCAGGCATCCCCAGGGACGCGAGGGTTTGGTCCTTGCGGGTCTCCTCGACTGATTCCGTTCCGACCAACCTGGGAGCGCCACGATGGCCCGCTTTGCAGCCAACCTCACGATGCTCTTCGGGGAAGTACCCTTCCTCGAGCGCTTTGCGCTTGCGGCGCAACACGGATTCAAGGCCGTGGAGTTTCTCTTTCCCTACCCCTATCCCGTCGAGCAGCTTGCGCAGGCGCTCGAGACGCACCGTCTCGAACTCGTTTTGCACAACCTGCCGGCCGGGAATTGGGATGCAGGCGAGCGCGGTATCGCCTGCCTGCCGGACCGGGTGGAGGAGTTTCGCGCGGGAGTAAGCCAGGCGATCGGCTACGCCACCCGCCTCGGTGTGCGTCAACTCAATTGCCTGGCAGGGAAGACCCCTGCAGATGCGGATCCCGCCCGGGTACATGCCACCCTTGTGAGCAACCTTCGCTACGCCGCAAGCCGCCTGGCCGAAGAGGGTATCCGGCTACTGATCGAACCGATCAACACCTACGATATCCCTGGGTTCCACCTCTCCCGAAGCAGCCAGGCGCTTGCGCTGATCGATGAGGTGGCATCGGAGAATCTCTGGCTCCAGTACGACATCTACCACATGCAGCGGATGGAAGGGGAACTCGCCGCCACGATGAAGGCGCAGTTGCACCGCATCGCACATGTACAGATCGCCGACAACCCCGGGCGCAACGAGCCCGGAACCGGGGAGATTCACTTCCCGTTTCTCTTTGCATGGCTTGACCGGATCGGGTACACCGGCTGGATCGCGTGCGAATACAAGCCGGCCTCAACGACTGCGGCAGGACTCGGCTGGCTCAACGGGCTTCACTGAGCCACCGTCCTGCATCGCGCTACCGTCCTGCATCGCACCACAGTGCTCCATCGCACCACAGTGCTCCATCGCGCCACAGTGCTCCATCGCGCCACAGTGCTCCATCGCGCCACAGTCTTGCACCAAGGCACAATCCTGCCTCGTCTTCTACCCAGGAACCGATCATGACCCCCACACCAAAGCTCGGCTTTATCGGACTTGGCATCATGGGTGCCCCGATGTGCGGGCACCTTCTCGCGGCCGGCTACCCGGTCAGCGTCCATACCCGTAGCAAGGTTCCACAGGCGATCGAAGAGGGTGGAGCGGTGGTCTGTTCGTCGCCCGCAGAGGTTGCGCGAGGGGCCGACATCGTCATCACCATGCTCCCCGACACCCCGGATGTTGAGCGGGTACTCTTTGGCGACTCCGGGGTGGCAGAGGGACTGAGCCCCGGCAAGGTTGTGATTGACATGAGTTCAATCTCCCCCATAGCGACCAGGGACTTTGCAAACCGGATCAACCAACACGGTTGCAGTTACCTCGATGCACCCGTCTCCGGCGGGGAAGTTGGCGCGCGCGGGGCAACGCTCACGATCATGGTGGGTGGGCCGCACGACACCTTCGAGCGGGTGAAGCCGATCTTCGAGCTCATGGGCAAGAACATCACGCTCGTGGGAGGTCAGGGAGATGGTCAGACGGCGAAGGTGGCCAATCAGATCATTGTGGCGCTCAACATCGAAGCGGTGGCCGAAGCGATGGTGTTCGCCGCCAAGGCGGGCGCAGACCCTGCAAAGGTGCGTCAGGCACTGATGGGCGGGTTCGCTTCGTCGCGGATCCTCGAAGTACACGGCGAACGCATGATCAAGCGCACCTTCAAGCCTGGCTTTCGTATCGAGTTGCATCAGAAGGATCTGAATCTCGCACTGCAGACGGCGCGGACTCTCGGGGTGTCGCTCCCCAACACCGCGACGGCGCAGGAACTTTTCAATGCCTGTGCAGCGCAAGGCGGCAAATCCTGGGATCACTCTGCCATGGTGTGCGCCCTTGAACGGATGGCCAACCTTGCAATTGGCGCCGAAACTCCCTCGAGTTGAGCCGGCCCTGGAAGCCGGTCACGGGTTCGATCGAGGGCCACGCATCCCCGCGCTCGAAAGTCCAGGCACCACGCTTTTAGCGAGGGATCGCCCAGGACAGGTCGGCAATGTCATCAGGCCGCAGCAGAGCGTACCTGGGTTGTTCCGCAACCAGATCCGGTCGCTGCTCCCTCGCAAACGCTGTCGCGATGGGGCTGCAGCCCCAGGTGTAGACCTTACCCCCGGCACCGCGGAGCTGCAGGGCGGGAGGTGCGAGGCAGTCGCTGTTTCGTCGGGCGACACAGACTTTCATCGCCTCGGAGGCAAAACGACGCGCGGGCGCAGCGCCGAGGCTCTTGCCCGCGGCAACGATCAGCGCTGTGTTGGGGGTCATCGCTGCGTAGCGGCAGGGTGCTTCGCCGGGGAGCCTTCGGGGTGGGTGATCGTGGTGCCGCGTTGAGTATGCGGATGGGTCCACAATGAGCGGTCACGCCATCAGGGGTATTCTTTGAGCCTGGGGTGGTCGTGCGAGCCTCGGCGTTTTCCGAGTCTCCGGCTACGGTCTTGCAG
>VGHO01000041.1 GCA_016868175.1 Betaproteobacteria bacterium
CTCGCCGATGCGCCAAAGGCGCATGCGCTGATGGAATCCTCAGCGCACATTGGCAAGATCGTGCTGCGGGTGGGCTGAACCCCGAAGGAGTACCTGCCAGTACTGCCTCCCGGACTGCCCCTCGGACTGCCTGCCTGCCCCGATTGACCGCCCGGGTCGTTTCCCCGGACATCCTCGGGTGCAGGGCTTCCGGCGAAAGACTCAGGTTGGAACCAGCCGGCGCTGGCGGGCCGCCGCATGCACGATCCCGAGTCCCAGCCCAAGCGTGACGGCTGCGGTGCCCCCGTAGGACATGAGCGGCAAAGGCACCCCCACCACGGGTAACACGCCGGTCACCATGCCCATGTTCACAAAGGCGTAGGTGAAGATCATGAGGATGAGCGCAGCCGAAGCAAGCCGCTCGAAAAGCGTTGAGGCGCGCCGCGCGATGGTGAGTCCGCGCAGAATGAGCGCGCTGTAGGTGGTCATCAGAACCGCATTGCCCAGCAGGCCCCACTCCTCGCTGAACACCGCGAAGATGAAATCGGTTGTGCGTTCGGGAATGAATTCAAGATGCGTCTGGGTGCCGCCGAACCAACCCTTGCCCAGCAGACCCCCAGACCCCACGGCGATCATCGACTGCAGGATATGGAACCCCTTGCCGAGCGGATCCCGGCTGGGGTCGAGCAGGGTGCAGACGCGCTGCTTCTGATATTCGTGCAGCACCACCCAGTGCACCTCGGGCTCGCACAAGCTTGCGCCAAAGGCAAGCAGCAGCAGGGCAAGCCCCAGGGATGCAACAACGAGAGGTGCGATCAGGCGATAGCTGAATCCGGCCATGAAGAGCACAAAAGCTCCAGCCGCGAAGACGAGAATCCCGGTTCCGAGGTCGGGCTGACGGATGATCAGAAGGAGCGGAACCAGCACAAGAAACGCTGCCCAAACGAAGTCGCCTGGCTTGAGCTGCGCCTCGCGACGGGCGAAGTACCAGGCAAGCATCAGCGGCATGGCGATCTTCATCAGTTCCGAGGGCTGGATGCGCACGACGCCCAGGTGCAGCCAGCGACGCGCGCCCTTGCTCACGTCGCCAAAGAGCGCCACCGCGATCAGGAGCAGCAGGCCAAGCGCATAGAGGGGCAGCGCCGACTGGGTGATCCACTGGATCGGTATCCGGGCAACCAGCCACATGAGCGCGAGGGACAGCAGCAGATTGCGCCCATGCGCCTCCACCCGCCCCGGGAAATCAGCGGCTGCCGAAAGCATGGTGAACATGCTGATGCCCATGAGCGCGAGCGTGATGAGCAGCAGCGGACGGTCGAACACATCGAACTGGCGCTGCAGTCCGGCCCAGGCATTGAAGGGGTTGAACATGCTCGGGTTGATCGCCACGATGGAGCCGGGCAGGAACCGCTGCGGTTGTCGGAGCCGCGGTGGCGACTACCGGCCCTGCGGATCGAGCAGGTAGCGGTCGATGACCTTGCGCGCGATCGGTGCGGCAACCTGAGCCCCGAAGCCGCCGTTTTCCACGATGACTGCGAGCGCAATACGCGGTGACTCCACAGGTGCAAACACCATGTAGAGCGAGTGGTCGCGATGCCGCTCGGCGATACGCCGCGCGTCGTAACGCTCGTTTTGCCGGATGCCGATCACCTGCGCGGTACCCGTCTTGCCCGCCGAAGTGTAGGGTGCGCGTGCAAACGATCCCTGCGCGGTGCCGAACTGGTTCACCTCCTGCATGGCGTTGATGACAAGTGCAAGATGTTGCGCCTGCACGCCGCTGTCGTGCAGGATGTCCGGTGCAAAGCTCTGTTCCTGCCGGCTCGAGGGGTCCACCACGCGACGCACCAGTCGCGGCTTCATCACCTTGCCCTGGTTCGCCAGACCGGCGGTCGCCACCGCGAGTTGCAGGATCGTGAAGGCGTTGTAGCCCTGACCAATCCCGATCGAGGGACTCTCGCCCGGCAGCCAGCGCTGGTGTGTGCGCTCGAGCTTCCAGCGCGTGGTGGGCAACACCCCGCCCGACTCGCCTTCGAGGTCGATGCCGGTTGGCTCGCCAAAGCCCCAGATGCGCACATGCTCGGCGATCAAGTCGGGACCCATCTCGTGTGCGAGCTGGTAGTAGTAGGTATCGCTCGACACAACGATCGACTTCTTCAGATCCACCGAGCCGTGACCTTCGGGTCGGGAGTCGCGGAAACGGTGACCGCCGAGTTCGAAGTAGCCGGGGTCACGGTAGTGCTGGTGGGGGTTGCGTTTACCCGACTGCAGCGCGGCGAGCGCAACGAAGGGCTTGTAGGTCGATCCGGGCGGGTAGGTACCGCGCAGGGCACGGTTGAGGAGCGGCAGGTCGGGGTCGCCCATGAGGGCCTGCCAACTCCTTGGGTCGATACCGTCAACAAAGAGATTGGGATCGAAATCAGGACGCGAGACAAAGGCGAGCACATCCCCGGTGGCTGGCTCGATGGCCACGAGCGCACCACGGCGCTCGCCGAAGGCCTCGATCGCAGCCTGCTGCAAGGGCATGCTCAGCGTGAGATGCAGGTTCATGCCTGCTGTGGGTGCGATCCTCTCGAGCGCCCTCGAGATCCGCCCGCCTGCCGTCACCTCCACCCGGTCAAAGCCCGTCTGGCCGTGCAACAGGTGCTGATAGCTGCGCTCCAGCCCGGTCTTTCCGACATGGGTACTTCCCGCAAAGTTCACGCTGTCGTCGCGGTCTTCGAGCAGACGCTTCTCGGCTTGCGAAATCCGGCCGATGTAGCCCACCACGTGTGCGAGCGGTGCTCCGTAGGGATAGGTGCGATAGAGGCGCGCCTTGATCTCCACACCGGGAAGCCGGTAGCGGTTGGCCGAGACCCGTGCAACCTCCTCGTCGCTGAGGCGGCCCTTGAGCGGCAGCGAATCGAGGCTGCGACTCTCGCGCAGCAATTGCTTGAAGCGTCGACGGTCTTTCGGCGCAATCTCGATGATTGTCTCGATTGTGTCGAGGGTTTCGTCGATCGACGGCGTCTGCGCAGGGACAATCTCGAGGTTGTACGCTGGAAGGTTGTCGGCCAGCACCTCGCCCTCACGCCCGAAGATCACGCCGCGCGCGGCAGGCACGGGGACCAGTGCGATGCGGTTGTCCTCCGCCTTGTCGCGCAGGCTTTCATGCTGCACAAACTGCAGCCAGACAAAGCGGCCCATCAAGGCGCCAAAGAGCGCCATCACCGCCACCATGGCCACCAGGCTGCGCTGCTCGAAGACTTGCTGGGTGCCGCCCGGGGCCGGCGAGTGCCTTGGCCCGGACCCTGCAGCGACCGCGCCAAGCCTGCCCAGGAGGGAGCCCGGTGGGGTGGCAGCCGGTGGGGTGGCTGCCGGTGGGGTCGTGCCCGGCTTCCACCACGGCCAGCGCAGCCTCATAGCGGCCTCGTGTCGTCGTAGGCCACCGCGCGGCGCTGCGGCGAAAGAAGGAGCGGGGACAGCAGCGGCCAGAAGAGCCCGCTCGTCATCGGCGAAAGAAAGATCCACCACCCGGGAAACTCGGCGCCGAGGCTCAGTCGAAGCACCACCCTGCAGACCTGCGCCATCAGCAAGAGGGTGATCACATGCAGCATCTGACCAAAGAGGCCGAAGGCGGGAAGCCGCCGGTGGAGCGCCACCGAGCCATAGGTGATCACCAGGAAGCCGAGCGCCTGTTCGCCCAGGACCGCACCTGCGTGGACATCAAGGATCAGGCCAAGCGCAAAAGCCCACCCGAATCCCACCATCCGTGGTTGCTGCACCCCCCAGAAGGTGAGCACCACTGCGCTCCACTGGGGGACTGCGGGAAGCTGGCCCCAGGGCAGGATGTCGAGAAGGACTGCAAGGATCAGGGTGAAGGCGGCGAAAAAGCCGTTGGCGGGCAGAAGGACAAGGGCGGGTTTGCCAAAAGGCGAGGGCGGCAGGGTGTTCACTGCCGCACCTCGGCGCGCGCGCTGTCGCTCGACTCCGGGCCAACGATCAGCACCACACGCGCCGTGTCGATGCCGCCCGCCGGCTTCACCAGCACCCGCGGAAAGGGGCTTCCCGGATTGCGTTCGATCTGATGGATCACCCCGGTCATCACGCCCGGGGGAAACACGCCGTCGATTCCCGAGGTGAAGAGGAGGTCGCCGATCTGCATCTCGGCCGAACTCGCGGTGAAGCGCAGCTCCATCACGCCGCTCATGCCGCTGCCAAAGAGCACCGCGCGCTGCCCATTGCGCTGGTTCACCACCGGAACCGCCATGCTCGGGTCGGTCATGGCGGTGACTTCGGCGCTTCGCGGGTACACCCGGGTCACCTGTCCGATCAGCCCTTGCGCATCCATCACAGCGTGGCCCGGGACAATCCCCTGCTGTTGACCCTTGTCGATCCCGAGCCTTCGCACATAGGGATCACGCCGTTCGCTCACGATCTGCGCAGCGCGGCTTGTCCAGCCCTTGCGCGGGCCGATCTGCATCAGGGCACGCAGCGACTGGTTCTCCTGGTCGAGTTCGGCGTCACGCTGGGTGACCAGCGCCATGCTGGCAAGCAGTGTCTGCAAGCGTACGTTCTCGCGGCGCAGGCTCTCGGCCTGACCAACGTCGAGCACCCAGTCCTTCCACAGTCCCAGCGGGGACCCCATCGCCTGCTCGGCAGGCGCGAGCACTGCAACGACGCCAGCGCGCAAGCCGACAAGCCACTGCAGACGGGTATCCGCCCAGCTCAGGGTTACCGCAGCAATTGCGAAGGCGACAAAACGCAGGGTGGCCGGCAGCCCCTGGCGAAACAGTGGCGGTGCACTGCCCTGCATCGCGCCTCCCGGCAAGGCTTATTCGTAGGTGAAGATGGAGCTCAACTGGTCCATGCGCTCGAGGGCCATGCCGCAACCGCGCACAACGCAGGTGAGCGGCTCTTCGGCAATCAGCACTGGAAGCCCGGTCTCCTCCACGAGCAAGCGGTCGAGGTCGCGCACCAGCGCACCGCCGCCAGTGAGCATGATGCCGCGCTCGGTGATGTCGGCTCCCAACTCCGGAGGCGTTTGCTCGAGGGCCACCTTTACCGAAGTGACGATCTGATTGAGGGGATCGTTGAGCGCCTCGAGGATCTCGTTGGAGGAAACGGTGAAGGTGCGTGGGATACCCTCGGCAAGGTTGCGGCCGCGCACTTCCATCTCGCGCAACTCCGCCCCCGGAAAGGCCGAGCCGATCTGCTTCTTGATCGCCTCGGCGGTTGGCTCGCCGATCATCATGCCGTAGTTGCGTCGCACATAGTTCACGATGGCCTCGTCGAACTTGTCGCCACCCACGCGGATCGAACCCTTGTAGACCATGCCGCCGAGCGCAATCACCGCTACCTCGGTGGTGCCGCCGCCAATGTCAACCACCATCGAGCCGCTGGCATCCGACACCGGCAGACCCGCACCGATCGCCGCTGCCATCGGTTCCTCGATCAGGAAGACCTGCGACGCTCCTGCGCCGAGTGCGGACTCACGGATCGCCCTGCGCTCGACCTGCGTTGACCCGCAGGGAACACAGATGATGATCCGCGGGCTTGGCGAGAAAAGCCTCGAGTCATGCACCATCTTGATGAACTGCTTGAGCATCTGCTCGGTGACCGTGAAGTCGGCGATCACGCCGTCTTTCATCGGGCGAATCGCCTCGATGTTTCCGGGGACCTTCCCGAGCATCTGCTTGGCCGAGGCGCCGACGGCAGTGATGGTTTTCTTGCCGCTCGGCCCGCCCTCGGTGCGGATCGCCACCACCGAGGGCTCGTCGAGCACGATACCCTTGCCGCGTACGTAAATCAGGGTGTTGGCGGTACCGAGATCGATGGCCAGATCGGTGGAGAAATACTTGCGTACGAAGCCGAACATGGTGAGCGCGGGCGAAAGCTCTCTCTGCGAAGTAAACGCCGAATGATACCTTGGCGCGCGCCGCTGTCGGAACTGCGCCCCGCGCTCACGCGACCGGCGGTGGCGGGTGGGCGACCAGCCCGGCGTTGCTGCTGATCGCAAGCGTGACCCGGCGCGGCCACCGCAGCCCTCGGCTAAACTTCCCCGATGGAATGGACGCTGCCTCCGTGTCGCTGAGCGATCACGACATCCGCTCGCTTGCCCGACTTGCGCGTTTGCGGGTCGAGGATGGCGAACTGCAGCAGGTGCGCGAAAAGCTCAATGCCGTCATGGAGTTGATCGCAAGGCTTCAGGCGGTTGACACCCACGGGGTGGAGCCGATGGCGCACCCGCACGACCCGGTCCTGCGCTTGCGCGACGACGTGGTTTGCGAAGATGATGCGCGCGACGACCTCCAGGCACCTGCTCCGCTCACGCGCGATGGCCTCTACCTGGTTCCCCGGGTCCTCGACTGAGTCGCGCGTCGGCGCAAGAATGCCTTTCGCGGCTCACTTCTCCACCTTGCCCAGCTGCCCCGCGCATGCTTGAACGTTCACTTGTGGCGGTGGCGAACGCTCTGCGAGCGGGTGAAATCAGCAGCCGCGAACTGACCGAGGAGGCTTTGGCGCGGGTTGCGCGGAGCGGACTCAACGCCTTTGTCGACGTGCAGCCTGCGTTGAGTCTTGAGCAGGCAAGTCGTGCCGATCAGCGGCGCGCGGCGGGCGAGAACGGCCCCTTGCTGGGGCTGCCCATGGCGCACAAGGACATCTTCGTCACGCGGCACTGGCGCTCCACGGCGGGGTCGCGCATGCTCGCCAACTACCGCAGTCCTTTCGATGCGGCAGTGGTGGAGCGCCTTGCGGGCGCGGGGATGGTGTGCCTGGGCAAGCTCAATTGCGATGAATTCGCAATGGGTTCAACCAACGAGCACTCCGCATTCGGGGCGGTTGCCAACCCGTGGGATCTGACGCGGGTGCCCGGCGGCTCCTCCGGCGGATCCGCAGCTGCGGTTGCCGCAGGACTCGTCTGCGCAGCCACCGGGACCGACACCGGAGGATCGATCCGGCAGCCGGCGGCGCACTGCGGCGTCACCGGCATCAAGCCTGCCTACGGCAGGGTGTCGCGCTGGGGGATGATTGCCTTTGCGTCGAGCCTCGATCAGGCGGGTCCGCTGGCGCGTTCGGCAGCCGATTGCGCGTTGCTGCTTCAGGCGTTGGCGGGGTTCGACCCGCGCGATGCCACCTGCCGGAACCTCGGGCCCGAGGACTTCACCCGCGGCATCGGAAGCGCGCTGCCCGGTGCGGACCCGGCGCGGCCCCTTGCCGGGCTTCGCCTCGGAGTGCCTGCGGAGTACTTTGCACAGGGCCTCCACGAAGGAGTGCGCGCAGTGATCGACGCTGCGATCGGCGAACTCGAGCGGCTCGGTGCGCAAAGGGTGGAGGTGTCGCTGCCACGCACTGAACTTGCGATACCTGCGTACTATGTGATCGCTCCGGCCGAGGCTTCCAGCAACCTCGCGCGCTTCGACGGCATTCGGTTTGGCCATCGCACCGAGGAGCCCCGCGACCTGCTCGATCTCTATGAACGCAGCCGGGCCGAAGGCTTTGGTGCCGAGGTCCAGCGCCGTATCCTTGTGGGTACCTATGTCTTGTCGCGGGGATACTACGACGCCTACTATCTGCAGGCGCAGCGTCTGCGCCGGCTGATCGCGCAGGACTTTGCCCGGGCTCTGCATGGTTGTGATGTGCTGGTCGGCCCGGTGTCGCCAACAGCAGCCTGGCCCCGGGGCCAGATGATGGAGGATCCGGTGCAGATGTACCTCGCTGACATCTACACCCTCGGCGCAAGCCTCGCGGGCCTTCCGGCGATGTCGTTGCCGTGCGGCTTTCTTGCCGCGCCGCGCTTGCCGGTGGGGCTGCAGCTCATCGGGCGCGACTGCTCCGAGGCGCTGCTCCTGCAGGTGGCCGACAACTTTCAGCGCCACACGGACCATCACTGTGCCCGGCCCCCGTTTCACTGAAGCCTTTCAGGCGCGGGCGATGGCGCTCAAGGACACGGCTGGATGAATCTTCCCTCGTATTGGGAGGCGGTGATCGGGCTCGAGGCGCATGTGCAGCTGCGCACCCGCGCGAAGATCTTCTCGGGTGCCTCCACAGTCTTCGGCGCCGAGCCCAACCGGCAGGCTTGCGCCATCGATCTGGGCTTGCCAGGAGTGCTGCCCACCGTCAACCGCGAGGCGGTCGCGTGCGCGGTGCGCTTCGGCCTCGCCGTGGGTGGAACGATCGCTCCAAGGTCGAGCTTTGCCCGCAAGAACTACTTCTATCCCGACTTGCCCAAGGGCTATCAGATCAGTCAATACGAGTGCCCCGTGGTGAGCGGCGGCCGGATTCCGATCGGGCTGTCCGAAGGCGACCCGCGCGAAGCCGGCGAGCGGGTGGTCGACCTCACCCGCGCGCACCTCGAGGAAGACGCAGGCAAGAGCCTGCATGAGGACTACGCAGGCTTCTCGGGGATCGACCTCAACAGGGCCGGAACGCCACTCCTCGAGATCGTGTCCGAGCCGCAGATGCACTCTTCGGCTGAAGCGGTTGCCTATGCACGCAGCCTGCACGCTCTTGTCGTGTGGATCGGCATTTGCGACGGAAACATGCAGGAGGGCTCCTTCCGGATCGACGCCAACGTCTCGGTGCGTCGCCGCGGCGCCCAAACCCTCGGCACGCGCTGCGAGATCAAGAACCTCAATTCCTTCCGTTTCCTCGAGCAGGCGATCCATGTGGAGCTGGCACGGCAGGTTGAACTGCTCGAGGATGGCGGACGTGTGGTGCAGCAGACCCGACTTTATGATCCGGACCGAAACGAAACCCGCGCGATGCGCAGCAAGGAAGACGCAAACGACTACCGCTACTTCCCCGACCCCGACCTTCCGCCGCTTTGCATCGACCCGGACTGGCTCGAGGCCGAAGCGCGAAGGCTTCCCGAATTGCCTCAGGCGATGCGCGGGCGCTTGCAACGCGACCTCGGACTGTCGGCCTATGACGCAGCTGGCCTGACCGCAAGCCGCGAGGCCGCGGCCTACTTCGAAACCTTGCTCCAGGCCTGCCGGGTGCACAAGCCGCAGCATCAGGGCTGGCCCAAGCTGTGCGCCAATTGGGTGCTTGGCGAAGTGGCCGCCGCCTGCAATCGCCAGGGCATCGGCTATGCGGAGCTACCCCTGAGTGCGGTCGCGCTTGCCGCGATCCTGCTGCGGCTCGAAGACGGGACGATCGCGGGGCGGACCGCCCGCGAGCTCTTTGCCGAGCGCTCGGACGCAGCCTCGGGCACCCAAGGCGCGACGCCCCAGGCAGAACAGACCCTTCCCGGGGAGCTTGCGCGCATCGATGCGCTGATCGAAGCGCGGGGCTTGCGGCAAATGCACGACACCGCTGCGATCGAAGCGATCGTTGATCAGGTGCTCGCCGCCAACTCCAGGCTGGTTGCCGAGTATCGGACCGGCAAGGACAAGGCGCTCCATGCACTGGTCGGCCAGGTGATGAAGGCGAGCGGCGGCAAGGCCAATCCCGCCCAGGTGCATCAGCTGCTGCGCAATCGGGCGGCGCCGTAGCGCGCGCGGTAGCGCGCCAGAGGCGCTTGCCAGCGTGCAAGCTCCGGATCCTCGCGCTGCGCGAGATACCCGATGAGATCGCTCAGGGTGGCGATGGCCACGACCGGCAGTCCGAAGCGTTCACGAACCTCGTCGATCGCAGACTGCGCGCCCACCTCCTCAGCGGTGCCCGATCGCTCCTCGCGGTCGAGCGCCAAAAGCACTCCGGAAGGCTCAGCCCCCTGCGCACGGATGATCTGCACCGATTCGGCCACCGAGGTGCCCGCCGAGATCACGTCGTCCACGATCAGGACCCGCCCTTCGAGCGCTGCACCCACGATCACGCCCCCTTCGCCGTGGTCCTTGACCTCCTTGCGGTTGAAGGCAAAGCCCAGGTTGCAGCCTTCCCGCGAAAGCGCGACTGCGGTGGCGCTTGCCAGCGTAATACCCTTGTAGGCGGGTCCGTAGAGCATGTCGGCGCTCAACCGGCCTTCGCGCCTTGCCTGAAGGAAAGTACGCGCGTAGTAGCGCGCGAGGTTGTCCAGCCGGTCGCCGTTGCAAAAGAGTCCGGCGTTGAAGAAGTAGGGGCTGAGGCGCCCTGCCTTGGTTGTGAAGTTGCCGAAGCGCAAGACTCCCGTGGAAATGGCGAAGTCGATAAACTCGGCGGCAATCGAGGCTACGGGTGGCGGCATAAGGGTTGTTGAGGAATCGACCACGGGAAAGAGGGTAAGCGATGCGTGTCATCACGTTCAACCTCAACGGCATCCGCTCTGCAACGCGCAAGGGATGGCTTGACTGGATGGCCACGCAGGAGGCCGACCTCGTGTGCGTGCAGGAGACCCGCGCGCAGGACAAGGACCTCGATGCGTCGATGCGGCTGCTGCAAAGTGCACGCGGACCGATGCCCGGCCACTTTCATTTTGCGGTGAAGCCGGGCTATGCGGGAACCGGGATCTACAGCGCGCGAAACCCGATCGCAGTGCACTACGGTTTTGGCGAGCCCGAATTCGACAGCGAGGGCCGCTACACCGAAGTTGATCTCGGTCACCTCGTGGTGATCTCGCTCTATGTGCCCTCCGGGTCGACCAGCGAGGAGAAACTTCAGGCCAAGTTCCGTTTCATGCGCCGCTTCAGCCTGCACCTCGCGAATCTGCGGCGCAAGCGCCGACCACTGCTGATCTGTGCCGACTGGAACGTTGCGCATCGCGAGATCGATCTGCGCAACTGGAGAGCCAATCAGAACCATCCTGGCTTTCTTCCCGAAGAGCGGGCGTGGATCGACAGCCTGATCAACCAGCACGGCATGGTCGACGTGTTTCGCCGCCTCGAGCCCGACCGGGCGGTGTACACCTGGTGGAGCAACCGCGGGGCGGCCTTTGCCAACGACGTGGGCTGGCGCATCGATTACCAACTGGCAACGCCAGATCTTGCCGAGCGCGCAACAGGGTGGCAGGTGCAGCGCGAACCGCGCTTCTCCGACCACGCACCGCTGATCATCGACTACGCGCTTGACCCTGTTCCTTGCGAGCGCGCTCATAAAGCGGAAGAACCTTAGGCAGGGCCTTGCGGATTTCGGCAATCCGCGTGTCGTGTGAGGGGTGCGTGGAGAGCCACTGCGGGGGTGAACCCTGCGCACTCGAGGCCGCCGCTGCACCCATCTTCTCCCAGAGGCTGATGCCTGCTGCGGGGTCGAATCCTGCCCTGGCACTCAGATCCATGCCAAGCAGGTCGGCTTCCGACTCGTCGTCGCGGCTGAACTTGAGCATCGTGACGCTCGAAACGCCACGCGCGAGCTGCCCGCCAATATCGCCATAGCCCAGAACCTGCGACAGCACCGAGGCACCGAAGGAAAGACCCTGGGCAACCATGGCCTTACCCAGGCGTTCGCGGCCGTGCTCGCGCAGTGCGTGGGCAATCTCGTGTCCCATCACAAAGGCGATTTCATCGTCGGTGAGTTGCAAACGCTCGATGATCCCGGTGTAGAAGGCGATCTTTCCCCCCGGCATGGCAAAGGCGTTGAGCGCCTGCGAACCGATCAGCGAGACCTCCCAGCGCCACTGGGTGGCGCGCTCGTTGTAGCGTCCGGCGTGGGGCAGCAGGCGCTTGGCAATGCCCTGAAGGCGCAGCAGTTTGGGGTGTCCCTCCGGGGCAAGGGCGCGCTGGGAGGATGCGCTCTCACGCATCTGCTGGTACTGCAGTGCTGCCCGTTGCTCGATCTGTTCGGCCGACACGAGATCGGCCATGCGCGAGCGCGGAGGCAACTGGATACCGTCGCCTGCTGTTGCATCGCTGCTTGCCGCCCAGGCGCTGCCGAGCCAGGCGACCACGAGCGCCACGACGAACAGACGCTGCGGGAGGTGGAGCGGGGTGGCCATTCGGGGTTTACTATCGGATCACCATGAACATCGGGACCTGTGCACCCGGGAACGTCGCGACCTGTGTACTTTAGCGCGCTCTACTTCAACCGTCGGATGATGGCGGTGGCGCTGCTGGGATTTGCAAGCGGCCTGCCGCTTGCCCTCTCCGGCGCAACACTGCAAGCGTGGCTCACTGTACAAGGCGTCGATCTGAAAACGATCGGGCTTTTTGCGCTGGTGGGTTTGCCCTACACCTTCAAGTTTGCCTGGGCACCGCTGCTTGATCGCTTCGATCTGCCCTTGCTCGGGCGGCGCAAGGGGTGGATGGTGCTTTGTCCTGCGGTGATTGCGGTGCTCTGCGCCTTGATGTCGCGCCTCGATCCGGTGAGCAGCCTGCAGACGCTGGGCGTGCTCGCAGTCGCACTTGCCTTTGTTTCGGCAAGCAACGATGTGGTGTTCGACGCCTACCGCAACGAACTCCTGCTCGCCGAGGAACGCGGCGCGGGCGCGGCAGTTTCGGTCTTTGCCTACCGTGGTGCCATGCTGGTTTCGGGTGGACTCGCGCTGGTGATTGCCGACCTGTGGCTTGGCTGGCACGGCATGTTTCTCGCGATGGGGGGGCTCTTTGCGCTCCTTGCGCTCGCAGCAGGCATGGTACCGGCGGTGCATACAAGGCCGGTTGCAAGCAGCGCCTGGGGCGAGTGGAGGGGCTTTCTCACAATGCTCGCAGCCGGTGCGGGGGTCTACTGGCTGGGCTCGGCGCTGCTGGTCGACAATCTGATGCCGGTTCTGCGCGCCGCGGATCCGCCGTGGTCGGCGCGCGGCTTGCAGCTCGCCAAGCTGGGTATCGAGACACCGCTCATGCTGGGCTCCGGACTGGCAGCGCTGTGGGCCGCGCGCAGGGCGCGGTTTCCCTCGTTGCTCGAGCCCTGGGATGCCTTCTTTTCGCAGTCGCAGGCGCTCACGCTTCTCCTTCTGATCGTGTTCTACAAGCTTGGCGATGCGTTCGCCGGTGCACTCTCCACCGCTTTTCTGTTGCGGGGCCTGGGCTTCACCGCAGCGGAAGTGGGCGCAGTCAACAAGGCACTCGGGCTTGCGTGCACGATTCTCGGCGCGCTCTTCGGCGGCTGGTGGCTCGCACGCAGGCCGCTTGGGGCGAGCCTCTGGCCAGCGCTTTGGTGGTTTGGCTGGGCGCAGGCGATCTCGAACCTCGCCTACCTGATGCTTGCGCTCACGCCCAAGTCCTACGCCTCGATGGCCGCCGCGATCGCACTTGAGAACCTGTGCGGCGGCATGGGAACTGCCGCCTTTGTGGCCCTTCTGATGACGCTGACCGACACGCGTTTCAGCGCGGCACAGTTTGCGCTTTTCTCGGCACTCGCTGCGGTGGGCCGGGTGTATGTGGGTCCGGCGTCGGGAGTGCTCGTGGAGCAGTTCGGGTGGCCGCATTTTTTTGCGCTCACCGTGTTGGCGGCGCTTCCCGGGTTGGCGCTGCTTTGGGTCCTGCGGCTGCGCATCGAGGCCCAGGCTCGGGCGGGTCCGTGCAACAATTCGACCGCGGCCGAATCTGCGGTTGCCTGAAGCGGCGATCGCCCCGGTCGACGACCCCCTTCCGTATCCCGAAAACCGGGGATGCAATTGCCCTGAATCCACCGAGGAAGTCCTGCGATGAACGAGGTATGGATCTGCGACGGCGTGCGGACGCCCTTTGGGCGCTATGCCGGCGCGTTATCGGGCATCCGCTGCGACGATCTTGCTGCGCTGCCCTTGGCCGCGCTCCTCGCAAGGAACCCTGGGCTCGATGCGCGCGCCATCGAGGAAGTGATCCTTGGGTGCGCAAACCAGGCGGGCGAGGATAACCGGAACGTGGCCCGCATGGGGTCGCTGCTCGCCGGTTTCCCGCAGGAAGTCCCGGCGGCCACCATCAATCGCCTGTGCGGTTCGGGCATCGACGCGGTGGGCACAGTTGCCAGGGCAATTGCCTGTGGCGAGATCGCTCTTGGCATCGGCGGTGGGGTGGAGAGCATGTCGAGAGCCCCCTTTGTGATGCCCAAGGCCAACGCTGCGTTCTCGCGCAGCAATGCGGTCTACGACACCACGATCGGTTGGCGTTTCGTGAACCCCGCGATGAAGGCGCGCTACGGCGTGGACCAGATGCCCGAGACCGCCGAGAACGTGGCTGCAGATCTGGCGATCTCGCGGGAGGATCAGGATGCTTTTGCGTTGCGAAGCCAGCAACGCTGCGCCTCCGCGCAGGCTGCCGGATTCTTCGCGCGCGAGATCCTGCCGGTGTCGCTGCCCTCCAGGAAGGGCGAAGCTGTGCTCTTCGAGCACGACGAACACCCGCGCGCCGACACGACGCTCGCATCGCTCGCGCGGCTCAAGCCGGTGGTGAGGGCCGACGGCAGCGTGACCGCCGGCAACGCCTCAGGGGTGAACGACGGCGCCGCAGCGCTTCTTCTTGCCAGTACCGCAGCCGCTGAAGCGCACGGCCTCAGGCCGCGTGCCCGCATCGTGGCGATGACCACCGCCGGGCTTGCACCAAGGGTGATGGGCTTGGGCCCGGTCCCGGCCACCGAAAAGCTCCTTGCGCGCACTGGGCTCAAGCTCGCCGACATCGACTGGATCGAACTCAACGAGGCCTTTGCCGCGCAGGCGCTTGGCTGCTGCCGCCAGTTGGGGCTTGCCGACGATGCCCCGCAGGTGAATCCCAACGGCGGTGCAATTGCGCTCGGACATCCGCTTGGCGCCTCGGGTGCCAGGCTGGTGCTCACCGCGGTCAACCAGCTTGAAAGCACCGCAACCCGGCGCGCGGTCGCCACCATGTGCATCGGTGTTGGTCAGGGCATCGCCATGCTCATCGAGCGAGCCTGATTCCGGCAATCGAGTCCTCACCGGGCAGACCTGATTCCGGCAATCGAAGTGCTCACCGGGCGCTGCGACTTCGCGGTGGGCAACCTGATCAAGGTTGTGCCTCACCCGCAACCCGCGTTGTGGTCGCAACAAATGCTTCATGCCGCGGCCGGACTGGTTCTGCTGGTGCCGGTGTGGGCTGTTTCATCGGGCTGCGGTTTCTCAGGCGCGTGACCCCCGCGCTCTTCGTGAAGATCAGCATTGCCGCTCTTCTCATCGCAGGGATCAGGCTTTGCATCGATGCTTGGTTGGCCTACCGCTGATCGTGCATGCGGGGGCCCTTGAAAATGCATCGAGCGGCCCGATCTTCCGGATACTGGAGTGCGCCTTGCGCTACCAAAACCGCCCGAAACCCTTCTGCGGCGAAGCGATCGAGGTGTCGCCACGAGGGGCTTCAACATTCTCATGTGAAGGAAACAAGCCATGACACGTCTCAGCCTTTATGAACCTTTCAGTGCAGTTTTTCCGGTAGACCTCCTGACCACGGCGGCCTGGCCTGAGTGGACGCGCTCCGCGCTCAACGGGCAGTCCTCGCCGCAGCGTGCGGTGTCCACCCAGAGCATGCTGGCCATGCCCATCGAAGTGGTCGAAACCGCCAAGGGGTGGACGATTCGCGCAGAACTTGCCGGCGTAGCCAAAGACCAGATCGATATCCAGATCGAATCAGGTACTGTGGTGATT
>VGHO01000042.1 GCA_016868175.1 Betaproteobacteria bacterium
AAGAGTTGCGGCAAACCCCTGCGCTGCCGGAAGATCGCCTGCCAGGCTGGCGTGACCATCCCGCTTTCGAAACTGTAGGCGTGCTTCGCCAGGTAGGCCCTTGCCGCATCGGCTGTCTTGTCGATGCTCACGCCAACCATGGCAAGTCCGCGACCGCGGTGCTCGCGCACGAAGCGCTCGAGCATTGCGTTCTGGCGTGCACAAAACGGGCACCAGGAAGCCCAGAACTCCAAGAGCAAGATCCGGCCGCGGTAAGCGCTCCACTCCACCTTGCTCCCGTCGAGTCGCTCGAGCGGCGGCAGTTCCGGCCGTTCGCCGAGTTGCCAGGGCTTGCCCGCCACAGGCTCGGCCGCCGCAGCGACGCGCCCGGGACCAAGTTTGGCCACCACCGTCGCAACAACTCCGAGGAGGGTACGGCGCACGGCCCGCCTGCGGAGCATCCGCCCCGTGAAAACTGCCGATGCTGCCTCAGCGCCGACTGCGCCACGATCGATTACCTCATGTCCGACCGGGCCACGATCGATCGCCCCGTGCCCGACTGCGCCACGACCGATCCCCCCGTGCGCGATCGGGCCACGACCGTCACGCCGGGGCTCAATCATCCCGCGGCTCCCGGATCGACCACTCGAAGGCGCAACGCTTGCACGCCACATCGCACTGCTGCCCCATCTCACGCACCAGCCGGAGACGACCGTAAACGCCGCAACGCCCGCATACCGCCTGATTGGCAACCTGCTCGGCACACATCATGAAAAAGAAGTAGTTCCGCAGAGCCTTCACTGCGATCAGCACTGCGCCGCTGAGCAGCGCCAGCCAGCCTATCCGGGTGAAGCCCGGCGTGCTCTGGTCAAAGACGAGTTCCACCAGCGCCATCACCGCAACCGTGAGCAGCAGTGCAGTCACGAGGTGGAGGTGGCTCTCCATCATCATGTCCTGATACCAGCGCGCGAACGTGCGCCGGGTGAGACCGCTGGCAAGCCGTTGCGAAATCAGGCGTGGGACGAGGAGTCGTTGCATCTCGGGGGCGCGAAACTGCAGGAATGCCGCTCGAAGCGGCGAGACGGCACATGCAGGAATCATACGCCGCAGCGCGTGCGCAGCGCGTGCGCATCCCGGAACGGGCAGGGCTCTGCCCGGCAATCCGCCGAGCGCTAAGTGTAATATCTTATGTGAAACACGTATTCTTGCAGCGAATCTCAAGGATGCGTGGAGTTTCCGGGCGAACGAAGCTTCCGAGTTGCAACATGACCCTTGCCTGGCGAGGTTCCGGATGAAACCGCACACCCTCAACCAACTCGCAATCCCCACCGCGTTCCTCGAGCAGGCAGCGCCCCGATGACCCTCACGCAAGCATCAACCTCGCTGCGCAGCGAACTCTACCGGGCCCTTCTCGACCCGAAACAGGCCGGACAGGGTCTGATGCGCTTCGAAGGCTTCGTGGCCCTGCTCATCGTGCTCAACCTGCTGGCCTTGTGGCTCGAACACATTCCGGCGGTGTACCAGCCCTACAAGGACTATTTCGACGGTTTCGACAAGTTGTCGGTGGCGATCTTCACCGTGGAGTTCCTCCTCAGGCTCTACCTTGCGCCCGAGGATGCCTCGCTTGCCTCGAAGCGATGGCCGCGCGCCCGACACCTTGCTTCGCCCTACACGGTGATCGATATCCTGGCGATTGCACCGTTCTACCTGACCTTCATTTTTCCGCTCGACCTGCGCCTGCTGCGGGTTCTGCGTCTGCTCCGTATCCTCAAACTCGCGCGCTGGATCCTGCCCGCGATGCATGAGTTTGCCCAGCACGTTGAGGGCATGACGCTCCGGCGCAAACTCTACCTGCTGCTGTGGCCCGGCGAGTCTGAACTTCGCCTGCAGCGTCAGGTAAACGCCTTTCTCGTGAGCACGATTGCGATCTCCTTCGTTGCCATCCTGCTCGAATCGATCCAGGAGATCCGAAGTCTCATCGAGGTTGAACTTGTCGTCATCGAATCGCTCATCGTAGCCATCTTCACAGCGGAGTACCTGCTTCGCCTCTATGTCTGTGTGGAGGACATCCGTTACAGGGAGGGCCTCGGTCGCTTGCGATACGCATCGAGCGGCATGGCCCTGGTGGACTTGGCTGCGATCGCACCCTTCTTTCTCGGGCTCGTGTTCGCATCGGCGATCGACACCCGCTTCCTGCGGTTGCTGCGACTCCTCCAGCTCCTGAAGCTCACCCGCTACAGCGGCGCCACCTTCACCCTGGGCAAAGTCCTTCGACGCGAGTGGCCGGTGATCGCCGCCGCAGGCCTCGTGATGCTGCTCTTGATCGTGCTGACTGCCTCGCTGGGCTTCCTCTTCGAGCACGAAGCACAACCCGACAAGTTCGAGAACATTCCCACGGCAATCTACTGGGCGGTCATCACGCTGGCGAGCGTGGGCTACGGAGATCTGGCGCCGGTCACGCCCATGGGCCGGATGCTCACGGTGGTGCTCGCCTTCATCGGCATCGGCATCTTTGCGATCCCCGCCGCACTGCTCTCCTCGGCGTTTACCGACGAACTGCACAAGGACCGTGAAATCATGCGCCGCGACCTGCAACGCGCGCTGCTCCTCGGACCCCTCGAGCCCCAGACCCTGCGGGAACTTCACGAGGAGGCGCGCCGTCTGCACATCCCTCTTGTGGAGTTCAACGAGATGGTTGAATCGCTCTCGGCCGAGATGCAGATGCAGTCGCACGGAGGGGTTTCCGAGGCGCTCTTGCAGCAGCAACCGCGCTACGCGCTGCAGCGCTTTCGAGAACTCGTGGTCCAGTTGCAGACCATCGAGTCGGTGCCCAACCCCAATGAACTCGGCCGCCTGATCGATGATCCCACCGAAACCTCGGGAATCGAGCGAGCGGTGTGGCGCACGATCCGCCGCGCCGGAACCCCGTAGGGAGTCCTCGGGGAGGACGGTGCATTCCCTGCCTGCAGGCGGGCCCGGATTCGCAGCCCGGCCCGTGGACCGGCAGGCCCGCAGACCGACAGGGAAGTTTCGGCCGAGGGCCGGGTGACCAAGGGCAAAAGAATTCGAAAAAGCCGAAGGGAACCTCCAAAACTTCCCGCTTCCTCGAAGCATACGCCTCGCATAGTATCCCGAGATTCAACGTTGCGAACGCAGACGCGAAACTGCGTGCGTATCCGATCGACGGTTTCCAGGACGAACTGAGCGGCACACCATGCTCGACTTTCTGCTCTCGCCCGAGGCGCTGATTGCTCTCGCCACACTCACCGCGCTCGAGCTCGTGCTGGGCATCGACAACATCATCTTCATTTCGATTCTCGTGGATCGCCTGCCGCCACCGCAGCGCGAAGTTGCCCGGCGCATCGGTCTCGTGATGGCCATGCTGATGCGCGTGGGCCTTTTGCTCGTTCTGTCGTGGATCATCGGGCTGGTGAAGCCGCTCTTCACGGTGCTGGGCGAGGAAATCTCCGGTCGCGACCTGATCCTGATCCTTGGCGGGCTTTTCCTGGTGTGGAAGAGCACCACCGAGATCCATCATGCGCTCGAGGGGCGCGAGCAGGGCCGGAACGCTGGCGCACACGCCACCTTCTCGTCGATCATCGTGCAGATCATGCTGGTGGACCTCGTGTTCTCACTCGACTCGATCATCACCGCCGTGGGAATGGTCGATGACGTTCGCATCATGATCCTCGCGGTGGTTGCCTCGGTTTTGCTCATGATGCTGTTTGCGCGACCGATCGGGGAGTTCGTATCGCGTCACCCCACCGTGAAAATGCTCGCGCTGAGTTTTCTTGTGGTGGTCGGGGTGGTGTTGATTGCCGAAGGGCTCGACCACCATGTCCCGAAGGGGTATGTGTACTTCGCGATGGCCTTTTCGCTGGCGGTGGAACTGCTCAACATCCGCTTGCGCAAGGCAGGCGACAGACGCGCCACCCTGCATCCCTCGCGAATTCCCGGCGATTGAGAAGGGGGCGGAAACGACGGGCCGCACCCCCTGCGAGCTCTCAATACACCTGGCGGGGCAGCCAGAGAACGAGTTGAGGCACGTAGGTGAGCACTGCGAGCGAGAGCAGAAGCGGCACGAGCCACGGGAGGATTGCCATGGTGGTGCGCTCCACCGAGAGCTTCGCCACGCGCGCCAGCACAAAGAGCACCATACCCATCGGCGGATGCAGCAGCCCGATCATCAGGTTGAGCACCATGATCAACCCGAAGTGCACCAGATCCACACCGAGCTGCTGGCAAATTGGCACCAGGATCGGAACGAGAATGGTGATCGCCGCAGTGGGCTCGAGGAAGCAACCCACAAAGAGCATGAGGAGGTTGGCCATCAACAGAAACACCCAGGGCTCGCGGGTGAAACCGAGCACCCAGGCTGAAATCGCAGCGGTCACGCCAGTCGCGGTGAGCATCCACCCGAAGATACTGGCTGCCGCAACGATGAACAGCACGGTCGCGGTGGTTTCCACCGTGTCGAGGCAGATCTTGAGCAGCCCCCTCAGAGTCAGGGTGCGGTACCACGCAAAGCCGAGTACCAACGCCCACACGCAGGCGGCGATCGCGCCTTCGGTGGGTGTGAAAAGCCCGGTTGTCATGCCGCCAATCAGCAGGACTGGGGTCATGATCGGAAGCACCGCCTGGAAACGAAAGATGCGGTCGCTTGCAAAAAGCACCACAAGTCCGATCAACACCGTGAGTTGGGGCTGCGTGCCCGCCTTGGTGATCAACAGCCAGAGCGCGATCGGCCACGCTGCCACCACCAGGGTCTCGACGATCGCCTTGGCAAAACGGCTGCCACTGAAACGGATATCGCTTCCCCACCCGTTGCGATGCGCGAAATACGCCACGGTGAGCATCATCAGCAGAGCCATGATGATTCCGGGAAGGATGCCCGCGAGAAAGAGCGCACCCACCGATACATTGGCCATCATCCCGTAGATCACGAAGGGGAGGCTCGGCGGGATGATCGGGCCCAGCGTGGCGCTTGCTGCGGTCACGCCCACGGCGAACTCGCTCGAGTAGCCATGGTCCTTCATTGCCTTGATTTCGATCGTGCCCAGACCAGCAGCATCGGCGATTGCGGTGCCGCTCATCCCGGCAAACACCACCGAGCCCACCACATTCACATGGCCCAATCCTCCCTTGAACCAGCCAACGAGGGCAAGCGCGTAGGCATAGATACGGTTGGTGATTCCGGCGTTGTTCATGAGGTTGCCGGCGAGGATGAAAAAAGGCACGGCGAGGAGCGGGAAGCTGTCTACGCCGCTCACCATGCGGTGCACCACCACATAGGGTGGGACGTTGCCCGTGATCAGGATGTAGACGAGCGAAGCACCTGCCATCGCTACCGCCACCGGGACACCGCCGGTCATCAGCAGAAGAAAAAGGAGCTTGAGCAAAGCCGTTTACCCGGAAAAAACCAGCCGCACCGTTGCGGGGAGGATCATGCGGAGCGGGGGCCCGGGGGGCATTGCCCGGTTACCGCTCATGCATCGTGGACTCGGGCCGCTCGAGTACGCTGTAGCCGCGGCGCCAATGGATCAGGCTCACGTGCAAGGAGCGCCACGCCATGGCGGCAAGGCCTCCGAGACAGATCCAGTAGAGGATGCTCACCGGAAGATCCACAACCGTCATCCGCGACGCGCCAAGGCGTTGGATCAGAAGGTAGCAGAGCACCACCATCGCGAGAAAGAAGGCGCTTCGCAGCGCGTCGACCAGCGTGGCGAGTATCCGGCCAATACCCGCCGGAAGGTAACGGTATACAAAATCCACCTGGATGTGGTTGTTTCGTGCCACACCGATCACTGCGCCGCTGAACACGGTCGCCACCAGGAGGTAGCGGGCGATCTCCTCGGTCCAGGAGGCCGAATCGTTGAGGACATAGCGTGTGATGAACTGGGTGAGCACCACCCCGCCCAGAACAAGGAAGAAAAAGACTCCGATCCAGGCCTCCCAGGGAACCCCGGAGAAATCGACGGCCTCGTCTTCGACATGCAGACCGGCATCGTCGCCCGACGTGGAAGCAGGCTCCGGCATTCGAGTGCACCCCCTTCAGTGCTGGCTGGACGCTGCCAGCGCCCCCAAGCGCGCATCAGGAGAGCAGCCCCTGAAAACCCTGAAAACCCTCGGGGAACCGCACGCCACTCCGGGGACGCCGACCAAAACGGGCCTTACTTGATCGCAATCACCCGGTCCCAGTCGCGCTTGTCAAGTCCCATCGAACTGAACTCGACCGCCTTGAGGACGCGCTGCTGAAAGGCTGCCCGGTCCACCTCGATGATGTTGATCCCCTTCGCCTTGAAGATGTCCACCAGTTCACCCTCGCGCTTGCGGATCTCGAGTGTGGCTTTCTCGGCAGCCTCCTGGGTCACATCCGCGAGCGTCTTTTGCTCGGCTGCCGACATCCTGGCAAGCACCGAGGGCGCAACGATGGTGAGCAGGGCATCGGCGATGTGGCCGGTCATTACAATATGTTTTTGCACCTCGTAGAATTTCTTGGCCTCGATCGTGGGCAGCGGATTCTCCTGCGCGTCAACCGTACCGTTTTGCAGCGCCAGGTACACCTCGGCAAATGCAATGGGGGTGGGGTTGGCGCCACAAGCACGCGGCATCGCGGTGTAGGCCGGTGCATCCGGCACGCGCATCTTCAGGCCCTTCATCTCGTCGCAGTTCCTGAAGGGCTTGTTGGTGGTGGAGTGCCGCACGCCGTAGTAGGTGAGCGCCAGCACCGTGTTGCCGTTGGTGGCCTTCTTGTAGCCTTCGGTGAGTTCGCGGAACACGTCGCTCCTGCTGTACTTGATCACATGATCGGCGTCGCGGAAAGTAAACGGGTAGTAGCTCACTGCCATCCGCGGAAAGGCGCGGGCAGCAAAGGACGCGCCGGTGTAGATCATGTCGACCGTACCGAGTTGGAGGCCCTGATTGATGTCGCTCTCCTTGCCCAGGCTCGAAGCCGGAAAGACCTGGATCTCGTACTTCCCGGCCGTGCGCTTCTTGAACTCTTCGCCCGCCCAGACGGCCCACTTGTGGTAGGGCTCAGAGGTTTCGTACACATGCGCCCACTTGAGGCGTGTCTGGGCGAACCCATCGGTTGGGGCCATCGCAGCACAAAGCGCAAGACTCGCAACGCCAAGTGCAAGAGCGCGGCGCAGCACAGAGGCCACCCTGTTCAAGTTTGTTGGGCGCAATTCCGGCTGCGCAACCCTGTGGTTTTGCGACATTCTTCGATCTCCTCTATGTTGTGAAGACTAACGGATTACTTTCCAGCGACTCGCCAGCACACTTTAAACTGCAATCTACCATGCGGGCCGGCTCGCGAGCCAACTGGGCCTACACTTGCTCGGGCGGCGGGCAATCTGCACACGGCGCGGTGCACGCGGTTTTGGCAGCGCGCGCCCCAATCATGCGCAGGCATTCCATGGAGACCAGAATGCAGACGGAACAAAAGTGGGAGTCGGGCTCGGAGTCTGATCACTCAACGTCCACTGAACCCGGACCTGGGGAGCCGCACACAAGTCTGGGGCACGCCGCCGACGGAATCGTGGCGTTCAACGATGCGGGATACGCGCAATTCCAGGCGCAGGCGCTACAACTGGGTTTCGACGAATGTGTGATTCGCCACTGGGATGCCAACACCTTCATCGACACCCACACGCACAGCTTCGGTGTGCAGGCGCTTGTGGTGCAGGGCGAGGTGCGCCTTGGGGTTGGCGATCGCTTGCACGACCTCGAGTCCGGATCGCGTTTCGCCCTCGAGCCCGGGATACCCCACACCGAACACTACGGCGCCCAGGGCGCGGTGTTCTGGGTGGCCCGAAGGAATGTCGACCGGAACTGAACCAACCGGCACTGAACCAACCGAAACCTGTTCAACCGACACCAAACCAGCCCAAACCGGCTCCGCCGAAACCAGCTCAGCCGAGCGCCGTGAGGGCCTGGGCTTCAGCCCTTGTCAGCCTGAATGCGTACCCGGGAGCCTGTCTGAAGGAGACTCAACAGGTAGTCCACCGAACGCTCAAGTTCGGCTCGATCCTGAGGGGTCAACGCCACTTCTGCCTCCGATCCGCCAGGCTCGCGAACACGCAGCAGGGTTGCGTCGCTCCCTGCGCCAACGCTGAGGCTTGCGCCGGGTGCAGCGCTCTGGACGAGTTGGAGCAGCGAGCTGAGCTTCTCCGCGAGTCGTTCTGCGTCGCTTGCGCCTGCGCCATCGCGGGCTGTAGCTGATCCGCGAATCTGGCTTCCAGGGCGATCGGCCGCAAGGGCCTGCCCCGCAGCGCCCCCACGGCCCGCTGCCGTTGCCGAAGCGCCAGTCGCAACCGCGGAGGCACGGTCTGCGCCTCCCGCCGCTGAAGCCGGCCGTAGGACGGCCCCAGCCGAAGCGCGGTCAGCACCAGAAACGCCCGAAGGGCTCGAGGCTACTGCCCCCCGGCCCTGAGCGCTTGCGCCACCCGGCGGGACGCGCGGACGCATCGAGGGCGGCTTGCGACGCGGCCGTTTCGGACCTTCGCGGTTCTCGATCTTCATTGCAGCCCCCCTCAATGACGAACTGACGAACGAACTCACGCACACACTGTCGGGCGAACCGACGAAGGAATTCACGGCCGCACAGCCAGACGAACAGACCGACGAACAGACTGACGAACAGAACAACGAACGGACTGACGAACGGACTGACGAACGGACCGACGGAAGGCCCGACGATTTGGCAAAGTCGGCCAGTCGATCGTTTCGTCGTTGCACGGCCTTCAGGCGGGCCGGGATTTTCGGCTCAACACCTCCCGCTAAGGATTGTGATGGCGCAGAATTTCAGGATGCTGGATGTTGACCAAATCTGCCGATGGTGTGGTTTGCCAACGTCGTTTCCCATGGACTACACAGCCTGACCGCACGTCATGAGGCAACCCCCCTTCCTCGACTTGCTGCAAGGTTTGCGGCTTCCGCTCCTTCAGGCGCCCATGGCGGGCGGCCCGAGCAGCCTATCGCTCGTGGCTGCAGTGGTGCGCGCTGGCTGCATCGGCAGTTTCGGTTTTGCCTACGCAAGCCCGGCGCGGATTTCGCAAGACCTGCAGAGCCTTCGAGCGATCCTCCCACGCGCTGATGCAGGCGACGAAGCAGCCGATACAGCAGCCGATGCAGCAACCGATGCAGCAGCCGATGAAGCAGGAAATGATGCAGACGACGAAGCAGGGATCAACGCAGGTCCCGGCCAAGAAGCCTGCCCGCCTCGTCCGATGGGAGCGGTCAATGCCAACTTCTTCGTCTTTCCTGAATCGACGCCCCTTTTGCAGGCGCAGGTCGATGCTGCGATCGCAGCGCTTCTGCAGGCCATGTCTGGCCTCGTTTCTCCGGGCAACGAACTTCCGGACAACGAACTTCTCCTGCGGGAGCCTGCGGATCCTGGAGTCTCTGCCCCGTTCACGCCTGGCGCACTCCAGGTGCCCACAGCACCCTGCACACCCACGCTCGCAGCGCAACTCGAGCCGGTATGGCGCCACCGCCCGGCGCTGCTGAGCTTTCACTTCGGATTGCCGCCTGCTGCGGTTATCGAACGCGCACAGAGCCTCGGGATCTGCGTTGGCGTGACGGCCACCCGACTCGAGGAGGCACGGGCCATCGAGGAGGCTGGCGCCGACGTGGTGATTGCGCAGGGTATTGAAGCCGGCGGACACCGGGGAAGCTTCGACCCCCATGCTGCAGATCCCGGAGCCCACACCGAGGACCTTGTGCGGAGCATCGCGCGCGCCTGCAGCCTTCCCGTGGTTGCGGCAGGCGGGATCATGCATGGCAGCCACATCGCGAGGATGTTGAGGGCGGGCGCATGCGCGGTGCAACTCGGCACCGCGTTTCTTGCCTGCGAGGAATCGGGCGCATCACCCGAGCACAAGCGATTTCTTCTGCAGGAGCACTGGCGCGACGCGGTGCTCACCCGCTCGTTTTCGGGACGGCTGGCGCGTGGCCTGCACAACCGCTTCATTGCCCGAATGGACGGAGCAGCCGTCCTGCCCTTCCCCCTGCAGAACACACTCACTTCGGCGATGCGGCAGTGGGCGCAGGAGCGCGGCGATGGCGAGTACCAGAGTCTCTGGGCGGGGAGTGGATACCGCAACTGCCGCAGCGAGTCGGTGGAGGCACTGATCGAACGCTTGGCACACGAACTCCGGCAAGCGAAGATCAAGCCTCGTTGAATCACACCCAGCCACCTGCAACGCAACTCGAACAAGCACTTCCATCGCTCGACATTTCCTCCTACACTTGCTGCGTACTATCCGGGGAGCCCTCGCCATGCGGAAGAACACTTACTACGAACGGGTACGTTTTCCCGGCTCGATGCAGTACAACACCTACGTCGTGATGGACGGCGGAAAACTCGTGATTTCCACAACCTCGCTCGACATGGCGCGTATGGCCTACCGCAAGGCGCTCGACGGGTCGCATGTTGGCAAGGAACTCGAGGAAGCCGCTGCGGCAGGCGGCACGCCCGAACTCTGATGCGCGTGAGCGCAAACCTTGGGCGACTTCGTTCGGGAGCGCGTTGAACCGTCCTCGGCGGAGTCAGCGAGGAAGGCCCCAACGGAGTTGCACACCGTAGCGCAAACGCCCCCACGCGCCGGGTTGCCTGCCGCGCCGCGCCCGGAATCGGGCAGCGAAGCGCCCGCCCGAATCCGCTCCCAAACCCCCACGGAAAACTTCGCCGGACCGCCCACAGGCTCACAACGCTCGCTCGCCGAACTCGCGCGGGCGGCCCTCGCCGAGGAGCCCCACAACGGAGCGCTCCACGACGGCGACTGGGCGGTTGCCGCGCCTCAGCGCCAGGCCGCCTGGGTTCCCGAGAACGGCGAACCACTGCCCGGCCGGGGGTGGTGCAACGCATTGCGCGCGGGCCTCGAAGAGGCAAACTTCCGGATCGTGCTTGCCGATGGCGCGGTTTTTGAGGGGCGCTGCCATCAGGGACTGCCGGAGGGTTTCGGACGCCTGCAGCGACCCGACTCGAGCTATCTCGAAGGGCACTGGCGGGCAGGAAGCCTGCACGGCACTGGGTGCATGGGACTTGCGGACGGCACGCGCTTCGAGGGCGAGTTTCGCCACGACCTTCCGCATGGCACCGGGCGCGTCAGCTTTCCCGATGGCAGCCATTACGAAGGTGCGTGGGTGGAGGGCTGCTGGGAAGGTACGGGGCGGCGGGTGTTGCCCGACGGCCGATGGCATGAGGGCCAGTGGAAGGCCGGCAAGGCCGAGGGCAGGGGGCGCAGCCTGCGCACCGACGGCAGCCTGCACGAGGGTCTCTACCGCAAGGGTGCGGCGCAGGGTGCAGGCACGCTGCAATGGAGCGACGGCCGGCGCTTCGAAGGTGAATTTGATCAGGGAGCCAGCAGGGCCGGCGAACTGCGCTGGCCCGATGGTCGCAGCTTTCTGGGATCGATCCACGAGGGCCATCCGCTGGGCAGTGGGACCCTGCGCTGGCGCGACGGCAGGCGCTACCACGGCGAGATCTGGGCCGATGAACCCAATGGCGAGGGCACGATGCACTGGCCCGATGGTTCGCGCCACGAGGGCGACTTCAAGGCCGGCAAGGCCAATGGAACAGGCCAGAGGCACTTTGCCGACGGCAGTGTCTTTCGCGGGGAGTTCCGCAGCGGCGAGGTGGGCGGAAAAGGGGTCTGGGCCTGGCCCGACGGTCGCGAGCGCTCGGGCACCTGGCTTCGCGGCAAGCTCGAGGGCGAGGGCGAACAGCGTGGGGCGGACGGCAGCCACTATGTGGGCGGCTTTGCCAACGATCTCTTTCACGGAAGCGGCCAGTTGCTCAGTGCCGATGGCAGCAGCTATGTAGGCGACTGGCATGAGGGAAGACGGCAAGGCCGAGGAGAACTCCGCTCTGCCGACGGCCGCAGTTTTCTTGGCCAATGGCACGAGAATCTTCCGCACGGACCCGGCGTGCTGCGCTCGCCTGATGGGAAGTCGCTCGAGGGGCAGTTCGTTGCGGGCAAACTCAACGGGCCGGGCACCCTCCACTATCCGGACGGACGCAAGCTGCAGGGCCAGTTCAAGGCGGGTGAACTGCGCGGCCCGGGCAGTCTGAGCTGGCCCGACGGTCGACGTTATCGCGGCGCGCTGCTGGATGGGGAGCCCGAGGGCCAGGGGAGCCTGCGCTGGCCCGACGGACGCGAATACATCGGTGAGTTTCGTGCAGGCCAGCCACAGGGCGAAGGTCGTCTGCGCAGCGAAGGTGCAGACCTCTACGTGGGTCAGTTCGAACAGGGGTCACCGCGCGGCTTCGGCACGCTCACCCTGGCCGACGGCCGGATCTTCATGGGCGAGTGGCGCGACGGGCTGATCCAGGGTCGCGGCACCCTCCACTGGCGCAACGGCATGCGCTACGTGGGCGGATTCTCGGGTGAAGAACCCGAGGGCGAAGGAAGCCTGAACTGGCCGAGCGGCAAGAGCTACGAGGGCCATGTGCAGCATGGGCGGGCGCACGGGCAGGGCACGATGCGCTTTGTTGAGGGCCGGACCTACGTTGGAGAGTTTGAGGAGGGTCGCTTTCACGGCGAAGGAATCCTTTCCTGGCCCGACGGTCGGATGTACTGCGGCACCTGGCGTCGTGGCAGACGTCACGGTCAGGGAATCGCGATGCTCGGCGATGGCATCCGCTACGAGGGGGCATGGGTGCGTCACCGGATGCAGGGCAGGGGCGTTCTTAACTGGCCGGATGGGCGTCGCTACAGCGGCGAGTTCATCGGCGGGGAGCCCGGCGGAGAAGGCCAACTTGTGGGAACAGACGGCAGGGTGTTCGTGGGTGTCTTCGCCGGGGGCGAGCCCGCAGGGCGCGGTGTGCTGCGCCTTGTCGATGGCCGGATCTTCGAGGGCCAGTGGGCCAACGGAGCGCTGATCGGCGAGGGTAGCCTGCGGGAACCGGACGGCGCGCGCTACACAGGGCTTTTTCTCGGCCATCAGGCGCATGGTCGCGGCCGCCGCCAGTGGGCGGACGGCACCGTTTACGAGGGCGAGTTTCGCGCCGGAGTCGCCCAGGGCATCGGACGTATGCGTACGCCCGATGGTCGGCTCTTCGAAGGCGAGTTTCGGGAGGGGGAGCCGAGCGGCGCCTGCACGCTCACGCTCCCCGATGGCACCCTCTACCAGGGGAACTACCGCGCAGGGCACCCGGAAGGCGAAGGCGTGCTCAGCTCACCGGACGGTCGCGAGTACCGAGGGGAGTTTCGCGACGGCATGGCGCACGGTCACGGCACCCTTCGGCTTGCCGACGGCCGCAGCTACACAGGGCAGTTTCGCAGGCGCAAGTTTCACGGCCACGGCATCTACCACTGGCCCGACGGCAAGTCCTACGTTGGACAGTGGGAGGACGAGCAACGCTGCGGGCGTGGCACCTTCACGCTGGCCGACGGCTCCCGCTACGTGGGCGAGTTTCAGCGAGACCAGCCTCACGGGCTCGGCATCTTCTACGACGCGCAAGGCAAGGTGCGCGACAGCGGTCGCTGGGATCAGAACCGGATATCAGAACGCATCGAACTCGACCGCAGCAGCTATCCTTTTGGAACCTGACCTGTGAAGAACTCCGAGTGGGGATGTGTTGATGGAAGCCGACCGCCTCACGGCGCCGAGCGCAGGAAGGAGGGCTCGGCGGGTCGCTCGTCAAGATCCCTGCGGATCGCCTGGGCGCGGGCGAAATAGCCCTTGGCGTTCGAAAACGCGGTGAGTTGCGTCACGCTGCAGGACACGAGCGAACGCGAGCCGAGCGCCACGGTTGCCACTGCATGCACATCGTCAACACCACCTTCGGCGATGAGGATCGCGCGGTTGGTACCGTGGAGATACCAGGCACCCAGCAACCTGCATCCTGCCGCCTCAAACATCCGCTCCACCTGGATCTGACGGTTCTCGCCCTGGGCCACGAGCATCGCCATGGCTTCGGGCGCGTAGCCCACCTCGATCAGCATCACCGCCATTACAAGTCCCCTCCATGGAGGCTCCTGCCTCTGCCATAATCATAGGCGACAGCATCGACCCGACTGAACGGCCGACAACGCCCGCCTTTGGAGTCTCCCCATGCGCATCCCGCTTTGCCCCAACGATCTCTCCGAACCTGCCGACACGATTGCAGCGATGCGCAAGCGCAGGGGCGGCACGCTCGCACCGCTCGACCGGATGTTGCTCAACTCGCCCCCCTATGCCAAGGCCTGGAACGATTTCATGGGCACCGTGCGCAACGATCTTGTGGTGGACCCCCGCATTCGCGAGATGACAATCGCAGCGATGGCCGCCCTGCACTCTGCGGAATACGCCTTCAATCACCACCTGAGCCTTTTCCGCAAGGCCGGAGGAAGTGAAATCCAGGCGTCTGCGCTTCGCGACCCGGTGACTGCGGTTGGAAACCGGGCACTCTTTCCCGGAATGGACCGTGCGGTGCTGGCCATGGCCGTGGAGATGGCCCGCAAGAACAAGGTGAGCGATCCGGTGATCGGGGCCTTGCGTACTGCCCTCAACGATCGGCAGATGATCGATCTGATTGCTGTGGCCTCGGCCTACATCATGGTGTTTCGCTTTCTGGGCGCAACCGGCTACACCGGCACGGATACCTGCCCCGAGTAACCACCCGGGGTAGTCTTCGAGCAGTGCCGCCAAAGGTGAAGGACCGTTGAGTGCCTTTGCAGATCCATTGAAGCGCTGGAATCAGCGCTTTGCCGAACCGGGGTACCTGTTCGGTGAGGAACCCAACGCATGGTTGCTGGCGGCGCGGCCCCATCTTCATGAAGGGCGAAGCCTCGTCGTGGCCGACGGTGAAGGCCGTAACGGGGTTTGGCTCGCAAGCCTTGGTCATGAGGTGGAGGGCTTCGATTTTTCGGAGGTGGCAGTTGCCAAGGCCCGGCAACTCGCCCAGCGACGCGGGGTGAAGGTGCACTGGGATGCATGCGCCTGGGATGCCTTCGACTGGAAACCCGCCCGCTACAACAACGTGGTGGGCATCTTCTTCCAGTTTGCCGCCCCTCAGGACCGACAACGCATCTTTGCGCGGATGGACCATGCACTGAAGCCCGGGGGGCTGCTGGTGATTCAGGGCTACACCGCAGCGCAACTTCGCCACAACACAGGGGGCCCCGGGATCCTCGAGCATATGTACGACGAGGATCTGATGCGCAACTCCTTCCCCGGCTACCGCTTCCTTGCGCTCGAGGCCTACGAGGCAGTCATCGAGGAAGGCAGCGGGCATCGCGGCATGTCGGGACTGCTGGGTATGCTAGCGCAAAAGCCGCAGGCCCAC
>VGHO01000043.1 GCA_016868175.1 Betaproteobacteria bacterium
CCTCCGCAGGTGAACCCTGTTCAGGTTGCCATGAACAGGGTGTGCACTCACCACGATGCGCATCTGCGCAAGAGACTGTGGGGAGTCCGTTGGCATGATTCATCGTGTGGATGCTGGCGGTTTCGGTTATGCCGAACTGAGGATCGGGAAGTTCTGCGCGGATGCGGCCGAATCTGTCCCAGATTGCCCGGTTTGCGGCCTTGGCCGGGGTTTGCTCCCCGGGATCTTCCGGCGCGGGGAGCACAACCACCCGGCTGCGGTTCGCGCGCAGGATCTCGGCACGCTGGTGCGGTTCCAGGAGGGGATTGACAGGCGTGACGGGCAGGACTCCACGCAAGGCTTCGGGTTGCGGCCGCAAATCCTGCGCGCCTCGCCCAGGTTGAGTCCGTCAATGCTGCGAAACTGCAACAGGCTTAATGTAAGTCAGGTTATCATCATGCGGCTTTCAAAATGTGTACCAATCCAAGTACCAGACCGCCTACCGGACCGGGTACCAAACTGTCTAATAGACCGAGTACCAAATTGAGTACAAAACTGAGTACAAAACTGAGTACAAAACTGAGTGCCAAACCTAGTACCAAACCGGGTACCAGACAGAGTGCCAGCCTGGATACCAGCGAGGGTGCCGGCGCGGGTTCCGGCGCGCCAGCCACGCGCACCGCCAAGCCTGCCATCCTGATCCAGGAAGATCTGTCGCGCAACTTCGGGTTTCTGCTCAATGACGTCGCACGCCTGATGCGGACGACCTACGACCGGAGGGTGCGCGAGCAGGGGCTCACCCGCTCGCAGTGGTGGGTGCTCACGCACCTCTTTCGCAGCGACGGCGTGACCCAGACCGAGCTGGCGGAAATCCTCGAGGTGGAAAAGCCCACCCTCGGTCGGCTTGTTGACCGGCTTGAGGCCAAGGGGTGGGTATGCCGTCAGCACGATGCCCGGGATCGCAGGGTGTGGAGGGTGTTTCTCGGTCCGGACGCCGAACCCGTGATGCGCCAGATGCGCGAGATTGCAGCGGGTCTGCGAAGCGATGCACTGTCGGGACTGAGCGCGCTGGAACGCGAGGCCTTCGTCGATACGCTCATCAAGGTCAAGGCCAATCTGTCGCGCCTCCCGGGGGTGGAGCGCAGGAAAGGCTCGCAGGCGGCAGCCCGGGCCGCTACCGTCCGCCAGCGCGATGCCTGAGGCGCTGCGCGGGTGAACACAACGCCCTCCCGCAGCGCGCGGCTGCTTCTCAGGCTGGGCCTGCTTCTTGGAGTGCCGCTTGTGGCGGCGGTGCTTGGCTTGCGATGGTATGCCGATGGCGGCCGCTTCGTGGAGACCGAGAACGCCTACGTCAAGGCGCACATCGTTCCGGTGAGTGCTGAGGTATCCGGCCGGGTGCTCGAGGTACGGGTGCGTGACAACCAGACTGTGGCCGAGGGTGATGTTCTCTTCGCCATGGACCCGCAGCCCTTCGAACTTGCGCTGGCGCGCGCCGACGCGCAGATCGGGAGCATCCGCCAGGAGATCGAGACGCAGCGCGCCGAACATCGCGTGGCGCTTGCAGAGGCACTTGAGGTGGAGGAGCGCATCCGGTTTCTTGACACCCAGCTCGAACGCGCACGCAGGCTGCGCGAGTCGGGGATGATCAGACTCGACGCCTTTGACGAGGCACGCCACAACCGGGATGCGGCGCGCGCGCGCCTCGGCGCAATCCAGGAGCGCGCCGCTCGGGTACTCGTTGCCCTCGGCGGCAGAGCAGACCTGCCGATCGAGCAGCACCCCAGGATGCGCGAGGCACGCGCTGCGCGTGAAGAGGCCCGGCTCGCGCGGGCACGTACCCGGGTGAGGGCACCGAGCGCTGGAACGGTGAGCAACCTGCGGCTGCGTCCCGGGGAAAACCTGAACCGCGGAAGCCCAGTCTTCAGCCTCATCCAGCACGATGCGCCGTGGGTGGAGGCCAATTTCAAGGAAACACAACTCGCGAGCCTGAGCGTGGGGCAGGAGGCGCTGCTGGTTGCCGATGCCTATCCCGATCGTCGCTGGCAGGCGCGGGTCGTTGCGATTGCCCCGGCAACCGGCGCCCAGTTCGCCGTGCTCCCGCCGCAAAACGCCACCGGAAACTGGGTGAAGATCGTGCAGCGGGTGCCAGTACTCCTCGAGATCCGCGCCTCGCCCGAAGGACTTCGCGCGGGCATGACGGTGACGGTGAGGGTGGATACCGGCAAGACTCGGGGAATGCCCTCCTTTGCGTCCTGGTGGGCGGCGCGCAGCGGAACCGATCCGTGACTGCACGGGATAGCGGAAGGTGAACGCCGCGCGCGGTGGGACGGGCGACCCGGCCCCGTCGCAGCCGGATTCCGCACAGTCTGACCCGGCCACGCCGCAGCCGGATTCCGCACGGGCTGACACGAACCTGGAGCTTGCGCAGCGCGAAGGACCGGCCGCCGCACTCGAGCGGGCGCTGATTCTTGCAACCTGCACGCTGGTGACGGTGCTCTATGCGATGACCGTCACGATCGCCAACGTGTCGTTGCCCGCAATCCAGGGAACGCTTTCGGCCACACCCGATCAGATCGCCTGGGTGGTCACCTCGAATCTGGTGGCCACTGCGGTGGCCACCCCGCTTGCCGGCTGGCTTGTTGTACGGATGGGTCGGCGTTGGCTCATGAATGCCTGCGTGCTTGCCTTCGGCCTCGCATCGCTCGGCTGCGGTCTTTCGGGAAGCCTCGAGGAGCTGGTGCTGTGGCGCACAGTCCAGGGCGCTGTCGGTGCGCCGCTTGTCCCTGCCTCGCAGGCGATCGTGCTCGATGCCTACCGGCGCGAACGCCATGGGGCGGTGCTCGCCATCTACGGCATGGGATCGGTACTCGGACCGATCATCGGCCCCACGCTGGGTGGCTGGCTTGCTGAAACCTACAACTGGCGCTGGCTCTTCTACATGATCGTGCCCTTTGCCATCGTGTCGCTCCTCGGTACGCTGGCTGTGATCCGCGACCGTGAGATTGCCCAGCGCAAAGCGCTCGACTGGACAGGTTTTCTCAGCCTTTCGGTTGCGCTTGCGGCAGCGCAGCTAATGCTCGATCGGGGTGAACTTGCAGACTGGTTCGATGCCCCGGAGATCATCGGCTGGGCGGCCGTTGCGCTGGTCGCGCTCTACGCGTTCGTGGTTCACAGTCTGAGTACACCCCAGCCCTTCCTCGATCTGCGCCTGTTTGCCGATCGGAATTTTGTGGTTGGACTGGTGCTGGTCTTTGTGTTTGGCATGCTCAACTTCACCCCAATGACGCTGTTGCCGCCTCTGATGCAAAACGTTGGGAGCTACCCGGATTCGGTGGTTGGGCTGGTGATTGGAAGCCGCGGTGTGGGCACGCTCGCCGCGTTTTCCTTCATGATCGTGGGCAGCCGCATCGAGCCTCGCCTGATGATCGTGACGGGCTTTCTGCTCCAGGCCTGGGCTGGCTGGGAGTTGGCGCATCTCGACACCCAGCCGACGGTCGCTGCGGTTTTCGGGCCGATGGTGATGCAGGGCTTCGGAGTGGGCCTGCTGTGGGTGCCGATCACCATGGTGACCTTCAACACCCTCGATTCCCGGCTCGTGCCCGACGGGTCGGCGGTTTACCACATGGTGCGCAATTTTGGATCTGCAGTGCACATCTCGCTCACGGTCACGGTTTCCCTGCGCATGGCGCGCACCGCCTACGGCGAGTTGGCAGAGCGGGTCACGCCCTTCAATGCTTCCGTGCTGCCGCCCGCATGGTCCACCGATCATCCCGCCGGACTGGCAAGCCTTGCGCGCGAACTCCACCGCCAGTCGATGATGATCGGCTACCTTGATGCCTTCGTGTTCTTCGTGGCCACCTCGCTGGTCGTACTCCCACTCGTGGCAGCCATCCGCCTGCGCAAGGCTTAGCGCCCGCCTTGCCCGAAGCCGCCGGCGCATCGCGTACTATCCGGCTTTTCAGGAGGGCTCAGCATGAAGTTTCAACGCAAAGATCTTTTCGGCGCAAGGCCGAACCGCCGTCGTGCGTTGGTGAAGATGGCCGGGGGCGCTGCGCTCGCTGCGCCGCTGGTGCACTTGCCCCAGTCGCTTGCGCAGGCGAGGGAAATCCGGATTGCGCATATCCACAGCAAGACAGGGCCCCTTGAGGCCTATGGCAAGCAGACCCAGGCGGGACTCCTCATGGGGTTCGAGTATGCAACCGGCGGCAGCATGCAGATCGCGGGACGCAAGATCGTGGTGCTCGAGAAGGACGATCAGGGAAAGCCCGATGTGGGCAAGAACCTGCTCGCTGCGGCCTACGGCGACGAGAAGGTCGACCTTGCCATCGGGCCCACCGCTTCGCCAGTGGCGCTCGCCATGCTGCCGGTGGCCGAGGAGTACCGCAAGATCCTTCTGGTCGAGCCTGCGGTTGCCGACTCGATCACCGGTGAGCGCTGGAATCGCTATATCTTCCGAACCGGGCGCAACAGCAGCCAGGATGCGATTGCCAATGCCGTGGCCGTTGACAAGGATGGCGTGAGCATTGCCACCATGGCGCAGGATTCCGCCTTTGGCCGTGCCGGCGTGAAGGCCTTCCGCGAGGCGCTGAAGAAGGCCAGGCTGGTTCATGAGGAGTATCTGCCACCGGCAACCACCGACTTCACCGCAGGCGGTCAGCGCATGATCGACAAGCTTCGCGGTGAGGCGGGACGCAAGATCATTTTCATCATCTGGGCGGGCGGCAATCCCTTCAAGATCGCCGATCTCGACCTCAAGCGCCACGGCATCGAGATCGCCACGGGTGGCAACATTCTTCCCGCGATGGTGGCCTACAAGCAGTTTCCGGGAATGGAAGGCGCCGCCTACTACTACTTCGGGATGCCCAGGAACACGGTCAACGACGCGCTGGTCTCGATGCACTACCGCAAGTACCAGTCGCCTCCCGACTTCTTTACTGCGGGAGGTTTCGCAGCGGCAATGGCCGTTGCCACTGCGCTGGGCAAGACCAGGGGCGACACCGATACCGAGAAACTCATTGCGGCCATGGAAGGGATGAGCTTCGATACTCCGAAGGGCAAGATGACCTTTCGCAAGGAAGACCATCAGGCGATGCAAAGCATGTATCACTTCAGGATCAAGATCGATCCGGCCTTCAACTGGGGGGTGCCCGAGTTGATCCGCGAGATCAAGCCCGAGGAGATGATGGTGCCGATCCGCAACAAGCGTTGAGCGCGGCAGGTCCGCGGGCGTTGGCCCCGAGGTCGATCCGCGCGCCGCGAAGGCTGCGGCGGGATGCGCTGGCTGATTGAGCGGGGCATCCGGTGCTCGAGACGCGCGGGCTAGGGATCCGCTTTGGCGGTCATGTGGCCGTGGAGGCGGTGAGCTGCAGTTTTGCCGCTGGCACGCTCACCGCGATCGTGGGCCCCAACGGCGCGGGCAAGACCACCTACTTCAATCTGATCTCGGGTCAGCTTGCGCCCACCACCGGAAGCGTCCTGCTCGACGGTCGCCTGCTCGACGGGCTTGCAGCCTCCGAGCGGGCACGCCAAGGAGTTGGGCGTGCGTTTCAACTCACCCAGCTCTTTCCGTCGCTGAGCGTGCTTGAACATGTGCGGCTCGCCCTGCAGGCGCTCATGCCCGGTTCGCACAGGCGCGGACTCGACGCCTGGCGGATCTGGAGCGATCACCGTGATCTGACTGCGCGAGCCGAGACCCTGCTCGAGATGCTGGCGATGCGCGGGCAGTCGTCGCTGCTCGCTTCGCAACTCTCGCACGGTGACCAGCGCAAGCTCGAGGTTGCGCTCCTGATGGCGCTCGACCCGAAGGTGTACATGTTCGATGAGCCCACAGCGGGCATGAGTCACGACGAGGCCCCGGTGATTCTCGAACTCATCCGCAAACTCAAGACGCAGCGCGACCGGGTCATCCTGCTGGTGGAGCACAAGATGGACGTTGTCCGCGAACTTGCCGACCGGATCGTGGTGTTGCACAACGGCGCGCTGGTGGCCGACGGCGCCCCGCAGGACGTGATGGACTCGAAAGTCGTGCGCGAGGCCTATCTGGGTGCGCGCCCCCTGCCATGATGGCTTCGGCGGCCTGCGAGGATCCGATCCTCGAACTCCATGGCGTACACACCCACATTGGTGCCTACCACATCCTTCAGGGTGTTGACTTTGCGGTGAGGCGCGGCGAGGTCTTCATGCTTCTCGGGCGCAATGGTGCGGGCAAGACCACCACGCTGCGCACGATCATGGGCCTCTGGAAAGCGAGCCATGGACGGATCGGCTTCGAGGGACGCGCCGTGAGCACCCTGCCGAGCACCGAGATCGCCAGGCTGGGGGTTGCGTATGTGCCCGAGAACATGGGGATCTTCCAGCACCTGTCGGTACGCGAGAACATGCTCCTCGCGGCGCGTTCGGCGCGCAACCTGCGCGAACTCGACGGGCCGCGCCTGCAGAGGATCTTCGGATGGTTCCCGCCGATCGAACGTTTCTGGCTCGCCCCGGCGGGAACGCTCTCGGGCGGGCAGAAGCAGATGCTGGCGATCGGTCGCGCGATCATCGAGGCCCGCAAGCTGATCATCCTGGACGAGCCAAGCAAGGGACTGGCCCCGGCGATCGTGGAGAATCTGCTCGAGGCCTTTGTTGCGCTGCGCGACGAAGGGGTGAGCATCCTGATGGTGGAGCAGAACTTCACGCTCGCGCGGCGTCTGGGCGACAGTGTCGCGGTGATGGACTCGGGAACGATCACGTACCGCGGCTCGATGCGTGACCTTGCCGCCAACGACGCGCTTCAGGACGCCCTGCTCGGACTCGATCTGCGCCAGCGCGCGCAAGGCGCAAAGGCCTGAGCGTGCAGCGCGACTGGATTCCGATGCTTATGGTGCCGGCACTCATGCTGGCCGCGCTGCCGATCGTGGGGACGCCCTCCACCTGGCTCACGCTCACGGTGGCCGGACTTGCGATGGGCATGATCATCTTCCTGATGGCCTCGGGTCTAACGCTCGTCTTCGGCCTGATGGATGTGCTCAATTTCGGCCATGGGCTCTTCATTGCGCTCGGCGCCTACATTGCCACCTCGGTGGCGGTCTCCTCGGGGCTCGGGTCGGTGGCGCAGGCGATGGTGCTTGCGATGCTCGCCGCCGGGCTCCTCGGAATCGTTTTCGAGCGCCTGATCGTGCGGCCGGTCTACGGCCAACACCTCAAGCAGATCCTCATCACCATGGGCGGCATGATCATTGGCGAGGAACTCATCAAGGTGATCTGGGGTCCACTGCAGATTGCGCTTCCACCCCCGCCGATGCTGCAGGGCTCGCTGATCATCGCCGAGGCGGCGATCGAGAAGTATCGACTTCTTGCCGTGGTGGTGGGTCTCGCGGTTTTTCTCCTCCAGTGGTGGGTGCTGTCGCAGACCAGGATTGGCTTGCTCATTCGTGCCGGTGTGCAGGACCGTGAGATGGTTGAGGCGCTCGGCTACCGGATCGGGCGGCTGTTCGTGGGCGTCTTTGCGGCCGGAAGCGCGCTGGCCGGACTCGGTGGCGTGATGTGGGGCCTCTATCAGCAAAATGTGGTGCCGCAGATCGGCACCCAGGTGAATGTGCTCATCTTCATCGTGATCATCATCGGCGGACTGGGGTCGACTGCCGGAGCGCTGATCGGAGCACTTCTCGTGGGCCTCGTGGCCAACTACACAGGCTACCTGCTTCCGAAACTTGCGCTCTTTTCCAACCTTGCGCTGATGGCCCTGATCCTGATGTGGCGACCCTACGGTCTGTACGCGCTTGCGAAGCCCTGAAGATGCTTTCCCGTGTGCTCTCCTACGACCTTCCGCGCAGCGCCCCGCTCGCGCTGCTCCTGGCGCTCACGGCGCTTGGACTCCTCGCTGCCCCCTTCCTCTTTCCGGGCGTGAAGGCACTCGGCGTGGCAGCGAAGATCCTCGTGTTCATCGTGCTCGCCGCAAGCTTCGATCTGCTGCTTGGATACACCGGCATCGTGAGTTTTGCGCACACCATGTTCTTCGGCATCGGCGCCTACGGGATTGCGATCGCCTCGCTGCGCATGGGTGCAGGATGGGATGCGCTCGCGCTCGGAGCACTTGCTGCGCTGGGTCTGAGCCTCACGCTCGCCTTGCTGATCGGCATCGTATCGCTTCGGGTACGGGCGATCTTCTTTGCCATGATCACCCTTGCCGTGGCGGCAGCATTCCAGACCCTTGCGTCGCAGTTCTCCGAACTCACCGGCGGTGAAGACGGGCTGAGTTTCCGGGTGCCTGCACTGCTCACCTCGGCCACCCGTCTCCTTCCCGATCCGGTCCTGGGCGTGAACATCGACGGCAGGATCCTGTGCTACTACCTGCTCCTTGCCGTGAGCACAGCCCTGTTCCTGATCCTGCTGCGTGTGGTGAATTCACCCTTTGGACGAGTACTCCAGGCGATCCGCGACAACGAGTTCAGGGCCGAGGCTATCGGCTACCGGGTGGTGGTCTTCCGAACGCTCTCGAGCCTGATCTCAGCCCTCTTTGCCACGCTCGCAGGAATGATGCTGGCGATCTGGCTGCGATACAACGGCCCGGATACGTCGCTCAGTTTCGAGATCATGATGGATGTGCTGCTGATGGTTGTGATCGGGGGCATGGGCACGCTCTACGGGGCAGTGCTTGGAGCGGCTGTCTTCATGGTCGCGCAGGCCTACCTGCAGGACCTGTTGCGGGTCCTTGCTCAGGCAACCGAGGCAGCCCCGATGCTTGCGGCACTCTTCTCGCCCGATCGCTGGCTGCTCTGGATGGGACTGCTTTTCGTTTGCTCGGTGTACTTCTTTCCCAACGGCATCGTGGGCGAGTTGCGCAGGATCGCGCATCAACCGATCACATTGCGTTCCAGGTAGGGCTCTGCGCGTAGTACGCGTTGATAGCCGAGCGCCGATACCTCGAGACTGCGACTTTCCCCGTGGAGTATCTGCTCGGCAAGCGCAAGGGCTGCGCCGGGGGCGTGCTGCATGCCGTGCCCGGAAAAGCCGCACAGGAAGTGGAAGTAGGGCCTCTGCGGGTGCGCACCGATCACGGCGTTGTGGTCGAGGAGATGCATGTCGTAGTAGCCGGCCCAGGCGCTTTCGATGCGCATCGCGGCAAAGGCTGGAATGCGGTGGGCAAGGGATGCCCAGGAGGCTTCGTCAAGTTCCTGCCACTGGGGTTCGATCGTCGTCTCGGTCTCGGTGGTCTCGGCGGCTGTCACAGCGGCGCCCAGAGCGGGATCGCGCGGCGGAAAGCCGAGCAGGAAATGTCTGCCTTCGGGTCGGATCCAGAACCCCGAGGGATCGATCACAAGCGGCATCGCGGGCAACGCTGCGGGGCAACTCAGCACAAACACGGTGCGGCGCGAAGGTTGAACCTCGAGCCGAAGACCTGAGGCTCGGGCAAGTGCGCCCGACCATGCCCCGGCTGCGCACACAAAGTGCTCACAACGCCAAACTGCGCCCGATGCCAGCGCGATCTGCGCAGGGTCGTGCGCATGCACGACCCGGTCGTGCACCACCTGGGCCCCCTGTTTGCGGGCCTTGGCAAGCAGAGCGCGGTGCAGCGCCGGCCCATCGAACCAGCCCTCGCCTTCGAGCCCCAGGCGTCCGAGGGCGAGATCGTGGGTGCAGAGCCAGGGAAAGCGTTCGCGCAGCGCTGCAGCGCCGAGAAGCGCGGTACGCACGCCGAGAGGCACCTGTTCCCGGGCGAGCGCGCGCAGGGAATCGGCCTGCCGCTCTCCGGCGAGGTAGAGGTAGCCGGCTTCGTGCAGGCTCAACTGCGGCGCGTCGCCTTCGATGGCCAGATGGGCGTGGGCCTCGCGCAGAAAGAGGAAGCCGAACTGCGACAGCTCCACATTGACCGGGCAGCTGAACTGCTGGCGGATCGAGCTTGCCGAGCGCGAAGACGAGGCAAGCGAAAAGCCCGGGTCGGGCTCGACGAGCACAACCCGGAGGGCGGGGGCCAGACGGGTGAGCCAGTAGGCCAGCGCGGCGCCCATCACGCCCGCGCCGGCGATCAACACCTCAGACGCGCGCTGCAACTTCAGCCTGGAAACGCGCGGTTGCCGCCTCCACGGCCTTGCTGTGGATTGCAGCCAGTTCGGTCCGCGAATCGCGCGCGCGGTGGGCTGCTCCGGCCGTGGACAGCTGCCCCTGCCATTGCGGAAACACATGGCGCGCCATGAGTTCGTAGCTGCGGCGGGTGGCATCGAAGTTCGCCCAGTTGTGCGCAAGCAGCAGATACGCTCCAAATCCACCCTGACTCTGTTTCCACAGCCGGTCGATCTGGGCGTGCACCATGTCGGGCGTGCCGATCGCACCGAACCCCGAGTCGTTCACAAAGGAGATCATCTCCTTCACGTTGCTCCCGGGCACTGCCATCTGCGGAAAGGCGGCCACGGCCTGGAAATAGTCGAACCACTGTTCGATGCCGTATTCCACATCCCGGTACGCCTGGTCCATGGTTTCGGCGCAATGCACCAGGCCCACCAGACGCCACTTGCTGCGGTCGACCCGGGTGCGGTAGTGCGCTGCCTGCTGTTCCATCACATCCCAGTGCAGCGCCAGTGCATCGAAGCCGGCTGCGGTGGTGGCGCCGATCGAGAGCAGCCCCACGCCGTAGCGACCCGCGAGTTTCGGACCGGTGGGCGAGGCCACGGCAGGCACCGCGATGTCGAAAAGCGGGTTGCTGTAGGGCCGCAGATGCAACCTCGCCTCCTGCAGGTTCCACCGGTCGTTTCGAAAACTCACCGGCTCCTCGGTGCGCAGGAGTTGCATCACCACCGCCATCGCCTCCTCGAGCAGCCGGCGGGTGTCGGCCTGCGACACGCCGATCATGATCCCGTCGCTCGGGAGCGACCCTGGCCCCATCCCGAGCATGACCCGGCCGCGGGTGAGATGGTCGAGTTGCACGATACGTTCAGCGACCCACAAGGGGTTGTGGTAGCTCATGCTCACCACGCCGGTTCCGAGGCGGATGGTGCGGGTACGTTGCGAGGCCACCGCGATGAGCAACTCGGGACTCGCGGAGATCTCGCTGCCTGCGGAGTGGTGCTCGCCGCACCACGCCTCGTCGTAGCCGCAACGATCAAGCCACTGGATCAACTCGAGATCCTGCTCGAGCGCCAGCGTGGGGTTGATGCCCGGTTTGTGAAAAGGGGCAAGAAAGATCCCAAAGCGCATACGGGTTGTCGTCATGTTCGTGTCTCCCTGTTGAAGATTGGATCGGTGAGGCTTGCGCCGAGCGCAGCGCAAACGCCGGACCAGGTTGTGAACCACCGGGGAATGCGTCCGGATAACGCGGTGGCCTTCCTGCTCCGGCCCTCCATCGTATACCTGCCGCAAGCATCGCCAAAGCGCCAGAGCGCCAGAGCGCCGAAGCGCCAAAGCGCCAAAGCGCCAGAGCGCCAGAGCGCCAGAGCGCTCCGTCCGGTTGCTGCATTGCAGTTGCTCCGTGCGGTCGCTGCGGTAAAGTAATCGTGGAGTTTGTCGTGCAGGCAAATGGAGGCTTTGCGATGTCGGTTCCGATCTCTGCCGTACCTTTTTTTGCCGGACTCTCGGGCGACGACCTCACCGAAATCATGCTGCAAACCCGCAGCCGCAAGTTCGCTGCAGGGCAGCAGGTGTTCAAGGAAGACGACGCACCCGATGGGATGTATGTGGTGTTGTCGGGTGCTTTTCGGGTGTATCTGCTCGGGCGCGGTGCCGGGGTACTGAAGAAGGTGCTCGTTTCGCTCAAGCCCGGCGCGCATGTGGGCGAATTCGGGCTGATCGACGGCCAGCCCCGGTCAGCTTCGGTGGAGTGCGAAATCGACGGCGAGATGCTGTTCCTCCCGGCACCTTCCTTCGTGAAAGTGGTGAGCTTGCGGCCCTCGGTGGCGAAGATCGTCACGGAGAACCTGTGCCGCACGGTCACCAATCAAAAGGGCATGGTCTACAAGAACGAGGAACTCCGTCAGCGGATTCGCGCCGCCCAGATTCCGCCCACCGTCGACAACATGAAAGCTCTCTGCAAGATGCTGCGGCTCAACAACTACACGATCGCCCGAAGCTGACCACTGCGGCCGCCGGCGCAACGGGGCATCCACGCCGCGCGATCAAACCACATGCACCTGTGCTCGGGTGCCCTGATTCCAGCGTCCGCCGAGCGCGCGTTCGATCTGTGCTGCAAGTTGCAAAAGCAAACCGTCCGCAGCCTGGCGGCTGATCGCCTGGATACCGGAGGGCAGCGCATTGGGCTGGAGTGCAAGCGGGAGCGACAGGGCAGGGATGCCGCAGAGGTTTGCAAGCGGCGTGAAGGCAAAGTTGCGCCACAGATGCGCAAACCAGCCGTGCACATCCGGGTTGTCGCTTTGGGTGAGGTAGGCGTGCGTGCCGAGCAGGGGGGTGGGAAGCGCGCTGACCGGGGTGAGCAGCACATCCCAGTCCTCGAAGAACGCGCCAACTCCGCGGGCAATCTGATTGAACCGGACCTGCATGCGGAAGCGGTCGCGGTAGCGCAGGTCCTTGCCTGTTTCCCAGATACGCAGGTTCACCGGTTCGATCAGACCCTGCGGAGGACGCTCGAGTCCGCGCGCTTCCAGCAACCCTGCGATGACCTGCGCGAAGTTGCTGATGTAGCACACGGTTTGGGCCTCGTAGGCGGCTGCGTAGTCGATCGCAGGCTGGGCCCATTCCACCGCATGACCGAGCCCCTCGAGCAGGCGCCCGGCATCCGCAAGTTGCGCAGAGAATGAAGCGAGCGCCCGGTGGTCGCCAAAACTGTCTGCGAGGGCGATGCGCAACCGGGGCGGATCGCGCTCGATCAGGCGCGCATACGGGATTTCGCTGAGCCAGAAGGGCATGAACTCGCCGGGGGCTCCACCGCGGCAGGCGTCCACAAAGGCTGCGGTATCGCGCACGCTTCGGCTCAGGCAGCCCTGCGTGGATACCAGCCCGCTGAGGTCGGACTGTGCCGGCGCAAGCGAAAAGACGCCGCGTGAACACTTCATCCCGATCAGTCCGTTGAAGCCTGCGGGGATGCGGATCGACCCGCCGCCGTCGGTGGCATGGGCCATCGGCACTGCGCCGCTCGCCACCATCACCGCACTTCCGGCGGAGGAGCCGCAGCTTGTGTAGCGGGTGTCCCAGGGGTTGCGGGTGATGTAGAGGGCCGGATTCTCGGCGGAGCTGCACACGCCGAACTCGGGCGTCGTGGTGCGGCCGATCAGGTTCAGGCCGGCGTTGCGCATCTTGCCGGTGAGGAAGGTGTCGGCGGTGGCGCGGTTGCCACGCATGAAGAGCGATCCCATCTCCTGGAGCCTGCCGCGCATCGCAGGCCCGAGGTCCTTGAGCAGGAAGGGGACACCTGCAAACTCGCCCCGAGGGTTGAAGCCGTTGGCCGACGGGTCGTCGATGGCGTCGTCGAAGACTTCCACCACACCCTCGAGCAAGGGGTTGACCCTGGCGATCGCCGCAGCAGCCTGCTCGGCGAGTTCCTGCGGAGTCAACACACCTGCGCGTACCAGCGCCGCCAGCCCGAGGGCATCGTGACCAGCCCATTCCTCCCACGACATGCTCTGCGCCACGACAAGGCTCCTTCGCAACATCAAGACCCCGTGCTGATGCTACACGCTGCCCGGAAGCAGCCACTGGCGCGCCGGTGTGAAGTTCACGCGGCTGACATGGGTATTGATCCACCATTACGATCCTTCGCATCGTGCAACACGGAGCAAGCCATGACACCTTCCGAAGAGGCGCATCTGCAACAGTTCCTCGGTCGCCTGGTCGAGGCCCGGGTTGATGCAAAAGACCTCCAGGCTGAGCAAATGATCGCGCAGGCCTTTAGGCGGCAACCCAGCGCGGCGTATCTCCTCACGCAGCGGGCGATGGCGCTCGGAATCGCCCTTCAGGTCGCGCAGCAACGCATACGCGAGCTCGAGGAAACGCTCAAGGCTGCCCGGGCGGCCAGCGAAAGTCCAGCCTCGGCCGTGCGGTCAGGCGAGCCAGGCACCTGGGGACGCCAGGGCTACGCCCAGGGCGCGTTGCAGCCGGCCCGTTTCTCCGGGGCAGCTTCGGCGGGTGGAGCGCCACCACCCCGTCCCACGGGTGGTGTGGGCACTGAAGGCCCTGCACGCGCGGCGGCACAGGGTAGCTGGACCCAGGGCCTCATGGGGAGTCTGGTCGGGGCTGCCGCCGGTGTGGTGGTGGGCCAGGCGATCTGGCAGGGTATGCAGAGCCTGCTTGCCGACAGCCCTTCGCAAGCCGCTGGAGCGGGTGGCTTTGACGCCGCGGGCTTCGCATCGGGCGAATCAGGGTTTACGCAGGTGGCCGATGCAGGCAGTGCCTGGGATGCCGCGGGAGCCGATGACGGCTCGGGATTCGAGGGCGACTTTGGCGACGGGGACTGGATCTGAAGCGGCTGGATACGCAGCACCCAATGCCATCACGAGGAGCGGTAAAGATGAGCTACCTGGAATCCGGCACGCACACAGCACAGCTTTCAGTTTCGGCGAAGCCTCGAAGGTTTGGCACTCCCACGGTGCCCTCCCTTCGAGCCTCAGCCGCACGCACTGGGGTTGCAGCCGTCCCGGGCGTGAAGGTTGCTGCCGCCCGGGTACTTTTCGGGGCAATTCTAGGCCTTGGTACAGTGGTTTGCGGGCTCAACGCCCACGCGGCCTCCGACACCTCGTCGCCAGCACCCCCGGATCGCCAGTGGATGAAGACTTCGGCCGACCTGATCCGCGACGGTAAGGTACCGGATGCGCTTGCGCGGTTGCGCGAAGTGAACCAGCCGGAAAGCGCCGACTGGCACAACCTCATGGGCTACGCCTTTCGCAAGCAGACACCCCCCGACCTCGAGCGCTCGGAGTTTCACTATACGAGTGCCCTCAGGATCAAGGCCGACCACCGGGGCGCGCTCGAGTATTACGGCGAGCTTCTTCTCATGAAGAACGACCTTACCGGTGCCGAAGCCATGTTGCAGCGGCTGAGCAGAGCCTGTATTTTCGGATGCGGCGAGCATGGCGACCTCAAGGAAGCGATCGAGCGCTACCGCAAGGGGAAATAGAAGGCGTTTCCAGGGCGTTCCCGGGCGAGCCGATTCCAGGGCGTTACCGAGGCGTTCCCGGGGCGATCCCCTCGACAGCGATCTGTCCCCGGTTCGAGGGCCTCGCGTGGGCTCAAGCCACTCGTGTGCAGCAGATCCAGGCTCCGGGCAGAGCACTATCTGGCC
>VGHO01000044.1 GCA_016868175.1 Betaproteobacteria bacterium
CCCCCGCCTCGCCCTCGCAGGGATAGGGCTCGCCGCGGTACTGCGGATGACGCTCGAGCACCATCCGCGCATTCGGCTGGAACTCGCGCAGCAGGTAGGGGCCGGTACCCACCGGCCAGGTGTCGTGATTCAGGTTGCGCCGCGACATCCCGGGCTGCGCGTAGAAGGCATCAACCTCCCACGCGATCGGCGCGAAGAAAGTCATGGCGAGCCAGTAGCGAAACTGCGGATACTTGCCGATTACCCGGATACGCAAGCGGTACTCGGAGAGTACTTCCACCCCTTCGAGCGCATGCGCCCGGAAGTCGATCCAGGGCAATTCGCCAAAGACGCCGCTTTCGCGCGCGCTCATCCCCTTGCGCAACTCGCGATCCATCGCCTTGATGCTTTCGCCGTAGGCTTTCAGACCCACGATCTTCTCCGACAGAAAGCCGTAGGCCGGCGACTTCACCCGGGTGGTGGCGAGCCGCTTGATCGCGTAGGCGTAGTCCTCGGCGCGCAGCCCACGGCCTGCCCGGTGCCTGAAGTCAAAGGGACTGACCTTGTCGGCCAGATCCGCCGCGCTGAGCGCGTGGTAGCGCAAGCGGCCCGAGGCATCCCGCGCGAAGGCCGGATGCGCATGCCAAAGGATACCCGGCTTGATCTCCAGATCGAACCAGCTCTCGGCGATGTCGGCCGTTGCGGCGTTGGGCGCAAGCGTGCGGCCCCGCGCATCCACATAACGCACCTCGGGCATCGCCGCCAGAGTGCGCGGAACGAGTTCGTAGGGCCGCTTCAGGTAGTGGTACTTGAGCGGCGGTTCGTGGATCGCATAGGTCCATGGCGTTTCGTTGTTGGAGTAAGACGAAGTGGGGTCGAGATGCTTGGGGGTTTCCTGGTAGGCCGTGAAAAGCGTGTTGCTTGCAAGCCAGGAGTCGGGGACCGGCGCGTTCGAGAGCGAGCATCCGCCGCTGCCCACAAGGAGGTACAGAAGTCCGAGTCGGAGCAAAAGGGCTCGCATGCGCCGCGCGCTTTCAGGAAACCGCGGCAGCGTGCTGCGGCAGGTAGCCACGCGGCACCGCATCGAGCAGCGCCCGGGTGTAGTCATGCGCAGGCGCACGGTAGATGCGCTCGGCACTGCCCTGCTCCACCACCTTGCCCCCAAGCATCACCAGCAAGTCGTCGGCCATGTGCCGCACCACGGCCAGGTCGTGCGAAATGAACACATAACTGAGTCCGAGATCGCGCTGCAGATCCTTGAGAAGGTTGAGCACTTGCGCTTGCACGGAAACGTCCAGCGCCGACACCGCCTCATCGCACACAAGGACTTCGGGCTCGAGCGCCAGACACCGGGCGATCGCGATCCGCTGCCGTTGTCCGCCCGAGAATTCGTGCGGGTAGCGGTTGAGCGAGGATTCTGGCAAGCCCACCCGATCGAGGAGAAGCCGCGCCCGGGCTGTACGGTCGGACGCACTCGCGCACAGGCGGTGAAGCAGCATCGGCTCGCACAGGATCTCGGCCACGGTGAAGCGCGGGTTGAGCGACGCGTAAGGGTTCTGGAACACGATCTGCAGCCGCCGCCGGATCGGAAAAAGGCGCTGCTCCGGGAGCGCAAGGAGGTTGTGGCCGTCAAAGAGCACCGCGCCCGCACTGGCCTGATGCAGGCGGACGATGCACAGGCCAGCGGTTGTCTTGCCCGAGCCCGACTCCCCAACGATCCCGATCGTTCTGCCCCGCGCCAGACTGAACGAGACGTTGTCGACCGCCACCAGATCGTCGCGGCGAAAAAGACCCACACGGCGGGGGAAGACCTTGCACAGATTGCGCACTTCGAGCAACGGGGGATGGGCCGCTGGCGGGCCCGGAGCGAAAGGCGGCGCCTCCGAGGGCGTTTGCAGCGCGGCCGGCGCGGCCACGGCGCTATCGCGGGTAGTGCCCCAGTCGTCGATGGTGAGCAAGCGCGCAGTCGGCTTTCCGGGGTCGGGACGGCAGTGGATCAGCGCACGGGTGTAGGGATCTTTCGGTGCGCCAAAGACCTGCGCCACACGGCCTGCCTCGCGCACCCTGCCGTGCCGCATCACCACGACCGCGTCGGCAAACTCCCCCACCAGCCCGAGGTCGTGGGTGATGAAGAGGATCGCCATCTGCCTGCGACGCTTGAGTGCGAGCAGCAACTGCAGGATCTGCCGCTGGATCGTCACGTCGAGCGCAGTGGTGGGTTCGTCGGCAATCAGCAGTTCGGGCTCGCAGGCGATCGCCATGGCGATCATCACCCGCTGCTGCTGACCACCGGAGAGTTCGTGCGGGTAGGCGTGGATGCGTCGCTCAGGCTCCGGGATCCCCACCTCCTCGAGCAACTCCAGCGCCCTGCGCATGGCCTCGGCGCGCGCCATCGCCCGGTGCAGGCGAAGCATTTCGGCAAGCTGAAAGCCCACGGTGTAGACCGGGTTGAGCGAACTGAGCGGGTCCTGGAAGATCATCGCCATGCGCCGGCCGCGCAGCTTGCGCCACTTCACCTCGCGGCCGCGCACCGCCGGAGTCTGCGCCGACAGCAGGGATTCGCCTGCAAAGTCGATGCGCGAGCCCGCAGCAATCTGCGCACTGCGCGCAGGCAGAAGGCCCATGATCGCCAGCGCGGTTACCGACTTCCCGCTCCCGGACTCGCCAACCAACGCGAGAATGCGCTCGGGCGGCAGACTGAAGTCAACGCCGTCAACCGCCTGCACCGTGCGGCCACTTGCACTGCGAAAGGCGATTTCGAGCGCCTTCACCTCCAGGAGGGCCTGCGACGGCGCCGGGGGCACAGCCGATGGAGCGTCGAGGAGCATGCCGCGCCTAATGCGTGAGCCGGGGGTCGAGTGCGTCGCGCAGGGCATCGGTGAAGAGCGAAAGCGCGGTTACGAAGAGGCCCATCGCCAGCGTGGCCGCGGCAAGCTGCCACCAGATCCCCACGAGCAGATCGTTTTGCGCCTCGGTGAGCATCGTGCCCCATGACACGCCATCGACCGGCACCCCAAAGCCCAGGAAGGAAAGGATCACCTCGGCCTTGATCGAAGCCACCGTGAGGAGCGAGAACTGCACCAGAATGACATGGCTCACATTCGGCAGGACATGCACAAGGATGCGGCGCAGGTGCGAAGCGCCGATCGCGCTCGCCGCGCGCACGTATTCGCGCTCCCGGTGCTTGAGGTACTCGCCGCGTACCAGGCGGTACACACCGGTCCAGCCAGTGAGTCCGAGAATAACCACCACCGAGAGCGTGCCCTTGGTGTCGAGGACCGCAGCAATCGCCAGGATGAGCAGGATGCCGGGGATGGCATTGAAGACGTTGTAGACCCAGTTGCTCAGGTCATCGACCCAGCCCCCGAACCAGCCCGACACCGCACCGAGCGCGCTGCCGATCAAGGTGGCAAGGAGCGCCGCAGCCAGCCCCACCAGAATGCTGGTCTCTGCACCCTTGACCGTCTTCTCGAGCACATCCCGGCCCCACTTGTCCGCGCCGAAGGGCAGCGACTGCGCGCGTTCCTCCGGCGGAATGATCCGGTGTGGACGCACCGACTTCTCTGCCGCAGCAAGCTCCTGCGCAATCGGATCCACCACTGCAGTGGAGGTGGGCGCCTCACGACCGCGCGGATCGGCCAGCGCGCCGATCAGCCGCATCTCGACTTCGATCGGATCGACCACGTCGCTCGGCGTTGGCCCCCGCGCCGCGCCTGTCGGACCGGACGCCGGACCGGACGCCGGACCGGACGCAGGACCGATCGCCGGACCGGTGCTCTGCCGCACCGCAGGATCAGCATCACGGCCCTCGGGTGCTCCGCGCTCGGGCGTCTCGCGCAGAAAATGGGGCGGAGCGTGTCCAACGGCCACCTCGTCTCCCCAGCCTGTCGCGGTGAGGCCCGCCAGACTGCTCAACACCAGAAGCAATCCTGCGAGAACCACCGCGGCGCTCCATACCGCCACCCGGTCGGCGAGGAATCGCCGCAGGGCGAGCCGGCCGAGCCCTTCGCCAGCCTCCCGCGCACCGGCAGTCGTGGTCACGGCCGCACCAGAAGCCATGGCCCCTCCATGACAGCCCCCCTTGCAACTTCCCCGCCAGGGCTCATCGCAGCTGAATGCGAGGATCGGCAACCCGGTAGAGCAGATCACCGATCAGGTTGAAGATCATGGTGGCCAGCGCCACATACACCGTGGCCGCCTTGATCACCGGGAAGTCGCTGCGCTCCACCGCGAGAATGATCTCGCGCCCGATCCCGGGAATACCGAAGAAGCGCTCCAGAAGAAATGCGCCCAGCAGGAGCCCGGGAAGGTTCGACACCACGAAGGTGATCACCGGAATCAGCGCGTTGCGCAGAACGTGCACAAAGAGTACCCGCGCTTCGCTCAGCCCCTTGGCGCGCGCAGTACGCACATAGTCCTGGTCAATCTCGTCGATCACGAAACTGCGGAAAAGTCGGGTGTTGGGCGCAATGCTCACGATCAACCCGAGCAGGATCGGCAGCGGCGCATACACCAGCGCATTGGTACCGAAGGACTCGCCCCATCCCTGCACCGGAAACCAGCCAAGACGATACGCAAGCAGGTACTGCCCGAGAATGATGAAGACGAGGATGCTCACCGACATGCCCATGGTGAAAAGCACCATCACACTGCGGTCCACCCAGGTCCCGCGCACCCACGCCAGGGCCACGGCGAAGACCACGCCTACGATCGTCTCGATGATCAGGAGCGGTCCCACCACGGTGAGCGAGGCCGGAAGCCGGGTGGCGAAGATCCGCGACACCGGCTCGCTGGTGGTCCAGCTGTTGCCGAAGTCGAAGCTCAGGACCTGGCGCAGAAAGATGAGCAACTGCACATGCAGCGCTTCATCGAGCCCGAGCTCACGCCGGATGCTGGCAATCTGCTCCTGGCTGGAAAAGAGCCCGGCAAGCACATAAGCCGGATCGCCGCCCACCCAGTTGAAGAGGAAGAACACAAGCAGGATCACCCCTGCCATCGTGGGAATCATCTGCCATAGGCGCCGGACCGCATAGGCGGTCATGCGCAAGTGCCTGCGGAGATGGCAACGGTGCGTGCCACTTGCGCGGTGGCAACAGACACCGCACCAGGAGAAGGTTGATCACGCACGCGGCATCGTCCAGGGCTCAGCGTTTGCGGATATCCATCAGGTGAAAGTCCGAAAGCAGCAGCGGATGCTTGCGGTAGCCCTCCACCCAGGGATGGTGGAGGCGCGTGGCAATCGAGGTTGAACTCAGGCCGAGCACCCCGTAGACCTCCATCAGGCGGTAGAGGTTGTGCAGTACCCGGGTACGCTGCGCCCCGTCGGGCAGGCGTTTGAGTTCCTCGAAATACCTGTCGTAGTCGGCCGACTCGAAACAGGCGTAGTTGTTCTGCCCGATCGTCCTGGAGTAGAGCAGTTTCATCACGAACTCGGATTCGGAGGAGCGCGTCCAACCGAGCGACCAGGAGGCGATCGCGCACTGCTTACCCTGCTTGAGCAATTCGGGGAACTTGTCTTTCTTCACCTCCAGCCGGATACCGATGCGGTCCATCGAACGCTTCCAGAGTTCATCGCGTTCGCGGTCGATCGAACTCGTGGTGGAGTGGATCGTGAAGACCAGCGGCTTGCCATCGGGAAGCATACGGAATCCGTCGGGGCCCTTGCGGTAGTTGAACTGGTCGAGCAGGGCGTTGGCAAGGCCCGGATCATGGCGCACCATGCTGCGGTACCCCGGGTCGTGCCCGGGAATCACCGGCGACACCATCTGCTCGGCCTTCACCGCCTGGTTCTTGCGAATCACACGGATTTCCTCATCAACGTCGTAGCCCATGATGATCGCCCGCCGCAGCGCGATCTTCTCCTTGGTGTAGCCGCCGATCACCGGATCCTTGAGGTTGAAGAACTGGTAGCGGATGTCGGGCTCGACCGAACGGTACATGCCAACGCCCTGCTCCCTCCAGGCCTCGAGCAGCCGTTGGTTTGTATCGAGCGCCTTCTCGATGAAAGGCGGCGGCACACCGATCGCGTCGATCGACTTGCTGCTGAAGGCGAGCCATGCCGATTGCGGCTCCTCGATGATGCTGATGTCCACCTTGCCGATCTGCGGCATCTTGCGCCCACGCATCTGCCGCGCCACCTGCTGATCGGCCTCGTCGCCCGGCGAGGCTTCAAAGTCCCATACAAAGGCCGGGAAATCGGGGTTGGCCGCGAGCACGATCTTCGATCCTCGCACCCACTTCTCGATCCGGTAGGGGCCGCTGCCCACCGGGTTTGCCATCACCGCCTCCTGGCCGTAGTGCTCAACCACCTCGCGCGCCATGGCTCCGGCGTAGGGATTGGCAAGGAGAGAGAGGAAGTTGCGCTCCCTGCGCAGCAGCCGTAAGCGAAGCGTGTAGCGGTCGGGTACTTCGATTCCTGCGATCCTTTGGGTATCGTCGAAGTTGCCCGAGCTGACCGCCGCCTTGTAGGCCTCGGCAAAGCCCACGATCTTGTCTTCCAGATCCGAAAGCTGCGGGGATCGGTTACGCGGGTCGGCATGACGCCTGAGCGTGTAGGCGAAGTCCTCGGCCGTGACCTCACGGCGTTTGCCACCGAAGGCGGGATCGGGTGTGAACAGCAACCCCTTGCGCACCTTGAAGGTGTAGACCGTGCCGTCCTCGCTCACCTCCGGCATTGCCTCGGCCGCGTAGGGCACGAGTCGTGCAGGCTTGGCCATCCAGTCCCAGGTCATGAGGGTGTGGAAGATTGCGTGAGTGACGGTGTTGGAGTAGAGGTCGTTGGCCCGCACCGGATCAAAACCCGACTCGGCGGTGGGAAAGGCAATACGCAGGACCTTTTGCGGGTCCGCCGGGTTGGCTGCGGCGCTCGCAGCGCCAAGGCCTGCGCCAGAGCCCACGCAGAGGGCAAGTGCGAGCACCAGCCAGACCCAAGTCAAGGCCCCCCCTCGTCTGCCACCCATCTCTGCAACCACCATACGCTGATCCCACCCTTGCCAGAAGGCCAACTTTTCGAAGCCCAACTTCCCTGAAGGCTCCCGTCGATGTCGGTTGAATCCACACTTGCCCGCAGCGCGCACCAGGAATGCACCTGCCAATCGAGCTTAACCCTTAAGCTTGCCCGCCACCATCCCCTCTCGAGGACCCAACTATGCCCGAACCAGCCGGCTCTTTCAGCGCGATTGCCGCACCCGATGCGAGGTCCGGTGCGCCCGATCCTGGCACGGACGCCGCCCGTGGCGCTGTGGGTGCGGGACTGCTGCGTGGCAAGCGCATCCTGGTGATGGGTGTTCTCTCCAACCGCTCGATCGCCTACGGGATCGCCCGCGCCTGCGCCGCGCAGGGCGCAGAGCTTGCCCTGAGCTACCAGAACGCGCGTTTTGAGAAGCGGGTCACCGACCTTGCCTCAGCGCTGGGAACTTCGCGGGTAGTACCCTGCGACGTGAGCGACGACGCGCAGATCGCAGCGATGGTCCACGAACTGGCGCAGCACTGGCCGCGGCTCGATGGCCTGGTGCACGCGATCGCCTATGCACCGCGCGAGGCCATCGCCGGGGATTTCCTCGAGGGCGCTTCGCGGGAGGCCTTCAGGGTGGCGCATGATGTGTCGGCCTACAGCCTGATCGGTGTGTGCAGGGAGGCGGTGCGGCTGATGGCGGGTGGCCCTGCCTCGGTCCTCACTCTGTCCTACCTCGGCGCCGAGCGCATGGTGCCCAACTACAACACGATGGGGCTTGCGAAGGCGAGCCTCGAAGCCGGGGTGCGCTACCTTGCAGGCTCACTGGGCCCGCAGGGCATACGGGTGAACGCGATCTCCGCCGGCCCGATCCGCACGCTTGCCGCAAGCGGCATCCGCGGCTTTTCGCGAATCCTCGAGCACGTCGCAAGGAATGCGCCAATCCGTCGCAACGTGGATATCGACGACGTGGGCAAGGTGGCGAGTTTCCTGCTGTCGGACCTTTCAGCAGCCATGACCGGAGAGATTCTCTACGTCGACGGCGGCTTTCACTGGGTTGCGAGCGGAATCGGAGGCGACACCGACTGAGCCTCCTGGGCGAAGGCTGCGTTGGCCGCCTCGAGCGTGAACGCCACATCTTCTTCACCGTGCGCCGACGAAGTGAAGAAAGCCTCCACGGTGGACGGCGGAAAGTACACACCGGAATCCAGCATGCGGTGAAAGAAGCGCTTGAATGCCGCTGCGTCCTGACCCTGGATCTCGGCAAAGGTGCGCGGCGCCTCGGCCATGAAGTACATGCCTGCCATCCCTCCTGCATGCCGCGCGCTGAAGGGCACGCAGTGACGCCGCGCGGCCTCGCACAGCCCATCCACGATCTGCCGGGTGCGGGCAGCAAGAGCCTCGAAGAACCCCGGCTCACGGATCAGCCGCAGTGTGGCAAGGCCCGCCGCCATTGCGATCGGATTGCCCGACAGGGTACCCGCCTGATAAACGCCGCCGAGCGGCGCAAGGTGTTCCATCACCGCAGCCGAGCCCCCGAATGCGCCCACCGGCATGCCACCGCCGATCACCTTGCCAAAAGCCGAAAGATCCGGCACCACCCCGGTCAGTTCCTGTGCTCCTCCGGGCGCCACCCGGAATCCGCTCATCACCTCGTCGAAGATCAGCAAAACGCCTGCGCGCGAGCACAAGGCGCGAAGTCCCTCGAGAAAGCCGGGCTCGGGCAGCATGAGGTTCATGTTGCCCGGAATCGGCTCGATCATCACGCAGGCGATCTGCCCCGGATACTCCGCAAACAGCACCTCCACACTTGCCAGATCGTTATAATTCGCGACAAGTGTGTGTTGTGCAAGATCGGCGGGAACGCCCGCCGAACTCGGCGTGCCGAAGGCAAGCGCGCCCGAACCCGCCTTCACGAGCAGGCTGTCGGCGGTTCCGTGGTAGCAGCCTTCGAACTTGAGGATCTTGGTCCGACCCGTCGCACCGCGCGCAAGCCGCAGGGCCGACATCGCCGCCTCGGTCCCCGAACTGGTGAGACGCACCCTCTCGATCTGTGGATAGAGTTCCTTGATCGCCTCGGCGAGTTCGGTCTCCATCACATTCGGGGCACCGTAGGACAGGCCGTGCGCCGCCGCCTCACGCACCGCCTCCACCACAGCGGGGTGCGCCTGGCCCACGATCATGGGGCCCCAAGACCCCAGATAGTCGATGTAGCGTCGGCCTTCCACATCCCACATGTAGGCCCCCTGCGCACGCGCGATGAACCTGGGTGTCCCTCCCACCGCCCTGAAGGCGCGCACCGCGCTGTTCACCCCCCCCACCAGGCTCTGCTGGGCCCGCGCAAACTCCGCTGCATTGCTGCTGCCGCTCCGTGCCATTTTTCCCTCCCCGAGACGTGCAACCCTTATTGTGAACGCTCACCACGATCCGCCTTTACCTGGGCACGAGGTGGCGATTCCTGCTTGCTTCAATCCAGAGATGCCGACCCGTCAGTCGCAGCTCATTGGCGTGCCGCATGGCGCGATGCACTGCGCATACCGCTCACCGGCAGCGGGCTGCTCCAGCGGCAGCAGCACCCACGGACCGGAAAGCAACACCTCGAGGCGCACGCACACAACCCCCACAAGGAAAGGACTGCCTGATGAACAACCTCGACTTCCTGCAAAGCTGGACGGGCCACCGCGAAACTGCGGTGGACCGTATCGATCCCTACAGGGTGCGGCAAATGGCAGCCACTTTCGACCTGGATGGTGCGTGCTTTCGCGAAGGCGATGCTCTGCCGCCGCTTTGGCACTGGCTCTTTGCAACCCCGGTTGCCGCGCTCGGCGAGGCCGGCCACGATGGTCACACCGCGCGTGGCGGATTTCTTCCCCCTGTTCCGCTACCGCGGCGCATGTGGGCGGGCAGCCGTGTGCGCTGGGAGGCGCAGCTTCCGATCGGCCAGACGCTCGAGCGCCACTCGCGGGTGCTCGGGGTGAAACCCAGGGAGGGCAAGACCGGCCCGCTGGTGTTCGTGAGCGTTGAGCATCAGTGGCACTGCGCCGGCAGGCTTGCGCTGCTCGAGGAGCAGGATATCGTCTACCGCGATCTCCCCGAGACCGCCGCGCCCAGCCCCGCCCTGCCCCGCGCCGCAAAGGTCTGGACAAGCAATCTCGAAGACGCAGCACACCCCGGATCCAACCCGGGTGGCGCCGACGCCGTGGAGTGCACGGTGTGCCCCAACGAGGTACTCCTCTTTCGCTACTCGGCGCTCACCTTCAACAGCCACAGGATCCACTACGACCGCAGGCACTGCCTGGAAGCCGAGAAGTATCCGGGCCTTGTGGTGCATGGCCCGCTGCTTGCCACCATGATGGTGACGCTTGCCTGGTACCACGCGAAACGCCGCTTCCCGGCGCGCCTTGCATTTCGCGCGATGGCTCCGGTGTTCGACGGCGAGTCGATCCGCGTTCGCGCAAGCCTGGCCGAGCATCTCGACCCCGGATCGGCGCTCGGGGCTTTTGCGTCGGACCTCTATGCCAACTGCAGCGTGGTGCGCAGCGACGGCAGCGTGGCGATGACCGCCCAACTCGCCTGGTGAAACCACCCAGGCACCCTGACTGCAGGTTTCGCGGGCGCAAGCCCGGGTATCCCTTCGAGGAGCCAGACTCGGGATCCTGCCCGAGGCTTTGCCTTTACGGAGCGCTACCCTACTTGAAGAAGTCCTTCACGCGTTCGGTCCAGGATTTCTCTTTAGGACTGTGGCGCTCGTTATCGGCGAGGGAGCGGTCGAGTTCAACGAGAAGCTCGCGCTGGCGGTCGGTGAGCCGGACCGGCGTTTCGATCTCGATGTGCGCGTAGAGATCGCCGATCTCCTGCGACCGCACCCCCTTGATCCCCTTGCCCTTGAGTCGCAGCTTGCGCCCCGGCTGGGTACCTTCCGGCAGATCGATCTCCACGCTGCCATCGAGCGTGGGAACTTTCAGCCGACCGCCAAGCGTGGCCACGGTCATGCGCACCGGCACTGCCACATGCAGGTCATCCCCGTCGCGCTGAAAGACCGGGTGCTCGCGTACATGGATCTCCACATAGAGGTCGCCCGCCGGACCGCCATTCACCCCGGGCTCCCCGTTTCCGGTGGAGCGTATCCGCATGCCGTCGTCGATCCCGGCCGGGATCTTCACCTCGAGCGTCTTGGTGCGCTTTACCCGGCCCACGCCCTCGCAGGCGGCACAGGGGTGCGGAATCATCCTTCCAGTGCCATGGCAAGTGGGGCAGGTCTGCTGAATCGAGAAGAACCCCTGTTGGGCACGCACATTGCCTGAGCCACCGCAGGTGGTGCAACTCTCGGGCTTGGTGCCCGGTTTGGCGCCGGTTCCGGTGCAGGCCTCGCACTTCTCCCAGGAGGGCACACGGATCTCGGTGCCGAAGCCGCGTGCGGCCTGCTCCAGACTGATCTCCATCGAGTAGCGAAGATCCGCGCCCCGGTACACATTGCTGCGCCCGCCCCGCTGACCTCTGCCGCCAAAGATATCGCCGAAGATATCGCCGAAGACATCGGCAAAGTCGGCGTTGCCGCGCGCAAACCCCCCGGCCTGCGAGGGATCGAGCCCAGCGTGGCCGAGCCGGTCGTAGGTCTCGCGCTTTTGTGCATCCGACAGCACCGCGTAGGCCTCGTTGACTTCCTTGAACTTGTCCTCGGCAGCCTTGTCCCCCGGGTTACGGTCGGGGTGATACTTCATCGCAAGTTTGCGATAAGCCTTCTTGATGTCGTCTTCGCTACCGTTCTTGGCAACGCCGAGTACTTCGTAGTAGTCACGTTTGGCCATCGTGTCCCTCATCGCTGGGGCGGTTGCCACTCAGGGCGCCCTTGCGAGCATGCCTTTGCCGAACCGCCCACCGTCAAGTTCATCCGCGCTTGACTTCCTTGAAGTCCACATCCACCACGTCGTCATCCTTTTTCGCCCCGGCCGCACCACCTGCTGCACCGGCACTGGCTCCCGGCCCACCCGCTCCGCCCGGCGCACCTGGACCCGCGGGGCCGCCTGCAGCGCCTCCGGCCGCCGCTGCGGCCGCCTGCTGCGCTGCGGCCATCGCCTGCGCAAGCTTTTCCGACGCTTTCATCAAGGCCTCAACCTTGGCATCGATCTCGTCCTTGTCGTCGGATTTGATCGCCTTTTCGGCATCGGCAATCGCCGCCTCGATGCGCGCCTTCTCGGTGGACTCGAGCGTTGCGCCCTGCTCCTCGAGCGACTTCTTCACCGAGTGCACCATCGCATCGGCCTGGTTACGCGATTGCGCCAGGTCGACCCGCTTGCGATCCTCATCGGCATACGAGGCCGCGTCCTTCACCATCTTCTGCACCTCGGCTTCGGAGAGACCCGAATTGGCGCGGATCGTTACCTTGTTCTCCTTGCCGGTGTTCTTGTCCTTCGCAGACACATGAAGGATCCCATTGGCGTCGATGTCGAAGGTGACCTCGATCTGGGGCATGCCGCGCGGCGCCGCAGAGATCCCCTCCAGATTGAATTCGCCCAGCAACTTGTTGCCCGAAGCGATTTCGCGCTCACCCTGGAACACCTTGATCGTGACGGCTGGCTGGTTGTCTTCGGCCGTGGAAAAGACCTGCGAGTGCTTGGTGGGGATCGTGGTGTTGCGCTTGATCATTGCCGTCATCACGCCGCCGAGCGTTTCGATGCCGAGCGTGAGCGGCGTGACATCGAGCAGGAGCACGTCCTTGCGGTCGCCCGCCAGCACCGCGCCCTGGATCGCCGCGCCCACCGCCACAGCCTCATCGGGGTTGACGTCGCGTCGCGGATCGCGCGCAAAGAACTCCTTCACCTTCTCCTGCACCTTGGGCATGCGGGTCATGCCGCCCACCAGGATCACGTCGTGGATGTCGGCGGTCTTCACCCCGGCGTCCTTGAGTGCCTTGCGGCAGGGCTCGATGGTGCGCTCCACCAGATCCTCCACCAGTGACTCGAGCTTGGCACGCGTCATCTTCAGGTTGAGGTGCTTCGGGCCGCTCGCGTCGGCAGTGATGTAGGGCAGGTTCAGCTCGGTCTGCTGGCTCGACGAGAGTTCGATCTTGGCCTTCTCGGCCGACTCCTTGAGGCGTTGCAGCGCGAGCACATCCTTGGCAAGGTCAACCCCCTGATCCTTCCTGAACTCGCCAATGATGTAGTCGATGATCCGCTGGTCGAAGTCTTCGCCGCCCAGAAAGGTATCGCCGTTCGTGGACAGCACCTCGAACTGCTTTTCCCCGTCCACATCGGCGATCTCGATGATCGATACGTCGAAGGTGCCTCCGCCAAGGTCATACACCGCAATCTTGCGGTCGGCCCCTCCCGCCTTGTCGAGTCCAAACGCGAGCGCAGCCGCAGTGGGCTCGTTGATGATCCGCTTCACCTCGAGTCCCGCGATCCGGCCCGCATCCTTGGTGGCCTGGCGCTGACTGTCGTTGAAGTATGCGGGTACCGTGATCACTGCCTCGGTGACTTCCTCGCCCAGGTAGTCTTCGGCGGTTTTCTTCATCTTGCGCAGCACTTCGGCGGAAATCTGCGGCGGTGCGAGCCGATCATTTCGCACCTTCACCCATGCATCACCGTTGTCGGCCTTCACAATGCCGTAGGGCATCAGGTTGATGTCCTTTTGTACCGCCGATTCCTCGAACTTGCGGCCAATGAGGCGCTTGACCGCATACAGCGTGTTGCGCGGGTTTGTGACGGCCTGGCGCTTGGCCGAGGCGCCCACGAGGATCTCGCCGTCTTCCATGTAGGCCACGATCGAAGGCGTGGTGCGAGCGCCTTCGGCGTTCTCGATCACCTTCGCTGCGCCACCTTCAACCACCGAGACGCAGGAGTTGGTGGTGCCGAGATCAATACCGATGATTTTTGCCATGTGCTGGTTCCTTGCTGAGACGATCGGTTTTCACCACTGAAAACCCCTGGGATTGAAATGGTGACGACGTGCCGGATTCACAAGTTGCGGGGAGAGCACGCAGTCCGACAGGCGCACCCGCGAAGCCCTCGAATGCCGGTCGGAAGCCGCCACGGATTGGCAGCCTCGACGGGATACGCCATCAGGCCTGCGCCACGGTAACGAGCGCCGGACGGATCACCCGGTCATGAATCAGGTAGCCCTTTTGCAGCACCGCCACCACATGATTCGGGGGTACTGGCGGGTGGACGGAGGTGCCCGGCACCATCGAGATCGCCTGGTGCTTCTTGGGGTCGAAACGCTCCCCAACCGGTTCGATCGTGACGAGCCTGTGGCGGGAGAAAGCGGTTTGCAGCAGGCGCAGCGTGGCCTCGGCGCCCTCGCGCAAACTGTCGACCGACGCCTTGTCGACCTTGAGCGACAACTCCAGGCTGTCGAGCACCGGCACCAGCGACTCGGCAAAGGATTCAACCGCGTACTTGTGGGCGTGGGTCACCTCGTTGGCGGTGCGCTTGCGCAGATTCGCGAGGTCTGCGAGCCCGCGGAGCACTTGCTCCTGCGCAGCGCGCAACTGCGCACGCAGCGCTTCGTTGTCGGCCCCCTCGGCAAAGCGCCGCAAGCCCTCGAAGTCGGCACTCACCGCTGAACTGTCGTGCTCCCACACGGCCGCATCCGCGTTGCTTCCGGAGGCCGGTGAGCCATTTCCATCCATCGACGGCACCTCTCTGGCTCCCTCCGCCAACGTCTCACCGGGCTCTGCAATCCTTCCGGACTCGGTGGCGCGCTGGGTTCGCGGTCCGGACGCAAACGTCTGAGCGCCGGCGGTGGGAGTTTCGGAAGCCGCGGAAGTGGCAGAGGCCGCGGAAGCTGCGGAGGCTGCGGAGGATGCTGTAGTTGCGGGGGCCGCGGAAGTGGCAGAAGTTGCCGAAGCCGCGGAAGTTGCGGGGGCCGCGGAAGTGGCGGGAGCGGCTGCAGCACCGCCTTGCGGGAGCTCCGAGCCCTCCCCCGACGACGCACCGGACTCGGGTGCGCCCTCAGCTTCGTGTGTGGAGTTGCCCGCCGTGTATGCAGCGTAGCCGTTTGTGGATTTGGAACGAAAACTCGACATAAGAACGACCCTTCCAAAAACCTCGCAATCAAAGCCTGCGGCCGGGCTTTCCGGCAACCCTGAGGGAATGGGGGTGCAGCCACGCGATTTCAAGCCCCGCCCAACGGGTGAAATCGACCGTGCAGACCGTGCAGACTGTGCAGACCGTGCTGACTGTGCAGCTTTGGCGGGAACGCCTCGACCGGCGCGTCTC
>VGHO01000045.1 GCA_016868175.1 Betaproteobacteria bacterium
GAGGAGAAGTTGCCGTCTCACATTCCGCGCGAGGGTGTCTTGCAGATCGCCTCCTGGATCGACTTTGCCCAGGCGCGGATGAGCGCTATACAAATGCGCTTCCAGGGACAGGCGCTGAAACTGCCGTTGCCGGAGGGCGAGATCCACCTTGCCCATTTGCGCGCATCGCTGCAGGCCCAGCCGGTCTTCGCACCAGCCCGGCCAGCCCAGGCCGGGCCAAGTGCGGGCGGGCGAGGTGTTGGCGGGCCAGCCCAGGCCGGGTCAGCCCAGGTGGACCTTTCCCAGGCTGCCCTTTCCCAAGCCGCCCTTTCCCAACACGCCCTTTCCCAAGCTGCCCCTGCGCAGGCCTTGCAGTCGATCACCCTTCTTCTGGGCGAGCTGGAAGTGGAGGAAGCGGGGGGCATCCGGCTGGCGGTGGAGGGCAAGGAACATCGGCTGCGGGTTGGTCCGGATGGCTCTTTGCTGGAGGGCCAGATCGCACTCGCGCCGCTCAGTGCGGCCGGGGCGCTGGGCTTTGCCAGGCGCCTGCCGCTTCCCCCCGACCTGCGGCAGGCACTCGCGCGGCTCGAGGTCGAAGGCGAACTGCGCCAGGTGAACCTGCGCTTCGAGGACCGCGCGGCGCTTGGCTCGGGGCGGGGCACCGCCTACGACGCAACGCTGGCGGTGGAGAGGATCGGCGTTAAGGTACGGTCGGCCGAGACCGATCGCAGGGCCCTGCCCTCGTTTCTTGGGCTTTCGGGCACTTTGCGGATCAGCGAGGAGGGCGGAGAAATGGCGCTTGTGGCCCCCGAGGTTGCCACGCTGCGATTTCCTGGCGTCTTTGACGACCCCGAATTCACCGTCGACAAGGCCTCGGCGCGGCTGCGCTGGCGCTACCCACGCGCAGATCCGGCCGGCACTGTCCCAGGGGCAGGGCTCAACGTGGAAATCGAGCAGCTTGAGTTTTCCAATGCCGACGGTCTTGCGCAGGTGCGCGGCACCTACCGAACCGGGGGCAAGGGCGCAGGCCTGGTCGACCTTCAGGGGCAGTTGCGCGCGCTGCGCGCCGACCGGGTCGTGCGTTACCTGCCGCTTGTCGTCGGCACCGAACTTCGCAGGTGGTTGCGTTCTTCGGTTCAGGGCGGGATGGTGTCGCAGGCACGCTTCGTGCTGCGTGGCGACATCGAGGATTTCCCCTTCAGCGCGCCGGGGAGCGGCCAGTTCATGGTGGAAGGCCAACTGACCGGCAGCCGCCTCGACTATGCGCCGGGCTGGCCAGCGATCGAGAACATCGTGGGAACGCTTCACTTTGAGGCGGCGGCGATGCGTATCGAAGTGCGTTCGGGTCAATCCATGGGCCTGCGCCTCGAAAACACCCGCGCGGCAATTGCCGAACTCGACGTTCCGGTGTTGAGGGTGGGAGGACTGGCGCGCGGCAAGACGAGCGACATGATCCGTTTCGTGAATCAGAGCCCGATCGCCACCCGGTTGAGTCAGTTCTCCGAGGACATGGACGCTCGCGGAGAGGCCCAGCTCGATCTGGCGCTGGTGCTGCCGCTCGAAGATCTCGACCGCACCCAGGTGCTCGGGACGGTACGGCTCGTGGACAACGAGATTCGCCTCAGCGGGGACCTTCCACCTCTTTCCGAGGTACGCGGGGACTTCGGCTTCACCGAATCGGCACTCTTTCTGAGTTCCTTGCGCGGCCAGTTTCTCGGCGGCGAGATCCAACTCGCGGGTCGTTCCGAAACCTCGGGCCAGTTACGACTCGAGGCGTCGGGCCGCGCCACCGGAAGCGCCTTGCGTGACTGGCTCGGCCATCCGGTCTTCGAGAAGGTGCGGGGCTCGCTCGCCTACAAGGCCGCGCTCACCCTCAACGGCCGCGAGGTCGAATTGCGGGCGGACTCCGACGGCAAGGGGCTGCTCGTCGACCTGCCCGAACCGTTGCGCAAGAAGGTGACGGAGGCGTGGCCGATCCGGGTGGACCTCGTGCCGGGGCGGCGCTTTCCGTTGGCCGCCACCCCCGGGAAGGATGGGGGGCGTCTGCAGGGCACCGTGGTGCCCCGGGAGGATCAGATCCGTGTGCAGCTACGCGAGCAGCTTCAGGTCTGGGTGGGGCGCGAGCGCGCGCAACCGCAGTCCGACCTCGAGGTGGTGAGTGGCGTGATTGCGGTCGGTACCGAACCCTTGCTGCCAATGCGCGGACTCGCGATCACGGTACGCCATCCGCTGATCGAGGTGGAGTCGTGGCTGCCGCTGCTGCGTGCCAGCGGCACCCAGCCGAGCCCTCTGGTTCCTGAACGCCTGGCGATCGCAACCGGAAGGCTGCGCTACGACGGACGCGACCTTCACGATGCGGTGATTGGCGCAAGCCAGCACCAGGGCCGCTGGCAACTCAACCTCGAGGCGCGCGAAGCCTCGGGGTTTGCCTCCTTTCGGCTGCCCTCTGCCGACGATCCCGGCGAACTTCAGGCGCGCTTTGCGCGGATCGAGCTTCCCGTCCGTGAATCACCGGACCCCGGTACCGCGCCGGATGCGAGCCTGCGTCGGCTACCCACGATGGATGTCCAGGTGGCGCGCCTGAAACTGGGTGAGCGCGAACTCGGGGCCTGGGTTGTGAGGGCAAGCAGCATCCGCCATGCTGAAGCATGGCGCTGGCAACTCGACGAGATGCAAATGCAAATGGATGGCGCACGACTGGTTGCAAGCGGCGGTTGGGGCGACGCCTACCCCGGCGAGTCCACCAACCGGACGGCCCGGCCGGCGCTGCTGCAACCGGGCACAACCACGGTGGAGTTTGATCTGCGCATCGAGGATGCGGGCCGCACGCTCGACCGTCTCGGCTTTCCTGGCACCTTCATCGGGGGCGAGGGCCGGATCGGAGGGACGCTCTCGTGGCAGGGCCTGCCCTGGGAGCCGCATTACCCCTCGCTTGAAGGAAAGGTCGAGGCAAGCCTGGGGCGGGGCCGCTTCCTGAAGACCGAACCTGGCGTTGCGAAGTTGCTCAGCGTGCTCAATCTTCAGGCGCTTCCGCGGCGGCTGAGTTTTGATTTCTCCGACATTTTTGCGCGGGGCTACAGCTTCGATGGGCTTCGCGCCGACGCCAGGATCGCGCAGGGCGTGGCGCGTACCGACAACTTCTCGATGGTTGGCCCGCAGGCTGTGGTTGGCTTGCGCGGCGCAGTGGACCTCGTGGGCGAAACACAGGACATGCAAGCCGAAGTCGTCCCCAATCTCGATGCCGGCATGGCTTCGATCGTCTACGGCGCGCTCATCAATCCCTTCGTTGGCCTGGGGTCGCTGGTGGCGCAGTATGCTCTGGCAGAACCGCTGCGAAGAATGCTCACCTACCGTTACGCAATTACCGGGCCCTGGGACGACCCCAAGGTGGCCGACCTGGGTCGCGCGGGGCTACTCGAAGCCCTGCAAGGAAAGTCTGATGATCCCCGTGTCAACCGCCGCTGAGCAGTTGGGGTCCGCGTCCGGGGGGCAGCCGGTGCGGGACGCTGCGGTTCGAGCCGAAGATCCGCCACATCCCCCCGAACTCTCGGCCGAATCGCTGCGGGTCGCGGCGGTGCAGATGGTCTCGAGTGAAGTGGTGGACCACAACCTTGTGCGAGCAGGGGCGCTAATTGCCGAGGCGGCTTCGGCGGGCGCCCAATTGGTGAGCCTGCCCGAGTATTTCTGCCTGCTTGGGCGGCGCGACACCGACAAGGTTGAGCGTCGCGAGTCGGCGGGGTCTGGACCGATCCAGGACTTCCTCGCCGAAGCGGCAAGATCGCACCGGGTGTGGGTTGCGGGGGGCACCTTGCCACTGCGCACCAGCGATCGCCGCAAGGTGCGCAACACCCAGTTCCTGTTCGACCCGCAAGGTCGGGCGGTAGCGCGATACGACAAGATCCATCTCTTCGGGTTCCAGAAGGACGCCGAACGCTTCAACGAGGCCGACACGATCGAGGCGGGCGACACTCCGAGCGTGGCCGATGCGCAGAGCTGGAGGGTGGGGCTGAGCGTATGCTATGACCTGCGGTTTCCCGAGCTCTATCGCGCGCTCGCGCCAGCAGACCTTCTCCTCGTGCCCTCAGCCTTCACCTACACCACCGGAGCCGCGCACTGGGAACTGCTCCTGCGCGCGCGCGCCGTGGAGAACCAGTGCTATGTGGTTGCCGCAGCACAGGGCGGGTGCCACAGCAACGGACGCCGCACCTTCGGGCACAGCATGGTTGTGGATCCGTGGGGGGAGGTACTCGCCTGCCGGGCGGAAGGCGAAGGAATCGTGCTCGCTTCGATCAGGCGTGAACGCATCAGGCAAGTGCGGACCATGCTGCCCGCGCTTGCGCACCGGCGGCTCTGAAGGCGCCGATCAGCGCAGGAGTAACGCCGGATCATCACGGACCCAAGGAACAAGCATGAACACAGTCGAGCCGATCATCAAGCGTCTTGCGCTTGCCGAACAGACCCTCCTGCAGCCTGCGGGCTTGCAGCATGCCGATCTGGCCCGCGCCCTCTCCACGATGGCCGAGCACCGCATCGATGACGCCGATCTCTACTTTCAGTACACCCGGACCGAATCGTGGAGTCTGGACGAAGGCATCGTGAAGTCAGGAAGCTTCTCGATCGAGCAGGGTGTGGGCGTGCGTGCAGTGCAAGGTGAGAAGACCGCCTTTTCCTACTCGGACGGGATCAGCGCGGAGATTCTGATGGAGGCAGCGCGCGCCACCCGCAGCATCGCGCGGCGGGGCGGTGGAGGTGCCGCACTCAAGGGGCGATTCCGTCGCAGGCCCATGGCGCAGCACTATGGAGCCAGCGACCCGATTGCTGCGATGCCGGCCGACGCCAAGGTGGCGCTGCTCCACGAAGTGGAGCGCTATGCGCGGGCCCGCGACCCGCGTATCCGGCAAGTAATGGCCTCGCTCGCGGCCGAGTGGGATGTGATGCTGGTGGCAAGGCTCGATGGCAGCATCGCCGCCGATGTGCGTCCCCTGATCCGGCTGTCGGTGAGCGTGATCGTGGAACAGCAGGGGCGGCGTGAACAGGGCTACAGCGGCGGAGGCGGCCGTTTCAATCTGGCCTATTTCAGCCACGAACAGTTGCATCAGCATGTTGACAAGGCGGTCGATCTGGCGCTTCTCAACCTCGAGGCGCGGCCGGCGCCCGCCGGGCAGATGAGCGTTGTTCTAGGTCCTGGCTGGCCGGGGATCCTGCTCCATGAGGCTGTCGGGCATGGTCTCGAGGGCGACTTCAACCGCAAGGGCTCATCGGTGTTTACCGGGCGGATCGGGGAACGGGTGGCTGCCAAGGGCGTCACTGTGGTCGACGACGGGACGCTTCCGGACCGGAGGGGTTCGCTCAACGTCGACGACGAGGGCGAAACCACCCGCTGCACGGTGCTGATCGAGGACGGCATCCTGTGTGCCTACCTCCAGGACCGGCTCAACGCCCGCCTGATGCAGGTGAAACCCACTGGGAACGGACGTCGCGAGTCGTTTGCGCATCTGCCCATGCCGCGCATGACCAATACGCTGATGCGTAATGGAGCCATGGATCCGCAGGAAATCATCGCCTCGATTGATCGTGGGCTCTACGCCGTGAATTTCGGCGGCGGTCAGGTCGACATCACCAACGGCAAGTTCGTGTTCTCGGCGAGCGAGGCCTGGTGGGTAGAGAAGGGCCGCCTGTGCCACCCGGTGAAGGGCGCAACACTGATGGGCAACGGCCCCGAGGCGCTCACCCGGGTGAGCATGATCGGCAACGACATGCGGCTTGACCCGGGAGTTGGCACTTGCGGCAAAGACGGCCAGAGCGTCCCGGTTGGTGTTGGACAACCCACGCTGCGCATCGAGGGCCTGACGGTTGGCGGAACCGCCTGAGGGACCAGCCACGAGTCATCGTCGTTTGTCGCAGAGCGTCCATCTGTGGCAAACTTGCAATAGTCCAGCGCGTTCCTCTTCATGCGCTGCGCGCTGCGTCGTAAACCGCCGGTCCGTCCGGCTTTTTTTATGGCGCCACCCTAAGCCCACGCCCACGCCGCGCCCTCTTTTGCGCCTCCGAGGAGTGCCTCATGCAACCCGTCACCGACGACGTGCGTATCCGCGAAACCAAGGAACTCACCCCACCCTCGCATCTCCTTCGCGAGTTTCCCTGCAGCGAACGCGCCGCCCGGGTCACCTTCGAGGCACGCCAGGCAATCCATCGGATTCTTCACGACATGGACGACCGGCTTCTGGTGGTGATCGGGCCGTGTTCGATTCACGATCCCAAGGCTGCGATGCACTACGCGAGTCAACTGGTGGAGTTGCGTCGGCAGCATCTGGGGGAACTCGAGATCGTGATGCGGGTCTACTTTGAGAAGCCGCGCACGACGGTGGGCTGGAAAGGTCTGATCAACGACCCGGAGCTCGACGGAAGCTTCCAGATCAACAAGGGCCTGCGGCTTGCACGTCAATTGCTGCTCGACCTCACCGAGGCCGGCATGCCCGCAGGATCGGAGTTTCTTGACGTGATCTCGCCGCAATACATCGCCGACCTGGTTGCCTGGGGTGCGATCGGCGCGCGTACCACCGAGAGCCAGTCGCATCGCGAGCTTGCCTCCGGCATGAGTTGTCCGGTGGGCTTCAAGAACGGGACCGACGGCAACCTGCGAATTGCCTTCGACGCAGTGAAGGCGGCCTCGCATCCGCATCATTTTCTCTCGGTGACCAAGGGCGGGCATTCGGCGATCGTTTCCACCAACGGCAACGAGGACTGTCATGTGATCCTGAGGGGCGGCAAGGCCCCAAACTACGACGCGGCCTCGGTGGATGCCGCGTGCCGGGAGGCTGCCAGTGCTGCACTCGCCTGCCGCCTGATGATCGATGCGAGCCACGGCAACAGTCAGAAAAAGCCCGAGAATCAGGTGCCGGTGTTACGCAACATTGCGGCGCAACTCGCCGAGGGGGATACGCGCATCATGGGCGTGATGATCGAGAGCCACCTGCTTGCGGGGCGACAGGACCTGGTGCCGGGAAAACCTCTGGTCTATGGCCAGAGTGTTACCGACGGCTGCCTCGGATGGGAGGAGTCGGCATTGTTGATCGGTGAACTCGCTGATGCGGTCAAGGCGCGTCGCCTGGTGCTCGAGAGCATCTGATCAGCGCCCCCGGTCCCATAGGACGTCGGAGCCACCCGCTGCACGGTTGAGCACTCGGGACAGGACAAAGAGCAGATCGGAGAGGCGGTTCAGGTACTGTTGGGCAAGGGCGCGAAGGGCTTCGCTGCGCGCTAGGGCCACCACAGCGCGTTCGGCGCGCCGGCATACTGCACGGCACACATGCGCCTGCGCAGCAAGCATCGAACCTCCAGGCAGGATGAACTCGGCAAGGCGGGGCAGGTCGGCGTTGTAGAGGGCCAGTGCCTCATCGAGGCGCAGCAACTGCGCTTCGCGCAGGTTCTCAAAGCCCGGAATGCACAACTCCCCGCCCAGATCGAAAAGATCGTGCTGGATTTCGAGCAGCAGTGCGTCGACATGCGCGAGATCAACCCCCGCAGAATCGGCAGCGCCCGCTCCCGGGATCGCGGATACGGGATCGATCGAAGGGTTGGTCGATCGCGGCCCGGCCAGGAAGGCGCGCAAGGCGCCCAGTTGGCAGTTGAGTTCGTCTACCTCTCCCATCGCATGAATGCGCAGGCTGTTCTTCGGGGTGCGGCTTCCGTCGCCCAGTCCGGTGCTGCCGTCATCGCCAGTGCGGGTGGCAATCACGCTGAGTCGTTGTCCCATGCTGATCGCTCCTCTGTAAGGGGATTGGGCGAGCACCGCCCCGCGCATCTGGAGTGTAAGGCGGATCGCTTCTGCCGTCCGTCGTGCCGTATCCGTCGCGGGGGCCGGTTCCGCGCGTCGGTCTTGACCCCGCATCCGGGGCGGCCATTGGTTCCCGCGCAGTGTCGTGGGATAATCAGACACCCTGTGTTGAGGATCTGGATGTGAATGCCCCCTATCCGGTACTTGAGGCGATCCGGCGGCCGCTCCCGGCGATGCTCGGCGATGCGTTGAAGGCGCGGTTTGCGGAGCGCTTTTCTACGGCGGCGGCGGTTCGGGAGCACCACGGCAAGGACGAATCACCCTTTCCGGCAACCCCGCCCGATGCAGTCGTCTTTGCGCAAAGCAATCAGGATGTGATCGATGCGGTGGTGCTTTGCGCGGAGCATTGCACGCCCTTGATCGCCTACGGCGCTGGTTCCTCACTCGAGGGGCATCTGCTTGCCATCCACGGTGGTGTCAGTCTCGACGTGTCGGGGATGAACCAGATTCTCGCGATCCAGGCCGAGGATCTCACCGCAACGGTCCAGGCGGGCGTGACCCGCAAGCAACTCAACGAGGCGCTGAAGTCGAGCGGCCTCTTCTTTCCGATCGATCCCGGGGCGGATGCCTCGCTTGGCGGCATGGCGGCTACGCGCGCTTCGGGCACGAACGCGGTGCGCTACGGCACGATGCGCGAGAACGTGCTGGGCCTCAGCGTTGTAACCGCAGACGGTCGATTGCTCAGGCCCTTCAACCGGGCACGGAAGTCTTCCGCAGGCTACGACCTCACCCGTCTCTTCGTGGGCTCTGAGGGGACGCTCGGCATCATCACCGAGGTCACGGTACGCCTCTACCCGATTCCCGAGGCGATGAGCGCTGCCGTTGTGAATTTTCCCTCGCTCGATGCTGCCGTCAACACCGTGATCGAAACCATTCAGCTCGGCGTGCCAGTGGCGCGAAGCGAATACCTGTGCCCCTACACCATCGCCTCGATCAATGCCTACTCGCGCACCCGTCTTCGTGAGGCCCACACCCTCTTCTTCGAATTCCACGGAACCGAGGCTTCGGCCCGCGAGCAGGCGGAAACCGTGCAGGCGCTGGCCCGGGACCATGGGGGCGAGGACTTCGAGTGGGCCTTGCGGCCGGAGGACCGGACGCGCCTGTGGAATGCGCGGCATAACGCCTACTTCGCGCTCCTCCAGTCGCGTCCAGGCTGCAAAGGGCTCTCCACCGACACCTGTGTGCCGATTTCGCGGCTTGCAGATTCGATCACCGGCGCGCGTGCGATCCTTGATCGGGCGAGCATGCCCTTTGGCATCCTCGGGCATGTGGGCGATGGCAATTTTCACTGCGCACTGCTGATCGATCCCGCGAACGCGGCCGAGATTGCCGAGTCCGAGCGTCTCAACAACGAGATCGTTCGGCTGGCGCAGTCGATGGAGGGGACGTGCACCGGCGAGCACGGGATCGGGCTGCACAAGATCGATTTCCTCGAGCACGAAGCAGGCCCCGATGCGATCCAGTTGATGCGTGCGATCAAGCGGGCTTTCGATCCGCACAACATCCTCAACCCCGGCAAGATCTTCCGCTCCTGATGTCGGCAGTACCCTCAGGTTTTTCAGAGCCCGCACAGGACCAGCCTGTCGACGCCTCGACGGTCGCATCGCAGCTTCGCCTTGAGCCTGCCCAGAGCGACCCCGGGCGAAGCCCGAGTCCGGCGCGCAAGGCGCAGGTGGCGCGCGAACTGATGCGCATCCTTCCGCAGGGAAGCGTACTGTGGCGCGAGGAGCACCTGCGGCCCTACGAGTGCGACGGCCTCACCGCGTTTCGCCAGATGCCGATGCTGGTGGTGCTTCCCGCCAGCGAAGCCGAGGTGATCGAGGTGTTGCGTTGCTGCCACCGCCTGGAGGTTCCGGTGGTTGCCCGGGGTGCGGGCACTGGGCTTTCCGGTGGGGCAATGCCGCACGCTGCGGGGGTGGTGCTTTCGCTGGCCCGGCTCAACCGCATCGTTCACCTGGATCCGCATGCGCGAATCGCCCGGGTGCAGCCCGGCGTACGCAATCTGGCGATCTCGGAGGCGGCCGCGCCACACGGCCTCTATTACGCACCCGACCCGTCCTCGCAGATCGCCTGCACGATCGGGGGCAACGTCGCGGAGAACTCGGGTGGCGTGCACTGCCTCAAGTACGGCCTCACGGTACACAACGTGCTGCGGGTGCGTGCACTCAGCATCGAGGGGGAGGTGCTCGAATGCGGTTCCGAGGCGCTCGACAGCGCAGGGCTCGACGTGCTCGCAGCCCTTGTTGGCTCGGAGGGCATGCTTGCCGTCGTGACGGAAGTAACGGTAAAGCTTGTTCCCCGTCCGCAACTCGCGCGGGTGGTGATGGCCTCGTTCAACGATGTGATCAAGGCTGCCGACGCTGTGGCAATGATCATCGCCGAGGGCATCATCCCTGCGGGCCTCGAACTGATGGACCGACGCACTGCTGAGGCGGTCGAGCCTTTTGTACGCGCCGGGTACGACCTGCAGGCGCAAGCGATTCTGCTCGCCGAGTCCGACGGAACTCCGGAGGAAGTTGAGGAAGAGATCGCGCGGATCGAGCGCATCTTGAACGATGCAGGCGCCACCGCAATCCGGGTGTCGCAGTCGGAGCCCGAGCGGCTACGGTTCTGGTCGGGAAGAAAAAACGCCTTTCCGGCTGCCGGGCGTGTGTCGCCCGACTACTATTGCATGGACGGTACTATTCCGCGCAAGCACCTTGGCAGGATGCTCGGCGACATTGCGGCGATGGAAAACACCTACCAGCTGCGCTGCATGAACGTGTTTCATGCAGGCGACGGCAATCTGCATCCTCTCATTCTCTTCGATGCCAACGATGCCGACCAGTGGCGTCGCGCCGAGCTCTTCGGGGCTGCGATCCTCGAGCGCTGTGTCGACTACGGCGGAACCGTCACGGGCGAGCACGGGGTGGGTATGGAAAAAATCAATTCAATGTGCGTCCAGTTCTCGCCTGCCGAAAGGGCAAGCTTTTTCGCGCTCAAGAAGGCTTTCGATCCGGTGGGATTGCTGAATCCGGGCAAGGCAATCCCAACGCTTGCGCGATGCGCGGAGTACGGCAGGATGCATGTGCATCGCGGCAAGATGCCCTTTGCCGCGCTGGAGCGCTTCTGAACCGACTCCAGAGCCCAATTGGCGAGGCCGCGCCGCATGCGTCGTCTGCGGCTGTGCAGCGTGCCTCCCTCTCGGGGCACGCAGGACCTCCGCAGCGTGCGGGTCCTGCGGTGCGAGGGGTCGAGGAGAGCATGCGTTGGCTCTGCGACCGGGTTGTGGAGGCCGGTCGCCTCGGTTACGCCCTGCGATTGCGCGGATCCGGAAGCAAGGACTTCTACGGTGAGTCGGCGCGCGGCGAGGTGCTCGACGTGCGGGTGCACAAGGGCGTTTTGCACTACGATCCCAGCGAACTCGTTGTGACGGCGAGGGCAGGCACGCCCCTGCGTGAGCTCGAGAGCCTGCTCGCCGAGCGCAGGCAGATGCTGGCCTTTGAACCGCCGCACTTCGGTCCCGACGCCACGCTCGGAGGGATGCTGGCCTGCGGTCTTTCGGGACCGCGGCGGGCGAGCAGCGGCGCGGTACGCGACTTCGTGCTCGGTCTGACCCTGATCAGTCCGCGCGGAGAGATTCTGCGCTTTGGCGGCGAAGTCATGAAGAATGTGGCCGGCTACGACATCGCACGCCTTGCGGTTGGTTCGCTGGGCAGCCTTGGATTGATTGCCGAGGCATCGCTCAAGGTGTGGCCAATGCCGGCAGCAAGCGAAACGCTCTGGTTTCCGGTGGAGGCGGCGCTCGCGGTTGACCTCTGCAACCGCTGGGCTGCCGAGCCCTGGCCGATCACTGCAAGCGCCTGGATCGACGGGCATCTGGTCTTGCGCATGGAAGGAGCCCGCGCCGCAGTGTTGCAGGCCACCCGCCACTGGCAGGAGGAGCACGGTGCGCGCTTTCTTACCGCCACGCAGGCGCTGCAGTTCTGGGACGATCTGAAGGAGCACCGGTTGGCCTACTTTGGGGCGGTGCGCAGCACCGGCAAGGCGTTGTGGCGGGTGAGTCTGCCCTCGGCCACGCCGCATCAGGCTCAATGGGGCGATACCATCACCGAGTGGGGCGGCGCACAGCGCTGGGTCCTGACTTCGCCGGGGGATGCGCAGGTGCGCGAACACGCCAGATCGCTTGGCGGGCACGCCACCCTGTTCCGGGCGCTCGACAAGCGTCACCCTGTCTTCACGCCGCTCGAAGGCGCAATGCTTGTGCTGCAGCAGCGCATCCGCCGCGAGTTCGACCCTGAGGCCCTGTTCAACCCCGGGCGCTTCATGCCCACGCTCGATACCGGGCTGCGCGGCGGCTGACCCCCAGGAGCCACCCCCCGAGGCATGGAAACCCATCTCGCAAGCTGGATCAAGTCAACGCCCGACGGTGAGGTGGCCGAAGCCATCTTGCGCCGGTGCGTGCATTGCGGCTTTTGTACGGCCACCTGCCCCACCTATCAGTTGCTCGGCGACGAACTCGACGGCCCGCGCGGCCGGATCTACCTTATCAAGCAGGTGCTCGAGGGCGAATCGGCCACGCGCGCCACGCAAACCCATCTCGACCGTTGCCTCACCTGCCGCAACTGCGAAACCACCTGTCCCTCCGGCGTGGAGTACGGACATCTCCTCGACATCGGCCGAAAGATCGTTGAGCAACAAGTCTCGCGACCGCTGCCGCAAAAGCTGCTGCGCACCACACTTCGCGAGACGCTCACACGATCATGGATCTTCACCCCGGCCATGCGCATCGGGCAGCAGCTTCGCCCTGTGCTTCCAGCGGTGTTGCGCGCCAAGGTGCCCGTGCCGCGGCCTGCCGGGCTGCTGCCCACGGCGATGCAACTCGAAGAGCATCAGCGAAGGGTATTGTTGCCCATCGGGTGCGTGCAACCCGCGATGCTGCCGAGCATCGATGCGGCCACGATCAGGGTCCTGCACCGCCTTGGGATCCGCGGCGAAACGCTCGCCGCTGCCGGCTGCTGCGGCGCGATCCGGCACCATCTCGGCGACGAAAGGGGAGCACTGCAGCAGGCAAGGCGCAACATCGATGCCTGGTGGCCGAGGCTCGAGCAGGCCGAAGCGATCGTGCTCAATGCCTCCGGTTGCTCGGTCACCGTAAAGGATTATGCGCACCTGCTGCGCAACGACCCGGCCTACGCCGAGCGCGCGGCAGCCGTTGCTGCCAGGACCCGCGACCTCTCCGAGTGGCTCCCAACGCTGGTGCTCGAATTCCTCGGACGCCAGGCGAACCCGCCGGGTGTGAAAGAGGCGGTGGTCTTTCATCCGCCCTGCACGCTGCAGCATGGCCAGCAGGTGCGTGGGCAGGTGGAAAAGCTGCTCCTTGCCTTCGGTGCGCGAATCCAGCCGGTGGCCGAGGGCCACCTCTGTTGCGGTTCGGCGGGCACTTATGCGATCACCCAGGCAGAACTCGCCGAAGCGCTGCGCAAGCGCAAACTCGGGCATCTGCTTGCCGGTTCGCCCGACACCATCCTCTCGGCCAACATCGGGTGCATCACTCACCTGCAGGCGGGCACCGAGGTGCCGGTGCGCCATTGGATCGAATGGGTCGACGCGCAACTTGCCACGCTCGGGGCGACGGCCTCACCGCGCTGAACCCGAAAGCCTTGCCGCCGCACGCTTTCGGGGTTTGCAGCGCTGGCGGCACCTCGGCCCGGCTGTCTTGCGCTAAACTTTCGTGAGTTTCCGAGGGAATTGATCCGAGTCAAGCCGCGCAAATGATTGCCCCAGCTTCCCAGCGCAGCCTCGACCTTTGCAGGCACTTTTCGCAGGCACTTTTCGCAGGGACTGGCGCGGGGCCGTCCCACAAACCGTTGCCGGGACACCCTGAACATGATCTCCAGTAAGCGCGGTCTCCTTGCCTCCCTACTCCTCCTCGTGGCGCTCTTGCTTGCGCAGTGCGGTGATATCGAGAAGAGCCTCAACAACGAGCGGGATCTTTTCGGGGCGATCGCTCTCGAAAAGACCCAGGCATCAACCGCAACGGGCACAACGGGGGGCAGCACCACCACGCCTTCAACAGGTACCGGCACCACCGGCACAACAGGTGGCGCCACCGGGTCGAGCACCACAACCTCGGGGGGTGCTTCAGGGGTCTTCTTCTCGCCCAACCACACCGCAACCGATTTGAAGAAGCGCTGTAGCCCACTTCCGACGGCAACGGATCCCACCAGGCCCGATCGATGCGACTCAGCATCAACGGCTGCTACTGCAGCGCGCGCGCAGTGTGCATCCCCGGCCTGTGAAGTCGTCTTCGAGTTCAAGGGCTCGACGGAGTCGCTTTCATGCGCGAGCATTGCCTACTACAACGCAGACACTTCCTATTTCGGAGCGGCTCAAAACGCGTCGGTGGCCGCCGCAGAACAGAGTGCGCTTCAGTTCTGCGAAGCGAGGCTCACACCGGATCGAGATAGGCTTTGGTGCAAGAAGGAAGGAATCAGCAACGCTGATTGCGCAAGCAGGGTTGCATTGAAAAGGTTTTCAGCGGGGGCGGTGGATCCCATTCCCTTCGAAGTCAAGTGTGTGGTGGCGGGAAGTGCCTGCCTCAGGTAGGCGTGTGTCGACACGGTCGTCGGGCGGGTAACCGGCGAGCCAAAGCCAGGGTGTTTGCCGGTTTCTAAGCCCTCCAGTGATCCTCGATCCAAGGTGCCGGCCGCAATCCGCGCGCCCACCGGTTTCGTCTGCCGATCAGGGCGTCGGGAGGGTTTACTTCCCCGTGAAACACCAGGATGCGTGCGTGGTCCGGGATCACAGGGGTTTTCCACCAGTTCCTCGGAAAGCCGGGGATGCAGTGATACTTGAAACTGCGACACCATTCCTGCGGCCAGTACCGGAGCGTTCCGAGCTGCGCCATGCGTTCCGAAAGGTAGGCCTGCTCGTTGCGTAAGCGCTTGCGGATCGACTCCTGGTGGTGCTCGAAGTGGTCAAGCACTCCGCAATGTGCACCAATTCGGAAACGGTAAACCGAGGAGTTGCCGGTGATCCGCCAGGGCCGCTTCCAGTCGTGAATGATGTAGAAGTCGCCTTCAAGATCGAAGAAGGCGTCCAGATCGCCAACGATCACGACATCCAGGTCGAGGAAGAGTGCGGTTTCGCCGAGGTCTGCGAGTTCGCGCGAGAAGGTCGTGAGCTTCTTCCATCCACGCTCGGGAATCCCCTCCGGCAGACCCAGCCCGGGGATCGGACGGCACAGCACCTCGCCTCGAATCCCGGCGG
>VGHO01000046.1 GCA_016868175.1 Betaproteobacteria bacterium
GCCTGCGTGGTTACCAAGCGCATCAAGGGGCTCAACGTTGCGGGCAAGAAAGTGCATCATGTGGGGATCCCGATCCACTGGGGATTCAAGGGTGTGACGCAAAACGGCTATCTTGCCAATGCGCTCACGCCCTACGTGGGTGATGCCAATTCGCAGACGCCGGAATACAAGGCGTTCCTGGTCAACATTCAGAAAGCATAAGGAAGCGACCATGGCGAGTTTGCAAAGTCTTGACGTGGTGGCCCGCTCGGCCACCACCACCCCCACGCCTTCGGTGCGTCAGGTCCCGCAGGTTGCCAAGCTGATCGATGAGTCCAAGTGCATCGGTTGCAAGGCATGTCAGGTCGCCTGCATGAACTGGAACGATCTGCGCGACGAGGTTGGCACCAACATCGGCGTCTACGACAACCCCAGTGATCTCACCCCGAGTTCCTGGACGGTGATGAAGTTCTTTGAGGTGGAATCGAAGGAAAGTCCGCTCGAGTGGCTGATCCGCAAGGACGGCTGCATGCATTGCGAGGATCCGGGCTGCCTGAAGGCGTGTCCTTCGCCGGGGGCGATCGTGAAGTACGCCAACGGCATCGTCGACTTCATTTCCGAGAACTGCATCGGTTGTGGCTACTGTGTGAAGGGCTGTCCCTTCGATGTGCCGCGGATCAGCCAGAAGGACAACAAGGCCTACAAGTGCACGCTTTGCTCCGACCGGGTTGCGGTGGGCCTCGAACCGGCCTGTGTGAAGACCTGTCCCACCGGTGCGATCGTCTATGGCCCGAAAGACGACATGGTGAGCTACGGGATCAAGCGCAGCAAGGAGTTGCAGGAACGCGGCTTCAGGAACGCCGGGCTCTACAACCCCGAGGGGGTGGGCGGTACCCATGTGATGTATGTGATGAAGCACGCCGACCGGCCCGCACTGGTCGACCTGCCTGCCAATCCCACCGTGAGTCCGCTCGTGAGTTTGTGGAAGGGCGCTGCCAAGCCGCTTGCCATGCTCGGCATGCTCGGCGCGGCAACGGCAGCCTTCTTCCACTACATGAAAGTGGGGCCGATCGAGGACAAGGACGACGAGGACAAGGTGGTCGAGGCCAACGGTGCACCCGGTCCATCCAGCGCACCGAGGGGATCCAGCGTCTCCAGTGCACCGACAGGGAGGGGATGATGTCGAAACTGATACGCCGCTACGCCGATTCCGACCGGATGAACCACTGGTTGATCGCGCTCTTTTTCGTCCTTGCGGGTCTTTCGGGGCTGGCCTTCTTTCACCCGGGCCTGTTCTTCCTCAGTCACCTTTTTGGAGGGGGTAGCTGGGCGCGCATCCTGCACCCCTTCCTCGGGGTGCTCATGGCGTTATGCTTCCTGGTGCTCTTTTTGCGTCTTTGGAAGGACAACGTGATCACCGACGCCGACCGCGAATGGCGCAAGCACATGGGGGAGATGTTCCGCGGCAACAAGGAAGCGATGCCGCCCGTGGGGAAGTACAACTACGGGCAAAAGGCTGTGTTCTGGTTGATGAGCGGGAGCTTGCTTGTGCTCTTCATCACCGGGTTCCTCTTCTGGCGGCCGTTTTTTGCGCCCAACTTCGGCATCGATCTGCAGCGGGTGGGCGCGCTGCTCCATGCGGTAGCTGCGGTGGTCCTCGTGATCAGCACGATCGTGCATGTCTATGCGGCGATCTGGGTGAAGGGCACCACCAGGGCCATGACGCGCGGCACCGTAACCGACTCCTGGGCGCGTCGCAACCACCCCCTGTGGCACGCCGAAGCCGGGGGGGAACAGCGCTGAAAGGGACCGTCGGGCCGGACCGGGCAGCGGGGGTCCGGCCGGTGGCGCTTTCCTTTCTTTCCTGAAGGGGCCTGGCGCGGTGGAGTCCAGACCCGCAGTGCGGGTGCTGTCGTCGGAAGAGATCCTTGCGCAAAAGGCACTGGAGATCCCCTTTCTCCAGGCTCCGGATCTGCGTACGGTCTTCGCCGAGCGCGCGATGCGGATGCGGCAGCTGGCGGCGCAGAGCAGCCTTGGAGAGTTTCTGCGTTTTCTTGCGGTGCTTGCCCAGGCGCAGCATGAACTCGCGCAGCACTACCCGCAACTCCCGTTGATCGACGAGGCCGAAGCCGCACGGCTTCAACGGGTGGCGGGCGTGCCGTTCGTGGCGGCGCAGTGGTATCGCGATCCGGTCTGGCGACAGAAACTGCTGGAACTTGGCGAGCGCTGCGCGTTGCATGCGCCTGCTGCGCTGCGCGATGCCATCGGTGGTTTGCGCGCCCGCTCCCACACCTGGATCGAGGCACAGGCCGACCTTCTGCTCACCGGCTCTCAACGCGGGCTCGATCTTGCGCTCGCGCCGCTGATCGGCGCAGCGCTGCAGTTGCACTTCACCGCGCTGCTTGCGCAGTGGGAGGCGGCTTCGCAAGCACAACCCGCGTTGCGTGGAGCCATCGGCCGAACGCTGCTCGAGGGACATTGCCCGGCCTGCGCAAGTCCGCCAACGGCCAGCATCACGCTTGCGATCGGCCCGAGCGCAGGGCACCGCTACCTGCACTGCAGCCTGTGCAACGCCCGCTGGCACATGCCACGCAACAAGTGCGCGCACTGCTTCCGCACCGATGATCTGCGCTACGAAGCCCTCGAGCTCGCCGATGCGGGCCAGGATCCGCGCGAGGAGGCAGAGTCCACGGCCGTGGGACGCCGCCCGGCCGTGCTCGCGGAAGCCTGCGGGCACTGCCTTCACTACCTCAAGATCATGCACACCGATCGCGATCCCTTCGTTGATCCGCTGGCCGATGACCTCTACAGCCTTTCGCTCGATCTGCTCCTGGGCGAGGAGGGCTTCGAGCGCTACGGCAACAACCTCATGCTGCATCTGGCCCGTCCGGAAGATCCATGAGCGCGCGGCCCACTGCATCCGTGGTCCACGGTGTTGCGGCCGACTTCAGGAGCATCCCCTCGGTTGATCGCCTCTTGCGTCACCCCGCTTCGGCGGCCCTTGCGCTCGAGCACGGACACCGGCTCACACGGGATACTGCGCGCGTCGTTCTCGAAGAACTCCGAGGCCGCGCGGATCGCGGCGAATTGCGCGCCAGCGAACCCGAACTCGATCAGCTGACAACGGTGCTCGCCGCGCGTTGCCAGGCGCAGCTTGCCTCGTCGGCGCGTGCGGTGATCAACCTCACCGGCACGGTGATCCACACCAACCTTGGACGGGCACCGCTGCCAGCGCTTGCGCTCGAGCGCATCGTTGCGCTGGGCGGTAGTGCCAACAACCTCGAGTACGACCTGCAGCGAGGTGCGCGTGGCGACCGCGACAGTCTGGTCGAAGCGCTGCTCTGCCGCCTCACCGGTGCGCAGGCCGCCACTGTGGTCAACAACAATGCCGCAGCGGTGCTGCTCATGATCGCCGCGCTGGCGCAGGGCCGCGAGGTGCTGGTGTCGCGTGGCGAACTGGTGGAGATCGGCGGAGCCTTCCGCATGCCTGACGTGATGGCCAGCGCCGGTGCGCGTCTCGTGGAAGTTGGCACCACCAACCGCACGCATCCGCAGGACTACGAGCGTGCCATCAATGCGCATACCGCAATGCTGATGAAGGTCCACACCAGCAACTACGCGATCCAGGGGTTCAGCAGCGCGGTCGACGAGGCAGTGCTTTCGGGGATCGCCCGAAAGCACGGGGTGGTGCTTGCCTCGGACCTGGGCAGCGGTTCGCTGATCGATCTTTCAGGCTACGGACTGCCGCGCGAGCCGCTGCCGCAGGACAAGCTCGAGGCCGGCTGCGATGTGGTGAGCTTCTCGGGCGACAAGCTGCTTGGAGGACCGCAGGCCGGCATGATCGTGGGCTCGCGCGAGGTTGTGGAGCGCATTCGCAGGCATCCGCTCAAGCGCGCCTTGCGGGTGAGCAAGCTGCCGCTGCTCGCACTCGAGGCAACCCTTCAGCTCTACCTGCGCCCCGAGTTGCTCGCGCGCGATCTGCCGGTGCTGCGACTCCTCACCCGGCCGCGTAGCGCGATCCTGCGGCAGGCACGGCGGTTGCGCGCCGCAGTGGCCGAGGCGCTTGCGCCGCGCTTCACGGTGGAAGTTGTGCCGCTGATGAGCCAGATCGGTTCGGGCTCGCTCCCGGTGGACCGCCTCGCCTCGGCGGGATTGAGGATCGTGTCCAGCGCTTCAAGGCACGGCGACCGCGAACTCGAGACGCTCGCGCAGACACTTCGCGCGCTCCCACGCCCAGTGCTCGGAAGGATTGCCGACCATGCGGTGCTCTGGGATCTGCGCTGCCTCGAGCACGACCGGGAACTGCGTGTGCAGTTGCCCCAACTCCGGGCTGCGCTCACATGATCGTGGGTACTGCGGGTCATATCGACCACGGCAAGACAACGCTGGTGAAGGCGCTCACCGGCGTGGATACCGACCGCTTGCCGCAGGAAAAGGAGCGCGGGATCACGATCGAACTCGGCTACGCCTACCTCGATCGCGGCCCGGGACTCGACCCGCTCGGATTTGTGGATGTGCCAGGCCACGAGCGGCTGGTGCACACCATGCTCGCGGGCGCAAGCGGAATCAGCTTCGGAATGCTGGTGGTGGCGGCCGACGACGGGCCGATGCCGCAGACGCTCGAGCATCTGGCGATTCTTGCGCTGCTCGGGATCGAGCGGGGTCTTGTGGCGCTAAGCAAGTGCGATCGGGCCGATGCGACCCAGCGCGCTGCGGTCGGTTCTGCGGTCGAGGCGCTACTGCTGCAGGCAGGACTGCCTGCGTACCGGGTCTTCGAAGTGTCTGCGATAAGCGGTGAGGGTCTCGAGGCGATCCGCAGTCATCTGCTGGCGCAAGCCAGTGTGGTGCGTGACAGGGCAGCGCAACCCGACCCTGAGGGCTCGCAGCCGGGCCCCTCGGCGCTGGACGAAAGCCACGCGGCGCCGGGCGCCAGCCCAAAGGCGCAGGATGCCAGCCACGCGGCGCCGGGCGCGGCAGCCCAGTGCGGATTCCGGCTCGCGATCGACCGGGTGTTTACGCTGGAAGGACACGGCAGCGTGGCTGCAGGCCCGGTGCACGCCGGCCGGGTGGCCCCTGGCCGGCTGCTGCGCCTGATCCCCGGGGATCTGCAGGTACGGGTGCGCAGTATCCACGCACAGGGGCGGGCAGTATCCGAGGCCTCCACGGGTCAACGCGCTGCGCTCGCACTCGCCGGGCTCCAGCGCCAGGATCTCTCCCGCGGCCAATGGCTGGTCGACCCCGGGATCGTGTCGGTGTCGGACCGGATCGATGCGCGCGTGCGTCTTTGGCCGGGCGAGCGGCAGGGACTGCGAAGCGGCACCCAGGTGCACCTGCATCTCGGTGCCGAAGCGGTCACCGGGAGCGTGGCAAACCTGGACCGCGATGTACTGCTACCCGGAGAGGAGGGGCTGGTGCAGCTGGTGTGCCACAGGGCGATCGGCGCATGGCATCGCGACCGCGTGGTGCTGCGTGATGCATCGGCGAGTCGCACCCTTGCGGGAGGGATCGTTCTCGACCCTGCGGCGCCGGTGCGCTATCGGCGGACAGCCCAGCGGCTTGCACAGCTTCGCGCGTTGGCGATCGAGCATCCTGGCCAGAGGATTGCAGCCTTGCTCGAATCGAGTCCACTCGGTATCGGGGCTGCAGACTACCTGCGGAGGCAGGCCGGCCACGCGGCGGTTTCAAGCGCTCCCTCGCTGCGACTGGGCGAATGGCTGCTCGATGAGCAGCACGCGAAACGGCTCATGGCTGTGATCGTGCAGCAACTCGAGGAGTACCATCGGTTGCATCCGCTCGATGCCGGCATCGAACTGCAACGCTTGCGTCGCCTGGCGTGTCCGCGTTTCGATGCCGATGCTTTTCGTGCGCTGATCCAGGTCATGTGCGCGCGCGGCATGCTGGCAGTGCAGGGGGCCTTCCTGCACCACCCGGAACATGCGCTGCGGCTGAGCGCGCGCGAACAGGCAGTGTCGGAGTCGTTGGCTCCCCACCTGCGCGCCGCCGGATTCCACGGCGCCTGGGTGCGCGATCTGGTGAAACACTGCAGGCACGAGGAAACGATCGTGCGCGCAACGCTCGCGACGATGGCGCGTGCCGGGCAGGTCCATCCGGTGGTGAAGGACCTCTACTACGCGCCCGAAGTGATCGATGAACTGGTGGCCATCGCCTTGCGCCTCGCCGAGTCCACCGGCGAGCGGGGGGTGCGCGCCGCGCAGTATCGCGATGCCATCGGGCTTGGTCGGCATCGCGCCATCCAGATTCTCGAGTACTTTGACCGGATCGGCGTGTTGCGCAGAGTGGGTGACCTGCACCGGATGCGCGCCGAAAGCGCATGGGCGCGCGCTCCGGTTACGATGCGCGTTGAAGTGACCGAACGATGATGCGTGGAACTTTCCGCGTGTGGATCCTGGCGCGAAGGGTGAGCCGTCAACGGAGGGGGATCGATCCTGGTGGGTCGGCCGGGCTTCAAACCCGGTGGGCGACGCCATGCGTTGCCGGGTGGGTTCGACTCCCATGCCCCTCCGCCATCTGAGCCTGCCATTACGATGCAGATCGAGTCCTTCGCCTTTCCAGACGACCGCCTGTATCTGCTGGAGCATCAGATGTGGGCGCTGCCGCTCAACGACGGGACGGTGCAGGTGGGGGGTACCGAACTCGGCATGAACATGGCGGGCGACATCTACATGTGCCGCGTGAAGGCTCCGGGTACGCTGCTCGAGCAGGGCAGGGGGATCGCGATCGTGGAACTTGCCAAATCGATCATCTCGGTGAAGTCGCCGCTGTCCGGTGCGATTGTGAGGATCAATCCGCAACTCGCGTCCGAACCCGCGTTGCTCAACCGCGCGCCCTACGGCGCAGGCTGGATGGCAGTGGTGCAGCCGAACAACTGGGACCATGAGCTGCAAGCCCTGATCGGCACAGGGGATGCGTTGCGGGCGGCGGTGGAGGAGACCCTGCGCCTTTACCGGCTCAACGAAGATTCGCGGAACTGAGCACCCGATGGTGTCTGGCGCCCAGGGCTATGTCTCCGGAGCCTGCCGCGGCGTGGCGATCCTGCTGTGGTCGGCCGACCCGAAGGTGCCCGGGCGGTTGAGCACACCCTTCTTTCATGCCGCTGCGGCAGCGGCGCTCGAAGTGGAGGTTGAGCTCTATTTCAGCGCGGCAAGCGTGCAACTGCTTGCGCCCGGAGTGGCCGACAGTCTGCGGTCGAGCGAGCATTCCGACAGCACCGTGGGCGAGGCGATGCGGCTTGCCCATCAGCATGGCGCGCGTCTCTACGCTTGTGCGGATGCACTCAAGGCTCAGGGATTGCAGCTCGATGCGCTGATTTCGATGTGCAGCGGACTGGGTGGGTCGGTGCAGTTCATGGCGCGCACCATCGATCCGGCGTGGCGAACGCTGGTGTACTGACGGCACCGTCTCGGCTGGGTTCCGGGCTCGCCGGGGGCATGCCAGGGGTGCATCGGCGGCGCGGGGAGCGCACCACCGTCGCGCCATCGCGCGAGCCTGCTTCAGCCATCGAAGGCGCGAGGCATCCTTCACCGCACGAGGCAACCGCAGCCCCACGCCTGCAAGAGCAGGCTACCGCCTGCGAGACTCAGCCCCTGCATCGGGGAGGCAAGTATCCGCAGGGCGCCAGGATCCGGGCGCTCCAACCCCGGCCGGCCAGGCTGATCCGGCAGGAGCATCTGGCTGGCCAGTTCCCGCGGGTCAACGCTCAGGTCAGTGGCGCTCCAGTTGAACACGCAGAGCACGCGCAGATCCCCGAGCGTGCGCACGAAAGCGAGAAGCCCGGGGCTTGCCGCGTTGGCCGACAAACCGGCTTCGATCTTGTGTATCGATCCCCCGATCATGTGCATCGATCCCTCGAGCATCACCGGGTTGGCACGGCGCCAGGCGATGAGCGCCCGGTAGTAGCACAGCAGCGACTGGGGGTGCGCCTGCTGATCGGCCACTGCGTTGGCGCGGTGCTGTGCAGGGATCGGCAGCCACGGCTTTTGCGCTCCGCTGCCAAAGCCCGCGTCGATGGCAGCGCCATCCCAGGGCATGGGCGTTCGGCACCCGTCGCGCCCCTTGAAGCGCGGCCACATCGCGATGCCGTAGGGATCCTGCAGCTCCTCCTGACGAAGTTCCACTTCCTCGAGCCCCAGCTCCTCGCCCTGGTACACGCAAGGGGTGCCGCGCAAGCACATCTGGAGCGCGGCCGCGAGGCGCAGCTTGCGCTGCCGCAGGCTCCCGGTGGCTGCGTCAGCCGCCCAGCGGGTAGCCACCCGGACGACGTCATGGTTGCCAATCGCCCAGGCGGGCCACCCGTCGCTCACGATGCGCCCGAAGCGCTCGAAGGTCTGGTGCAGGAAGGCTGCGCTGTGATCAGCGCCGAGCAGATCGAAGCTGTAGGCCATATGCAGGCGATCTGCGCCTGCGGTGTATTCCGCCATGCGCGCCAGTCCGTCGTCGTCGCCGATCTCGCCCAGCAGTACCGTGTTGGGATAGCGATCGCAGAGCGCCCGCAGCTCGCCAAGAAAACCCAGGTTCTCGGGACGGCTCTTGTCAAAGAGATGCATCTGATACATGTAGGGATTGAAGTCGCCCACACTCATGTCGCGCCGCGGGCCGGTTTGGCGGTCGCGCGGGGGGTTGTTGCGCAACTGCGCATCATGAAAGAGGAAGTTGGCGGTATCCAGCCGGTAACCGTCGACGCCGAGTTCAAGCCAGAAGCGTACCGTTTCAAGGATCGCCTCGCGTACTTCGCCGCAGTGGAAGTTGAGGTCGGGCTGACAGGCGAGGAAGTTATGCAGGTAGTACTGGGAGCGTCCGGTGTCCCATTGCCAGGCGCTCCCGCCAAACACCGAGAGCCAGTTGTTGGGCGGAGTGCCGTCGGGTTGCGGATCGGCCCAAACGTACCAGTCGGCGCGCGCGCCCTCGCGCGATGCCCGGCTGTCGGCAAACCAGGGATGCTGGTCGGAAGTGTGCGAGAGGACCTGATCGATCATCACCCGGATTCCGAGCGCATGGGCCCGCTCGAGTAATGCACCAAACGCCTCGAGCGTTCCAAACAGGGGGTCCACCTCGCAGTGCGCGCGGATGTCGTAGCCGAAATCCTTCATCGGGCTGGGGAAGAAGGGCGAAATCCAGATGGCATCCACCCCGAGCCACGCGATGTAGTCGAGCTTTTGCGTGATTCCGGCAAGGTCACCAACACCGTCGCCGTTGGTGTCGGCGAACGACCGGGGGTAGATCTGGTAGATCACCCCGCCACGCCACCATGGCCGTGCCGGCAGTGCCTTCATTCCCGGTGGATCTGCGCGACGACCCTGAGGGCAGATCACGCCAGGGCGCTGACCGATTGCAACCGGACCGGCGGGCACCTCCAGATCTGGTCCACATATTCGGCAATCGTCCGGTCGGCGGAAAAGCGGTGGGTGCCGGCGATGTTGATCAGGCTCTTGCGCGCCCAGGCCGTGCGATCGAGGTAGCAGCGGTCCACTTCATCGTGCGCCTCGACGTAGGCGGCAAAGTCGGCGAGCAGCAGGTAGTGGTCGCCCCAGCGCACCAGCGCATCGTGGATTGCGTGGTAGCGACCGGGCTCCCTTGGCGAGAACATGCCCTCGCGCACCGCATCGAGCACCCGGCGCAGACGGGGATTGCCTTCAACGACCTTGGCGGGCGAATAACCGCATGCGCGCTGATCGCGCACCTGCGCCGCAGTGAGGCCGAAAACAAACATGTTGTCGGTGCCCACCGACTCGAGAATCTCGATGTTGGCCCCGTCGAGTGTGCCGATCGTGAGCGCACCGTTGAGGGCAAGCTTCATGTTGCCGGTGCCCGAGGCTTCGGTGCCGGCGGTGGAGATCTGCTCGGAGAGTTCGGCGGCCGGAATGATCAGCTCGGCGAGGCTCACGCTGTAGTTGGGGATGAAACACACCTGAAGGCGGTTGCCGATCCGCGGATCGCTGCGCAGGGTGGCCGCCACATCGTGAATCAGGCGGATGATCAGCTTGGCCATCGCATACGCCGAGGCGGCCTTTCCCGAGAAGATCACGGTGCGGGGCACCCAGTCGAGCTCGGGCTGATCGAGGATTCGAAAGTAGCGGTCGATCACCTGAAGCACATTGAGCAGCTGCCGCTTGTACTCGTGGATTCGCTTGATCTGCACATCAAAGAGGCTCTCGGGGTTGATCCGAACCCCGAGTTGCTCGCCGATCCAGCGCGCAAGCAGCAATTTGCGCCTGGCCTTGGTTGCGAGCAGCGCGTCGATCGCGCGGGCATCGCTTGCGAAATTGCGCAACTCGCCGAGCTGCCCGAGGTCGCGGCGCCAGCCGGTGCCGAGGCGCTGGTCGATCAGGGAGGAAAGCTCAGGGTTTGCCTGCGCAAGCCAGCGTCGCTGGGTAATGCCGTTGGTCTTGTTGTTGAAGCGCTCCGGCCACAGGCGGTGGAAGTCGGCGAAGATCGACTCGGTCATCAGTTGGCTGTGCAGTTTCGACACGCCGTTGACCGAGTAGGACGCAAGCACTGCAAGGTAGGCCATGCGCACCCGGCGGTCGCCGTCCTCGCTGATCAGCGACATCCGGCGGATCATGTCGCCGTCGCAACCCTTTGCGCCGAGTGTGGCAAGAAACTGCGCATTGAGGTCGAAGATGATTTCGAGATGCCGCGGCAGCACATCGACGAGCATGGCCACGGGCCAGGTCTCGAGCGCTTCGCTCATCAGCGTGTGGTTGGTGTAGGAGAAGATGCGCTGGCAGTGCAGCCAGGCGACGTCCCAGTCCATGCGGTGCACATCCACCAGCAGGCGCATCAACTCGGGTACCGCCAGGACCGGATGGGTGTCGTTGAGATGAATGCAGATCTTGTCGGAGAGTTTGCGCAGGTTGTCGTGGGTGGAGAGGTAGCGCCGGAGCAGATCCTGCACGCTCGCACTCACGAAGAAGTACTCCTGCTGGAGGCGCAGCCTGCGACCGGGGTCGGTGGAATCGTCGGGATAGAGTACCCGCGACACATTCTCCGAAAGATTCTTCTTGGCCACCGCTTCGATGTAGTTCCCGCGGTTGAAGGCAGCCAGATCGATCTCCTCGTCGGCACGCGCCGACCACAGCCTCAAGGTGTTGGTGGCGAGCGTGTCGTAGCCGGGCACGATGATGTCGTGGGCCACCGCCTTTACCGGCGCGGTATCCACCCAGCGGCGCGCGCTGCCGTCGGCCACCACATGACCGCCGAAGTGCACCCTGTAGCTCACTTCAGCGCGCACAAACTCCCAGGGATGTCCGTGCTTGAGCCATTGGTCGGGCGCCTCCTGCTGCTGGCCCTCCACGATCTTCTGGCGAAACATCCCGTAGTCGTAGCGGATGCCGTAGCCGAAGCCCGGCACATTGAGCGTGGCCATCGCGTCGAGAAAACACGCGGCCAGGCGTCCGAGACCTCCGTTGCCCAGCGCCGCGTCGTTTTCCATGTTGAGCAACTGATCGAGGTCCACGCCCATTTCGGCCAATGCCTGGCTTACCCGGTCGCGCAGGCCGAGTGCGAGCAGCGCGTTGCTGAAGCTGCGCCCAATCAGGAACTCCATCGACAGGTAGTACACGCGCTTGCTGTCCTGCGCATACTGCGCGCGGGTGGTCTGCATCCAGCGGTCGATCAGGTGATCGCGAATGGCGAGCGCGCTGGCCTGAAACCAGTCCTCGGGGCGCGCACTGAGCGGGTCCTTGCCGACCGAAAAGCGCAGCTTGTTGGCAATCGCCCGCTTGATCGAACGCAAATCCCGCGCCGGAGGGTCGAAGTCGAAGGCGGGGTTGACTTGTACAGGACTATCCATGGGCGTGGCCGAGTTGCTGGTAGATTCGAGTGTACTGCCGCGCGGGTTCATCCCAGTCGAATGCAAGCGACATGCCAGTGCGCTGCAGCGCCGCCCACTGCACAGGCTGCGCCCAGCATGCCAGCGCCTGCGCCCAGGCTTCGAGAAAGGCGCCGATGTGGAAGGTGGCAAAGGCAAACCCGCTGCAACCAGTGGCTGCGGGGTTGTGCGGATCCCAGGGATGGACCGTGTCGGCAAGGCCCCCGACTGAGTGCACCAGCGGCAAGCATCCGTAGCGCATCGCATACATCTGCGTAAGGCCACAGGGCTCGAACTGCGAGGGCATCAGGAGCATGTCGCAGCCTGCCAGCAGCCGGTGCGCGAGAGCTTCGTCAAAGCCAAGACGCACCCGGACCTGATCCGGGTGGCGCTGCTCCAGCTCCAGGAAGGCCTGCTCGATCGATGCTTCGCCGCGACCCAGGATCGCCAATTGCGCACCCTGATGGAGCATTGGTGCGGCCGCTTCCAGCACCAGCCCGAGCCCCTTGTGCGGATGCAGGCGACTGATGATCGCGCAGCGCGGCGCTTCGTGATGCGCTGCAAGCCCGAGTTCCAGCCCGAGCGCCTCATGGTTTGTTGCGCGCGCGGTTAGCTGACCGGGGTTGTAGCGTGATGGCAGGTGATCGTCGTGCGCCGGATTCCAGATGCCGCTGTCGATGCCGTTGCGGATCCCACTGAGCTTGTGGCCGTGGTGCCGCAGGAGCCCATCGAGACCGAAGCCCTGCTCAGGCGTCTGAATCTCGCGCGCATAGCCTGCGCTCACTGTGCTCAGCCGGTCGGCATGCACGATCCCCGCCTTCATGTAGGAGATCTGTCCGTGAAACTCGAGCCCCTCGAGATGCCAGGCGTGCGCCGGAATCCCGAGCTCGGCTTGATGCACCGCGCGAAAGAGTCCCTGGTAGGCAAGGTTGTGGATGGTGAACACGCTCGGACGGCGCACGTGTGGCGCGGTGCTCCATGCCAGATAGGCCGGTGCAAGTCCTGCATGCCAATCGTGCGCATGCACCACCTGGGGTTGCCATGTTGGATCGAGTCCGCAGGCAAGTTCACGTGCCACCCAGCCAAGTGCTGCGAAACGCCGGTGGTTGTCGGCAAAGGCATGGCCCTGCGCATCCTCGTAGGGACTGCCCGCCCGCGCATAGAGCCACGCTGCATCGATCAGGTAGAGCCTGGCACTGGAGCCGTGGGCCTCGGCACCGAGCACATCCACTTCGTCGCCCCACGGAAGTCGTGCCCGTCCGATGCGTTCGGTGCTGCGCAGCGCCTGAAGGATCACGGGGTAGCCCGGAAGCAGCGCACGCAATTCCACACCACAGCGGGCGAGCGCGGCCGGAAGCGCACCTGCAACATCGGCAAGCCCCCCGGTCTTCACCCAGGGGACCATCTCGGAGCTGACCTGAAGAACACGCATCGGCAAAGGCTCAGCCGGGCGGCTTCCCGCTGAGACGATCGAGCATGCCGCGGGTGATCAGCACCACACCCTTCTCGGTGCGCTCAAAGCGCTGGGCATCGAGCGCCGGGTCTTCACCCACGACGAGACCCTCCGGGATTTCGCAGCCGCGATCGATCACGACGCGCTGAAGGCGGCAGCGCCGGTTGATGAGGACCTCGGGGAGGAGTACACAGGCATTCAACAGGCAGAAGGAACGGATACGCACATTGGAAAAGAGAACCGAGTTGCTCACCGACGAACCCGAAACGATGCAGCCCCCGGAGACGATCGTGTTGATGGTCTCTCCGTGCCGGCCCTGTGCGTCCTGCACGAACTTCGCAGGCGGCAACTGGCGCTGATGCGTCCAGATCGGCCACTGGGTGTCGTAGATGTCGAGCTCCGGCGTGACTGCAGCCAGGTCGAGGTTGGCTTCCCAGAAGGCGTCGATGGTGCCCACGTCGCGCCAGTACGGGGTGCTGCGCTTGGCCGAGGAAATGCACGACATCGAAAAGGGGTGCGCCACCGCCTGCCCCTCACGGACCACCCGCGGGATCACGTCCTTGCCAAAGTCGTGCGAGGAAGTGGGGTTGGCGAGATCGTCCTCAAGCATCTGGTAGAGGTAATCGGCGTTGAAGATGTAGATCCCCATGCTCGCGAGCGAACGCTCGGGATCGCCGGGCATCGAAGGCGGATCGAGCGGTTTCTCCACGAAGTCGGTGATCCGGCGCGATGCGTTGATCGCCATCACGCCAAAAGCGCTCGCTTCGCTTCGGGGAACCTCGATGCAGCCCACGGTGCATTCGGCACCGCGCTCCACATGATCCTTGAGCATCAGGGCGTAGTCCATCTTGTACACATGGTCGCCTGCGAGGATCACCACGAACTCCGGGCGACTGGTGCGGATGATGTCGAGATTCTGATAGATCGCATCGGCGGTACCGCGGTACCAGTGCTCCTCGCTCACGCGTTGCTGGGCCGGGAGCAGGTCGACCATCTCGTTGAGTTCGGCGCGCAGAAAGCTCCAGCCACGCTGCAGATGCCGCAGCAACGAATGCGACTTGTACTGGGTTACGACACCGATGCGACGTATTCCCGAATTGACACAGTTGGAAAGCGCAAAATCGATGATGCGGAATTTGCCCCCGAAGTAGACCGCAGGTTTGGCACGGTTGTCGGTGAGCTGCTTGAGCCGCGAGCCCCTGCCGCCCGCAAGCACCAGCGCCAGTGCGCGCCGCGCCAGGATGTGCGGCTGGATCTGCCGCGAAGACGACCCGAGGTGGCTCAGGTCCGAAGTACCGGCGTCGGTTGCGGTGTCCATCGCTTTCTCCTCGCGTCGATGCGCCACAGGAGCGCTGTGGCGCTGCACTTCGCTGTGTTTTCCCGCCTCAACCCGCCCCGTCTGCGCGATCGGCTCCGGGCCCAAGGGCGCGATCGGCTCCTGGCCCAAGGGCGCGATCGGCCCCGGGTCCAACGGCGCAAACCACACTGTACCCCGGCCTTGCAACCCGTGCCCCAAGGGGTGTTGCTGCGCTGTCGAAAACCGTGACCCAGTGACCCTTCGGCAGGACAAACTCCACCGCCCCGGCATGGCCATTGATCACGAGGAGCGCATGCTCAGCCCTGCGATCGCTCTGGCACAGATGGAGCGTGAGGGCGCGAAGCGAGGGGTCTTCCCAGTCTCCTGAACGCAGCGGCCGCCCTGCGGGGTGCAGCCAGCGTGCCTCACTCGAGCGGTGCTGCGCGGGGCACAGCGCGTCTTC
>VGHO01000047.1 GCA_016868175.1 Betaproteobacteria bacterium
GCGGACTGATCCGTGCGCCGCGCACGCCAAGAAAGAGCGCGTGTGCATCCGCGCTACCGAGCTTTGCGATCCACTGCGCACGCTGGTTGAGCCAGGCATCGATGGCCTCCACGGCCTTGGCGCCCACTGGAAGCGAGCGCCGCCTGGACCCCTTGCCCAGTACATGGACGAGGGCCTCACTGCGCTCGTACCAGCCCACTGCGCCCGCGTGGTAGGCCATGTCCAGCTGAATCAGTTCCGAAAGCCGCAAACCCGATCCATAGAAGAGCTCCATGATCGCCTGATCGCGCACCCACGTTGCGCTGCTCTGGGCGTCGGTGTGATCGAGGAGCCGCTGGCTGTCGTCGGCGGGGAGTGCCTTCGGCAGCCGGTGCGGCATCTTCGGCGCCCGCACCTGCCGCACCGGGTTGTGCGATACCAGTTGGTGCTCGAGCAGAAAATCGAAAAACCCGCGCCAGGCCGAAAGCGTGCGGGCAATCGACCTTGCGGCAAGCCCGCGTGCTGCACGCTGCGCCACCAGACGCCGGATCTGCGCAGAGGTGATCGACGACCAGGCCTTGGGGTTGAGTTCCTCGACCAGACCACGAAGGTCGCGCGCGTAGGCGAGCAGCGTGGGTGCGGCATAGCGCCGCTCGCTCCGCAGCCTCTCGAGAAACTGCTCAACCAGCGCGGCACTCATGCCAGTCTGTCGACTTCGCGGCCTGCGGTTGGCGCACCATGACCTGACAGCACCGGTCCAAGCGCAGGCGTGAGCGCCGCCGAGATCATCTCGGCGAGGCGCTGCAGGAACGCGGTGCCCATCTGCGCCTGGAAACGGTCGGGGTCGCCTGAGCCCAGCACAAGCAACCCGAAGGCTTCCGCTTCCGCACCACGACGCAGCGCGAGGAGCGCAACCGAACGCGCCGACTTTCCTGCTTCCGGGAGCCAGCTCACCCCCGGCTTGTTGGCCGGACTTCCGCACAGCGGATGGTGCAGGCCGTCGACCGCAGCAACCACCGCAGGTTCGACCGGCAGCTGCACGCCGGGAGCGTGTCGCGCCGACCCAGGCGGCCAGAGCCGCATGGCAACCTGCGGCACCTGAAAGACCTCGCCGAGCAGCCCGCTGATGCGATCGGGAAGGGTCTTTCGGTCCTCGTGGAGCAGCACTGCGCGGGTAAAACGCTGCACCCGCTCGCCGATCAGGTCGTTTTCCTGCGCAACCCGCATCAATTCGGCCAGCCGGTGCTCGAGTTGCCGGTGTTTCTCGCGCATCACTTCCATCTGCCGCTCGTGCAGCGAGATGGCGCGTCCCGCATGCACATCGGGCATCTTCAGATGCGGCAGCAACTCTGGGTGACGCTGCAGAAAACCCGGATTAGCCCTCAGCCAGAGGGCGATCTGCTGTTCAGGGTCGTCGCTTGGGGGTTCCGACATGGATGCTCCGAAAGATGAGGACGACAAAGTTGCAGCGCCCTGCGTGCCGCCTGCTCGCAATGCAGCACCAACGAGCGTCCGCCCGCAGAGTTGCGCTAGTGCAGGGGAAGCTCGATCTCACCGGAAAACACGGTTTGTGCAGGACCCTGCAAGTGCACAGGCGCGACGCCCCCGGCCCAGTCGATCCGCAGCTTTCCTCCGCGCGCATGGATGTGCACGGGAGATCCGGTCCACCCGTGCTCGATCGCCAGGGCTGCGGCGGCGCAGGTGCCGCTTCCGCAGGCAAGCGTCTCACCCACACCGCGCTCGTAGACGCGCAAATGCAACACCGAGGTCTGCCGATCCAGACAGGCAAACCCAAGGTTTGCGCCGTGGGCGAATGCGGGGTTCCTGGAAAGCTCAGGACCGAGACCTTCCACCAGCGCGTCCGGCGCGGGGCTGTGGAGCCACAGCACCGCATGCGGGTTGCCCATCGACAAGAGATCAAGCCTTAGGCTGACAGCCTGCGCTGTTGTCCCGGATCCGGATGCGACAAGGCCCGCGGGCGCGGGGTCCGATGGGGACCCGGTGTGCGGGCTCGGGATCCGGACGCTGCGGATCTGGCGCTCCTGGACCTCGAGGCTTTGGGCTTGGGGGCTGTGGATCTCGAGGCTCTGGATCCGGCCCTGTTGCAAAAGGGCGCCCGGAGGGAACGCCGATGGGGCAAGAAAACCCTCAGCGGCAAAATCAAAGCGCGGGGGCCCCATGTTCACCACAACCTCCCCACCTTCAACGAGTTGGGGGGCAATCAGGCCCGCACGGGTTTCCACGAGAAGGCAGGGCTTCGCTGAAAGTCCCTGCTCGTGAACAAAGCGCACAAAGCACCGCGCACCATTGCCGCACTGCTCCACCTCGCCGCCGTCGGCGTTGAAGATGCGAAAGCGGAAATCGTGCCGCTCGTCTTCGGCAGACTCCACGATCAGGATCTGGTCGGCACCGATACCGAAGTGTCGATCGGCAAGCCGGCGCCAGTTCACCCGCGCCACTGGAATCGACTGACGGATCGCGTCAAACACAACAAAATCGTTGCCCGCCCCCTGCATCTTGCTGAATCGTGCACGCATCAGCGGATTATCCCTGATCCGCACCGACGAACGTTGGCCGGTCCGGTGATGGGGTGCCGACAGCGCCGGGGGTCGCGGGGCGGATCGTTGCTTGTGCCTCAGGATCCCGGATAGAGTGGCGGGGCGCCATCAGGGCGCGTCTTGTAGCGCCGGTGGGTCCAGAGGTACTGGCTTGGCATTTCGCGAATCCGCTCCTCGATGAACCGGTTCATTGCGCGGGCTGCCGCGTGCGGATCGCTCTGCGCAAAGCCCTCCCACGCTGGGTAGATCTCGAGCGCGTAGGCGTCTCCAACCATGCGCGTTGCAGTGGGTACTACCTGAGCACCCGTCATCCGCGCCAGCCTCGACACCGTGGTGACCGTGGCCGCTTCCACATCGAAGAACGGAACGAAAACCGCGTCGCGCGCGCCCAGGTCCATGTCGGGCAGCAGATAGAGCGTCTTGCCCTTGCGCATGTGACGCAGCACTGCCCGCAAGCCCTCGTTACGCAGCACGAGCGAGGTGTTGGGGAACCTCGCCCGACCGCGGGTCATCGCGTCGGTGAGATACTGGCTTTTCTGCTGCGCGTAGACCGAGACCACTGGGATTCGGGCACTTATCAGCAGTCCCCCAGCGTCCATGCCGAGAAAGTGCGGCGCCAGCACGATCACCGGCCCGCGCGCGAGCGCCCCTTCGAGATGCTCCCAACCGCTCGCCTTCACCAGCGCTTCGAGCCTCGAAACCGGGCCTTCCCAAAGCGCAAAGCGATCGATGAGGCTGATTACGAAGTCGACAAAATGCGCGCGGGCCACTTGCGCCCTCCGTGCTGAAGTCCACTGCGGAAAGGCCACCGCCAGGTTGGCGAGCGCCACCTTGCGTCGACGCGGCACGGCCACGTAGCTGAACAAGGCGATCGGATGGGCCAGCGCCCGCATTACCGGTCTTGGCAGGCGCGCAAGACCCCTGGCAAGCCCGATCAGCGCGCGCGCGAGCAGGTCTTCGGAGTGCATCAACCGAGATGCAACGGGCGCGGGGCGCAGACGATCCTGCGGCTCAACACGGACTCAGGCAGCTTCAACGGCAGGCGGCGCCCCGCGGAACCGGTTGTAGCTCCACAGGTACTGATCGGGCCAGCGTCGGATGAGCCCCTCCATGGCGCGGTTGATCGCCGTGGGCGTGCACTCGCCCTGATGCTCGAGGAAGTGAAGTTGCCAGACACCGTCGCTGACCCGCCGCTCGCCCACCGCAAAAAGCACCCGAGGATGGGCCCTTCGCACAAGGCCCTCCGGCAGCGTCATGGTGAGCGCCGGTTGTCCGAAGAACCCGGCGAGGCGTCCTTCGCCCTCGGTGGGCACCTGATCCGGCAGGAGTCCGACCGCCTCACCGCGACGCAGGCAGCGCATCAAGGCGCGAACGCCTCCAAGGTCGGCGGGCACTGCGCGCACCGTGCTGCGGTTACGCGCCTCGCGCAGGAGTTGGTCGACTGCGGCGATGCGCGCCGGCTTGAAGAGGATCGTCATCGGTACATGCCGCGCGATGTAGCGGCAGGTGATCTCGAAGCAACCAAGATGCGGCGTCATGAAAAGCAGCCCGCGCCCGTCCGCCCTGGCCGCTTCGATCGCCTGCTCGAGCACCGCGCGGGTATCGCTCACACAATGCGCGAAGAGTTTTTCGTCGGGATAGAACCATACTGCGGGAAGTTCCGCAACCATGCGGCCCGCCTGCGCAATCGCGTCGTTGCGCATCCGTTGCTGCGTGTAGCCCGCCAGAAGAAGGTTGCGCTGGAATTTGGAACGGTAGGAGCGAGAACCCCACCAGGCCAGACGCCCCCCGAGTGCACCCAGCGCCCAGAGCGTGCGCAGGGGAAAGAGGGCGAGAAAGCGGAACAGGAAAGTGAGCATCCAGGCACATCGTTGAGCATCGCTATAATCGCACGTGCCGAGTTAATGACAACTTGCGGGGCATTCAATACCGCTAAAGCGTCGCCGCTTCATCCCGGAGTTGGCAGCGCCCAACTCAACGAGGAGCAAGCAGGCATGTCACGGTCCTTTCTCTTCACCTCGGAGTCGGTCTCCGAAGGTCATCCCGACAAGGTCGCAGACCAGATCTCCGACGCCATTCTCGATGCGATCCTCGCCCAGGATCCCCGCTCGCGTGTGGCCGCCGAAACACTCTGCAACACCGGGCTGGTGGTGCTCGCGGGCGAAATCACAACTGCGGCCAACGTCGACTACATCCAGGTGGCGCGCGACACCATCAAGTCCATCGGATACGACAACACCGACTACGGCATCGACTACCGCGGCTGCGCGGTGCTGGTGGCCTACGACAAGCAGAGCCAGGACATCGCACAGGGTGTGGATGAAGGACGGGGGCTCGATCTCGAGCAGGGCGCGGGCGATCAGGGGCTGATGTTTGGCTATGCCTGCGACGAGACCCCCGAACAGATGCCCGCGGCGATCTACTACGCGCACCGCCTGGTGGAGCGGCAGGCGCAGCTTCGGCGCGACGGCAGGCTGCCCTGGCTGAGGCCCGACGCAAAGAGCCAGGTCACGCTGCGCTACCACGACAATCGGCCCCACAGTGTGGATACCGTGGTGCTCTCAACGCAGCATGCGCCCGACATCGCGCACGCCACCCTGCGCGAGGCGGTGATCGAGGAAATCATCAAGCCGGTGCTGCCCAGTGAACTCCTGCAGGGCGAGGTGCACTACCTGATCAACCCCACCGGACGCTTTGTGGTGGGCGGCCCCCAGGGCGATTGCGGGCTCACCGGACGAAAGATCATCGTGGATACCTACGGCGGCGCTGCTCCGCACGGGGGCGGCGCCTTTTCAGGCAAGGACCCCTCCAAGGTGGACCGCTCGGCCGCCTACGCGGCTCGCTATGTTGCAAAAAACATCGTAGCTGCAGGGCTTGCGAGCCGCTGCCAGATCCAGGTGAGCTACGCCATCGGGATTGCGCGACCCACCTCGATCATGGTCACCACTTTCGGTACCGGCAAGGTGAGCGATGAGCGACTCGCCGAAATGATCACGGCGCACTTTGACCTGCGACCGAAGGGCATTGTGCAAATGCTCGATCTGCTGCGTCCGATCTACCGCAAGACGGCGGCGTATGGGCACTTTGGCCGCGATGAGCCCGAGTTCAGCTGGGAGCGGTGCGACCGGGCCACTGCCCTTCGCAGCGATGCGGGAATAGGAACAGGCTGAGCGACCGCCGAGCTAGTATCGGGGAGCTTTCAGATGTCCGAGGAGCGTTGCGAGAAGGCCGCGGTGTCCGCCAGGACCGGTCTACCCAGGCTCGGGCAGGTTCCCTCGAGGGAACTGTGGTAACGGCGCTCGCCCACTTTTTCACTTCAAGAAAGGAGGGCGCAGCATGAGCGCTGTGGCCACTCAGATTTTTCAGCTTACCCCGGTCAAACACCCCGCTTCAGGTGCATTTGGCGATTTCATGGTCGCCGACATGGGCCTGGCCGATTGGGGCCGCAAGGAGATCCGCATCGCCGAAACCGAGATGCCGGGTCTGATCGCCATTCGCGAAGAGTTTGCATCCGCCAAGCCACTCAAGGGTGCGCGCATCACCGGATCGCTGCACATGACGATCCAGACCGCAGTCCTCATCGAGACGCTGGTGGCACTTGGAGCCGAAGTGCGCTGGGCTTCCTGCAACATCTTCTCCACCCAGGACCACGCCGCCGCAGCGATCGCCGCAGCACGCATTCCGGTGTTTGCGCACAAGGGCGAGTCACTTGCCGAGTACTGGGACTACACACACCGCATCTTCGAGTGGCCCGACGGCGGCACCACGAACATGATCCTCGATGACGGCGGCGACGCAACGCTGCTGCTTCACCTCGGCGCACGTGCCGCTGAGGATGCCTCGGTGCTTGGTCGGCCTGAAAGCGAGGAGGAGGCTGCCCTTTATGCCTCGATCCGGGCGCGGCTGGCAATCGACCCGGGGTTTTATGCGCGCCAACTCGCTTCAGTGATCGGCGTGACCGAAGAGACCACCACCGGGGTCAAGCGCCTCTACCAGATGGCCGAACGCGGCGACCTGGCTTTTCGTGCGATCAACGTGAACGACTCGGTCACCAAGAGCAAATTCGACAACCTCTACGGCTGTCGCGAGTCGCTGGTCGACGGGATCAAGCGCGCCACCGACGTGATGATTGCAGGCAAGGTTGCGGTGGTGGCGGGCTACGGCGATGTGGGCAAGGGCTCGGCGCAGGCACTTCGCGCGCTTTCGGCGCAGGTCTGGATCACCGAGATCGATCCGATCTGCGCGCTGCAGGCGGCGATGGAGGGCTACCGGATCGTGACCATGGAGGAGGCCTGCGACAAGGCAGACATCTTTGTGACGGCCACCGGCAACAAGGACGTGATCACCCGTGCCCACATGGAACGGATGAAGGATCAGGCGATCGTGTGCAACATCGGACACTTCGACAACGAGATCGACGTGGCCGGACTCAGGTCCTGCCGCTGGGAAAACATCAAGCCCCAGGTCGACCATGTGATCTTCCCCGATGGCAAACGCATCATCCTGCTGGCCGAAGGCCGCCTTGTGAACCTTGGCTGTGCAACCGGTCACCCTTCGTACGTGATGAGTTCCTCGTTTGCCAACCAGGTGATCGCGCAGATCGAACTGTTTCAGTACCAGGATCGCTACGAGCCAGGAAAGGTCTATGTGCTTCCCAAGCACCTCGATGAGAAGGTTGCGCGCTTGCAGTTGCGCAAGCTGGGAGCCCAACTGACCGAACTCAGTGAGGAACAGGCGCACTACATTGGCGTTGCGGTCGCGGGACCCTACAAGCCCGAGACCTACCGCTACTGAACCACTTCCGGGCCCCGCAGCGACCCTGCGACCGTTGCCGCCTCCCTCCAGGCTGGCCGGTGCGACTCGATCAGGCTCTGGTGGAGCGTGGGCTTGCGCCCTCGCGATCGGCAGCCGCAAGGTTGATTGCATCCGGCGCGGTGTTTCTCGAGGGCAGACCGGTTGCACGCGCGGCGCTCGCGGTTGCGCCGCACGCGGCGCTTGGCCTCGCCGAATCGCCCGAAAACCGCTTCGTGTCGCGCGCCGGCGCCAAGCTCGAGGGCTTGCTCGCTGCGCGCCCCGACATCCGGGTCACGGGCTACTGGGTGGATCTCGGTCAAGGCGCTGGAGGCTTCACCCACTGCCTTCTCGAGCGGGGGGCCGAGCGGGTGCTCGGGATCGACGTGGGTCGTGGCCAGTTGCATGCGCAACTGCGCAGCGACCCCCGGGTGTGCACGGTTGAAGGTCTGAACCTGCGCGATCTGCCCCACCGCACAAGCCCCTGCGCGCTCGATCCGAAGTGGCCGCAGCAGGGTGCCTCGGGAATTGTGGTGGATGTGTCGTTCATCAGTCTCGAACATGCACTCGCGCCGGCGGTTGCGCTGCTCTCGGCGCAAGGCTGGCTGCTTGCGTTGATCAAGCCGCAATTCGAGCTTGGCGCAGACTCCGGCGAGCGCCGAAGGCTGCTGCGACGCGGGGTGGTGAGCGATGCTTCGGTATACCCCAGGGTGTTTGCACGCATCGTGCAGTGCCTCGCGCAACTCGGCATGCGGGTCAACGCGCCCTGTGACCTGCACGAGAGCTGCCTGCGGGGTCAGGAGGGAAACCGGGAATTCTTTGTTGTGGCGAGAAGGATTTACCCCCGGGGGGATGAAGGAGGGCTTGAGTGCGCATCGGACTAAGCTTTGAGTTCTTCCCGCCCAACACCGAAACGGGCGAACACAAGCTTCGCGAAGTACGTCGCAACCTTGCAAGGCTTCGACCGGATTTCTTCAGCGTGACCTTCGGTGCGGGTGGCGCAACCCGCGACAAGACGAGAGCCTTGGTCGAGGCGATCAGCCGCGAGTCCGGTAGCGGCAAGCCTGCCAGCGAAGAACCTGCCAGCCGTGAGTCGGGCAGCGGCGAGTCCGGCAATCCTCACGAAAGCCCGGACTTCCGCACCAACGCTGCGCACCCTGTTCCCGTGGCACCGCACCTGTCCTGCGTGGGCCAGGACCGCGCCCAGCTGGGCGCCCTGCTCGCACAATACCGCGCCATGGGCATTTCGCGCATTGTCGCGCTACGCGGCGACCTTCCCTCGGGGATGGTTCAGGGCGGCGCTTTCCGCTACGCCGAAGATCTGGTCGCGTTCATTCGGGAGCATCACGGCGACCACTTCCATGTGGTGGTTGCTGCCTACCCCGAGATGCATCCGCAGGCCGCCTCGCCGCAGGCGGATCTGCAGGCCTTCGTCCGCAAGGTGCGAAAGGGCGCCTCCTCGGCGATTACACAGTACTTCTACAACGCTGATGCCTACTTCAGGTTTCGCGACGAGGTCACCCGCGAAGGGATCGATCTCGAGATCGTGCCGGGGATCATGCCGATCACCAACACCACCCAGTTGATGCGCTTCTCGGAAAGCTGCGGGGCCGAGATTCCACGCTGGATCCGGCTCAAGCTTGCAAGCTTCGGCGACGACCGCGACGCCATTCGCGCCTTCGGCCGCGATGTGGTGGCTGCGCTCTGCCGCAGGCTGGTCGAGGGCGGGGCGCAGAGCCTGCACTTCTACACGCTCAACCAGAGCGAGCCCAGCACCGCGATCCTCGGCGACCTGGGGCTTGCGGGCTGAGGCCTTCAGCCAGCCGCGGGAGTCCCGGGATCGGGGTGGATCACACCCTCCTCGGTGATCACGGCGCTGAAGGTCTGGTCGAGGGGCTGCGGAGCGAAAGCATCCGGCAGCTCGATCCGGCTTTGACTGTAGGCGATCGCCGCGCTTCGGCCTTGCGCGAGCCCGTGTGAAGCTGCAAGCGTGCGGTCGTAGTAGCCCCCGCCGTAGCCGAGGCGATACAAACCCCAGAACCCCACACAGGGTGCAGCGATCGCCCAGGGCTCAACCCAGCGGGGACTTGCGGGCTCCTGCAAGCCAAACGCCACCGTGCGCAGCGGAGTATCCGTGTCGTACACGGCAAATCGAAGCGGACTTCCCCTCGCCACCACGCAAGGGAGCGCCACGGTCCAGCCGAGCGCGCGAAATCCAGCGAAGAAGGGCCTCAGGTCGGGTTCACTGCCAATCGGCCACCAGAGCGCCAGCGCAGCATCGGATGGGGGCGGGGGCGAAAGTGTGGCGAGCCAGCCACGCAGGTGGGTGGCGATTGCCGCATCGGAAGCGCAGCGGAGTCGCGGATCGAGTCCATCGCGCACCCGAAGGCACTCCTTGCGCAGCGTTGCGCGGTCGGGCTGCTTGGAGTCGGGCTGCCTGGAGGGAGCGAGGTGTGGCGGGGTCATGTTCCTTATCTGCCGCGCCGCTGCATCAAGGGTATCCTAGAGCCGGTTGCAAGTGAGGGTGCGCAGGCCATGGATCATCGCAGGAACAGCTCCAAAGTGGCGACGAGGCGGACTGTGTGGGGGATCGAATTTGGCCCGTGCCCGGGCGCAACGCCGCGCTTGAGCGCGACACTGCGCCCGAGCTTAACCCTGAGCATCGTCGCGGTGCTGAGCCTGGGAGCAGTGCTGAGCCTGGGCGTGGCGTTGGGCCTGAGTCTCCCCATGACCTTTGGTGGGAGTGCCAAAGCTGGTGCGAAAGAAGGTGCCGCAGGGTTTTACCTGAGCCCGGTACGCTTTCTGGGCGCAGTCCATGCCGCAGAAAACCCATCGAGGACACCGTTGGTGGCGGAGCGCTCGAGTGACGGCGCCGCCCCTGCTGGCGCAGCCAAAGGCAACACCACCGACAGCACGGTCAGGGGCGCCGGCAACACCAGCGCCCAAGCAGCCAAGGGCGCGGGTAACGTCAGCGCCAAGGCAGCCAAGGGCGCGGGCAACGTCGGCGCCAATGCAGCCAAGGGCGCCGGTAACACCAGCGCCGATGCGGCCAGAGCGAAGCCCAAGGCGGTAGCTGCAAAGGGGCCACCTCGGGCAAGGAGCCCACAAGCGGCCAGTTCTGCGTCGAGCGACGGACGCGCGGGCAGTTTGCAGCGGGCCGCCACCCCGCTCGAGACCACGCCCGCGAATCCGCTGGCTGCGGCGCGCAGGGGCTTCGTGCCCACGGCGCTTGCCACCACAAGCTTCGTGGCTGGGGCAGCGGTGGCCACCAGCGCGGCAGCCTCGATTGCAATGCCGCTTGCGGAGCGACTGCCCGCCGACGAGCAGGTCGTAGCGCTGCGCGAAGCGTTCCTGCGGAACGACCTTGCGGCGTTCCAGAAAGGTCAAGACGAATCGCTCAAGGACCACCCGCTCCACCCTTATGTGGCGCAGTGGGCGCTGCGCTTGCGGCTTGCGCAGCGACCGATTACCGAGGCGTCGGCCGAGGTGCTTCAGCGAGAGGTGCTGCGCTTTCTCGCCCGCCAAGAGGGCGAAAGCGTGGCAGAGCAGCTGCGCAAGACCTACCTTGAGTGGCTCGGTGACCGCGCGTCATGGGCGCAACTGGCCGAGGAATACCCGAAGCTTGTCTTTCAGGATGAGCCACCGTTGCACTGCCTGCAGCTGATGGCGCGTCTCAAACTGGGCGCAGCTGACCGGATGCAGCAGCTTGTGCTGCTCAACGAAGCGATGCCGGTCTTCACGATGGCCCGGCCACTTGGCGGGGCATGCGGTCGGCTCTTTTCGGAATTCAAGTCTGCGGGAGCGCTCGAGCCCGCGCTGCTCGAGCAACGCCTCCGACTCGCCATCGAAACCAATCAGGGATCGGCGATCCGCTGGGCCGCATCGCACCTCGGACTCTCGGCACAGGATGTTGACCGGGCCCTCGAGCAGCCCGAGAAGGCGCTCCGTGCCCCCGCGCCGCTTGCCCAGATCGCCTGGGTCCGTCTGGCGCGCGAGGACAGCCTCGAGGCCTACCGCCGCTGGCAGCGTGAGGAGGTTTCGGGTCTGTCGGCATCGAGCCGGAGTTTCATCCTCGCCCAGATCGCGCATATCAGCATGCTGCGGATGCAGCCGCAGGCGATCGAACTCACCCGTGACGCGCTTCGTGCAAGCCTTCCGCTCGACGCTTCGGCGCAGTTGCGGGGCGCGTTGGGGAGTGAAGAGGCGCTTGCCTCGATGGCGCGCAGCGCGCTTCGCGCCACCGACTGGGACAGCCTTCTTCAGGTGCTGGCTTGGATGCCCGCACGCGCGCGCGACGACCCAACCTGGCAGTACTGGCGCGCGCGCGCCTACCGTCTGGCGGGTGACGAACCGGCGGCCCGGGCGATCCTCACCGAACTCTCGCGTCAGTTTCACTTCTATGGCCAGCTTGCGCTGGAGGATCTGGGCCAGAAGATTGTGGTGCCCCCACGTGCCCGTACGCCCGGCGACGAGGAACTCCGGTCGATGGCAGCGCGCACCGGAATCCAGCGCGCCTTCAAGTTCTACGCACTGGGCCTGCGGCCCGAGGGCAACCGCGAATGGTGGGTGAGCACCAAGGGCATGGACGACCGCGAACTGCTTGCAGCGGCCGAGCTTGCGTGCAGGCGTCTGGTGCTTGACCGTTGTGTGAACACTGCCGACCGCACCCGCCAGGAGCACGACTTTCACTTGCGGTTCCTGATGCCGTTTCGCGAAGAGCTCGAAACTGCGGCCCGCGCGGTACAACTCGACCCGCACTGGACTTACGGACTGATTCGCCAGGAATCGCGCTTTCTCACTGACGCCCGCTCGGGCGTGGGCGCGCAGGGGCTCATGCAGATCATGCCCGCCACCGGTCGGTGGATTGCGAAAAAGCTCGGCCACGAGGGCTTCCGCACTGAGGAACTCAACGATCTCAAGACCAACCTGCGCTTCGGAACCTACTACCTTCGCTCGGTTCTCGATGACCTCGACGGCTCACCCGCGCTGGCCTCGGCGGCCTACAACGCCGGCCCGAATCGACCCCGAACCTGGCGCTCCACACTACCCGGTCCGGTGGAAGGTGCGATCTTTGCCGAGATCATTCCCTTCAACGAGACCCGGGACTATGTGAAGAAAGTCCTCTCGAATACGGTGTACTACGCTGCCCTCACCACCTCGCAGCCGCAATCACTGCGCCAGCGCCTCGGAGAGGTCAGCCCGAAGCATGCAGCCCTCTCCCAACTCCCCTGAAGGTGGCGCGCAGCAACGGCGCCGCGCGCCTGCATCCGCCGTGCGGGGCGCCCTTCAGTCTGACCGTCCGAAGGCGCTGCTGATCGGCGGCACCGGATTCATCGGGCGGCACCTGGTGGCAAGCCTGGCAACCGTCGTCCCGCACTTGCACCTTGTGCTGCCGAGTCGCAGGGCGTGGCGCCACACCGGGCTCACCACCTGCCCCACAGTGCAATTGGTGCAGGCCGATGCGCACGACGACCACCAGCTCGCGACTCTGGTTGCCGGCAGCGATCTGATCATCAACCTCGCGGGCATCCTGCACAGCGACAGGGGCGAGCCCTGGGGCGAGGCCTTCAACCGGGTGCATGTCCAACTTCCCGCACGCTTGATTCGGGTGGCGCAGGAAAGACCGCTTGTGCATGTTTCGGCACTCGCCTGCCGCCCCGAGGCGGTCAATTCCGCGCCGTCGATGTACTTGCGGTCCAAGAGCGAGGCCGAGCGGCTCTTGCTCACGCGTGAAGGCAATGGCCGGGTGCTGATCGTGCGGCCGTCGGTCGTGTTCGGCCCGGACGACAACTTCCTGCGGCTTTTTGCGCGACTCAGCGCATTTGCGCCGATCGTTCCGCTTGCGGGCGCCGCCGCAAGGTTCTCGCCTGTGCATGTGTACGACCTGGTCAGTGCGATCGCGCGTGCAGTCGCTGCCTTGCTGAGCGGCGGCATGCCTCTCGGGCTCCCCGACCGGTCGCTCGTGATCGAGGCATTCGGGCCGCAAATCGTTCGCCTCGACGCGTTGCTGCGTTTTGCCGCAACTGCTGCCCACGGACGCAGTCCCTGGATCATTCCGCTCCCCGCAGGACTGGCCCGGCTTCAGGCGATGGTCTTCGAGGCGCTTCCCGGACCACCGCTGATGAGCCGCGACAACCTGGATTCGATGGCAGTTGACAGTGTCCCTTCCGGGGCAACCGAGGTACTCGGTGCACCGTTGCTCGAACTCGGTGCCTTCGGGATCGTGCCGATGGGAATCTCCTCGGTTGCAGCAGACCTTCGCCGCCCGCGCTGATGCAGCGGGGCCTCGAGCCGGGCACCGCAGAAGGCGATGGGCCGGGTACCGGCCGGGGCCTTGTGCCAGACTACCCCAAGGCCGTGTCAGGTCCGGAGTCGAGCGGTGTTCGGGAACGGCTGAGCGTACTGCTGCCCTTTCCGGACGATCCCGCGATTGGAGCCCTCGGGCCTGCGCGCATCTACTGTGTGGGCGGAGCGGTGCGCGATGCCCTGCTCGGCCGCACAGTGCATGAACGCGACTGGGTTGTGGTGGGGTCAACGCCCGAGGCAATGCACAGGGCCGGATTCCGTCCGGTTGGGAAGGATTTCCCCGTCTTCCTGCATCGCCAAAGCGGCGAAGAGTACGCACTTGCGCGTACCGAACGCAAGACCGGCAGGGGCTACCACGGGTTTCAGTTTCACTGCCACCCGGACGTGAGCCTCCACGATGACCTTCAGCGTCGCGACCTGCGTATCAATGCCATGGCGCTCGACGCCGACGGCTGGCTGTTCGATCCGTGTGCGGGGTTGGCCGACCTGGCGGGCGGCTGGTTGCGTCATGTGAGCGACGCCTTTCGTGAGGATCCGGTGCGCATCCTGAGGGTGGCGCGTTTTGCCGCAAGCCTTCCAGGATTCGTTGTGCACCCTGACACCCACGCCCTGATGCGCGAAATGGTTCACTCCGGGGAGACCGGGCACTGGGTGGCCGAGCGGATCTGGCGCGAGCTCGAGCGCGGCATGCTCCAGGCACTGCCCTCGGAGATGTGGCGCTGCCTCAAGCAGACTGAAGCCGAGCCTTTTGCGGGACTCGGGCCCGAGCATGCGGCGATGCTCGCAGGAATCGACCGAGCCGCCCGGGAAAGCGCGCCGTCAGCGATCCGGTGGGGAATCTGGGGAGCGCTGGCGGGCAAGGCCTTCAGCGACAAGGTGCGCGCCTGTGTGCGTATGCCGCGGGAGGTGGCCAGCATCGTTGATCTGGGTGCAAGCTGCCTGAACCAGGTGCTCGACACCATCGAGGCCGTGATCGCGCTCGAGGGCGCGCGCGCAGGCGCTGCGCAAGCGATCGATCGCAGCCCCGCTCTATCGATGAATGCACTGGTTGACAGCCTGGGCCGCCTCTTCGAAAGAATCGACGTGCTGCGTCGTCCCGGCAGACTTGAAACACTCCTTGCGATTGCGGTGCTGCATCCGAGGTTCGAGCGCCTGGATCACGGCCTGCGCAACCAAGCGATCGAGCGCCTTCGCGAGGCGGCGGCTGGCTTCGCGTCGCCCTCGGTAGCAAGTCTCGACC
>VGHO01000048.1 GCA_016868175.1 Betaproteobacteria bacterium
TGCCACACATGATTCATGCCTTGCTTGAGAAGGCCTCGGTCTTCGGTGCAACGGGCTGCGTAAATGAAGCCGCCAAGTTGGTCGACTACCGAATCAATCAGTTGTTCGGCGCCGAGCTTCGATGGCCGAACGCCGTCCTGCGGCTCCAGCAAGTCGAGCTTGCCCGGATAGCGTTCCAGCAGCTGGCTCGAGGTGTCCTCTGGAAAGAGGCAAACGAAGTGTGTCTGGTCGATCGATGCGATCTCGAACCCCGGAAAGACCACGATGCCGGCCGGCGCCAGCACCTGACGCGCAGCGTCGATGCTCGAGACACTGCCATGGTCGGCGATCCCGACGACGCGAATGTCGAGTTCCTTGCACTGCTGGAGCAACGCCTGGTTGTAGGCCTCTTCAGTGAGCCCATGGTCAGCGCCCCGGTGGGTGGTGCGATAGCCGGCGGGGTTGACTTGCAAGGCGCAGCGCCAGAACCGTGCGTAGAGGTAGGTCCCGTTCATGCACGGCTCCTCTTTGACTTCGTGTCCGGAATCGAGCGGCTACCGGCGGCCGCATCAGGGAGCGACCGGGCATGTACGCCGATCAAGGGGTAGCCGTGGCTGCGGCAGTAGGCGATGACCATAACCTCCAGCTTGTTGGCCAAGCTGTGCATCTCGCGTTCGGCGGCTGCTTGCAGCGCGGCCTTGATGGGGGCTCTACTCGCACGCTAACCGCATCGGACTTGCCTGCCGCCATGAGGCCACTCCTGTGAGTAGACCGCTGTCAGAACGCTAGCTTACTCCAGCAGCATAGGTTGACCGTCGGCTTCCTGGCTGCTCGTAAAGCGAGCAAGCTGGCAGGTTCTGGAGTAGCACTCCGTCGCGCGACTGCGGCACAGTCGCTCAGGGTTCATGTCCTCAGGACCTCGGACAGCCGCCATTCGGGCCCACGCCGGTGGCCGAGCCCAACGCCGCATCGTCGGCATCCTTGACGAAGCCTTCGAGGGCATCTCCACCGCCAAGGCCCATGCCAGGAAGAATCTGCGGAATGCGCGGGAGTGGTCGGCCATGCAGCTTTCCGAAGCGCTGAAGGCCGCAGCAGCGGGCGGCCGATCTGGCTCTCTGGAGAGGATGGTCGCTTCAAGCTGCAGCCTTTCCCAAGGCATCGTGCAACTCCCGGTGACGCGGTGTCTGGCAGGCTGCCTGTGGAACCGGTCGATCCTGGCGCCAAGGTCGTGCACGCCGGGGGCCTGAAGCGCATCGACCCCGCGCTGGCTCGCTCCTGCTCCCGAACGACCCTCGAGGGCAACGACCTGCTAATCTGCGGACGGGCTGCCATCGACCCGGTCGTATCGCCGATCCCGCGTAGGCTGCGCCAGAGCCTTGGGTTCGTGTACACAAATCGGTGAAGCTTGCGCTGCTCAGTTGCAGCGTCCGGTGCCGCTTCGTTATCCATCCGGGGGGCTGATCGCATCATCATGAGCAGTTTCGACCATCCAGCATTGATCCGCATGATCGGCACCCATACGCTCGCGTTGCGCAAGGCTCAACCCGATGCGATGCAGGCTTTCGGCAAGTTGGCCACGACTGCAATGGCCGAGGGCGCGATCTCGGCGAAGCACAAGGAACTCATGGCGCTTGCCATTGGTGTGACCCAACACTGTTCGGGGTGCATCGGTTTTCATGTCAAGGCGTTGCGACGCCTCGGATGTACCCGCGAGGAACTCGACGAAACGATGGCCGTATGCGTCTACATGGGCGGCGGTCCGGCTTTGATGTATGCATCCGAGGCGCTTGCAGCCTGGGATGCTTTCGCGCCCGCGTCCCCGGCAGACTCCGGCGCTGCAACGCCCGCTGGGTGACCCTTCGGTGGCTCGGCTCTCAACGGGAGTGACGCGTTGCCACCGCGCGAAGCGCTCAGCGCAACAGCCTCGCGCAGTCCTCAGGGTGGACAAAGGGCCGTGATTTCCTCGAGCACCCCAAGCCATTGCGCGTCGTCGCGCGGCCAGCGCCGCTCCGGGAAGGTGTTGAGCCAGCCGAGCACCCGCGGAAGTTGCCACGGGTCGATGCTTTCCGGCATGGGCGACGGGTCGCGCCAGAGCCGTCGCATCAGGTTCGGGTCCACTGCGAAAACCCGCGCGAGGTCCTCCAGTACCTGGCTTTCCTGGCCTGTGTCGATCGATTGCTGAAGTCGACTTGCCGGTGCCGATGCGCCAAGCAGGTGTTCGCATGCCCAGTCTGCGATCCAGGGCATCCGGCGCAGCAGATGCAGGCGCGCCGGCGCATGGCGAGGATTGCGGTGCAGCCAGTTGTAGCTACCCCAATGGATGCGCTGGTTATGCGATTGACTCCGCTTCACGCTCAAGGGGTCGAGCGAGGCATCGAGAAGCGCGCCAACCCGCAGCGAGATCTGATGCTCGCGTTGCCGCAGCGCGCGAAGAGCACGGCTGTAGAGTTCCAGTTCGATCTGACCGTCGCGCAGCGCATGCTGCAGGCGTTTGAGCAAAAGGCTCCGGGGATGTCCGGGCTCAGCATCGCCTGTGCGATGGCAGGGAGGATGCACAAAGCCGCGTCTCAGCAGGTGCGTGAAGGCGTCGTTGCTTTCCGGCATCCGTTGCAACATCGCTCGCGCCAAGGCTTCGTGAATCAGATCCAGGGGTTGATGGCGAGGCTCGTCAAGAAGTGCGCTGAGGAGGGCGCGTAGCGTCGCATCGTCGAGCAGGGCGCGAAAATCGAATCCCATGCGTTCGCGTGACACGCCGATCACCCGAAGCGCCAGACCCCAGCGCCGAACGATAGGCGTGAACACCGGATGTCGAAGCATCCAGAGTGGTTCGCTTCCAGGAATGAGTACCGTGAGCAAGGGCCAATCGCTGCTCGCGTCACGCCAGACCCAGGCGCGCGGAAGTTGGCGTTGCTCTTCGGCAAGATAAGCGAGTTCCGACCCGACCACGCCTGCGTCCTCGAGGAGATGGTCGAGCGGAGTGGAATCGACCCGCAAGACTTCGAAGCGGATCGTCATGCGCGAGCCGAGACGCGAGACTCAGGCGCCCGAGCGGACGAGGCTTTGGTGCAGTGCGAGCCCGAAGAGGGCCAGCATGAAGGAAGCTGCGGCCAACGCAACCGCAAACCCGCGATCAAGCGAGAACGAAAGCGCAAGCCCGATCAATGACGCCCCGGTTGCCCAACGCATGGTGAGCCTGGTGCGGATCGCTGCTCGGTGGAGCCAGCGTTCGTCCACCCACTTGCGCACCGAGGAGCCCGAGCGGGTCGCCTTGTTGAACTTCATTTGCGGGAAACTGACCATCGCCGAATCATACCGGGCATGCATCGAACTTTGCAATCACCTGGGTTCCCAGCGGGGTGTGAGTCTGAAGACGCATCACCACGACTCGCGCAACGCTCTGGCGGGTGGCCCTTGCGCGCGGCAGGAGCAGCAGGCTCGGCTCGAAAATGCCGGCGCAACCCGGCCGCATTGGCGGGGGTGGAACGAGGACCTACCCAGCCCGTCGAACGCTGACCGCGGCAGCCAGCCGAACGCTGACCGCCGCAGAAAGCCGAACGTGGACCTCCTCAAGCAATCGCACGATGCGATAACGGGCGCTCCGAATGCCGCCGCCCGAGACCTTCGCCACGCCAAGCGCCTCGAACCGTTCATCTGCTGAGTTGCTGCGCGACGAGGATCGCCTCCAGCATGCTGTGCTCCCGGGCCACGCCCTTTCCTGCGATCCCCGGCGCGGTACCGTGATCCGGGCTGGTGCGCAGGAAGGGAAGTCCCAGGGTGAGGTTCACTCCCTCGTCGAAGCCAGTGAGCTTGATCGGAATGAGTCCTTGATCATGGTACATCGCGACCACGGCGTCGACACCCGGGTTATCCCAAGCCTGCGAAAAAACCGTGTCCGGCGCGAAGGGTCCGCACACATCCATGCCCTCTGCCTGCGCGCGTGCAATACAGGGACCGATCACCTCAATCTCCTCGCGTCCGAAGGCTCCGGCTTCCCCGGCATGGGGATTGAGCCCCGCAACCTGCAACCGGGGACGACGGTTCAGGAGGGCGGCGAGGCTGCGGTCGGCGATCCGAAGGGTTTCAAGGAGTTGCTCCAGCGTGACGCATTCCAGTGCTTCGCGCAGCGACAGGTGCACGCTGAGCAGGACGGTGCGAAGGTGTCGGTTCATGAGCATCATGCGCACCGGGACGCCGCCAGCCAGTTCGGCCAGAAGCTCGGTGTGGCCGGGATAGGGATAGCCCGCCATGAACATCGCCTGCTTGGAAAGGGGGGCGGTGACGATCGCTCGGCATTGTCCAGCCATCACAGCCTTTGCCGCAGCGCGTACGCAATCAACAGCGCAACGCCCGGCGGCGGCATGCACGCTTCCCATGGCCAGGCCGGGTGGGACGATGCAGGCATGCACCCACCGGACCTCAAGCGTGCCCTTGGGGCAACCATGGTCGCCCGCCGCAGACTCATGCGCCGTTGGCGCAGCAAGGCCCAGGGCAACGGTGTCGAATCCAAGGTGCCGGGCACACTGCCGCATCCATGCTGGATCGGCAAACACGCGCAGCCGAATTCCCTGAGGAAGCCGATCCGGTGCAGCCATCAACGCCATGATCGCCTTCAAGACTACCTCGGGCCCAATCCCGAGCGGATCGCCCATGCTCACCGCAAGCGGCGCGTTTGGAGGGGCAACCCGGTTCATCGTCGATGAGGGGCCAGGCTCATGCCAGACGCAAGGTCTGCATCTGGAGCCCGGCCACTTCCAGGTGGTCGAGGCAGCGCAGGGCTTCCCAGTTTCCCCGACCGGCGCGTCGCATGAATTCCTCGGCGTATTGCCGCAGGTACGGCGGCGGAGATCCGGCGGGATCGAGGGCGCCGGGCGCACCCTCGCCACCGTTGTGCATCAGGGCAACCCGGTAGGCAATTTCAGCCTCCACCTGCAGACTTCGTGCTGCCGCCGGGGAAGCAGCCAGGCGGGCACCCGTGGAGACGTCGGCGGAGCCGGCGGCAGCGTTGCCGGTGACTGGGGCAGCGGTGCCGGCGACTGGGGCAGCGTTGCCGGCGACTGGGGCAGCGGTGCTGGCAACAGGAGAGGCGGTTCCCGCGCCTGCCAGCAAGCCCTGCAGACGCGGTTCGGAAAGCACCTTGCGCAAGTGATTGCGCAGAAAGAGTCGCGAGACAAAGCCGAATCGCGCCGAGTCGGAAAAGAGCCCGATCAGCCAGTCACCAAAGCGCCCTCGCGCGCCCTGGTCCTGGCCCAAGCGCAGCACCGCTTCGGCTGCAAACGCGTTGCGCGCTTCGGCCTCGGTACGCGCGCGTCCATCCGGCAAAAACCCGAGCATGTCGACAAACGCCCTGCTGTCCAGGCCCGTGCCGAGCATCCATTGCTGTTGCTGGGCGCTCGTCATCGTCTGCCAGCGGCGCGACGCTTCAGACTCGCTCAGCCCCTTGCCGAAGCGGGCCCGAACATCGTCGAAGGCACGCGCTGCGGCAACGGCGCGGGCGATTCCCTGATCCACCCATTGCCGCAGCGCGATCGGCTTGCCCTGGGCGTCTGTGATCGTCTGATCCAGCCCAAGCCAGCCGAGCGTTCTCGGATCGAGGCCGCTGCCGCTCAGGACATCCTTGCGCAAGGTACGCAGAAAGCTCTCCATCACAAACTGGGTCGAACCATAGGACGCATAGTACTTGCGGCCGTTCACCTCGATCGCGGTTCGGGTCCGGCAGCCGTCTGCCGAGCACACCGGGGTGATGGACGAGGGCGCTGGCGCTTCCTGCAGCTGTGCAGCGGCCTGAAGCCGTTCGACCCGCGAGCCCTCGAGCGGGTTTGCATACAAGGACTGGAGGATCGGCTCTGGGATCCCCGCAAGAGCACCGTCACACCGGAGCATGCGCTGCACGGTGTTGCCCTGGCCTTGTGGCGCATCGGGCTGGATTGGCGCGCTACGCTCGCCGAGCATCAACGGGGGCAGCCACAGGTTCGAAGGACTCATGCACTGGGTGCGCGCGGCCCGATCCCGCGAGAGCAGCGCCATCAGACGCGTGGCCTGCTGGTCATCGAAGTCTTCCACGACAAACGCACTTCGGGTGATCAGCGATGCCCCGTAGTGCGCGCGAAACGACGACATGACCTCTTGCCCGTCACTCGCGTCAAAGCGCAAGGTGTCGGTGCCAAACCAGTTTCCCACCAGAGGATCCTGCTGCGAGAGGCGAAAACTACCCTGCGCATCGAAGAGGAGGCTTTGCTTGTGCTGCGCATAGTTGTTCTGCAGGGCTGACAACGTTCCGGCACTGGTCTCAGGCGCCCGACTGGCCGGGGCGATCGACTCGAGCAGGAAGGACCAGCGACCGATTGCAAAGCCCTGATGCGTTCGAAGTGCGGCGGCTGCAGCGCCCCCGCCTGCGCCCACGCTTTGGGCTACTCCACTGGTGTGGCGTTCCGATTGCAGGATGGCAAAGTAAGTGAGGCGTGCGAGGCCCCAGGGATCGACATACTGCCAGGGCCGTGCGTCGGCGTAGGCGTAGGGGTCTCGATCGCCAGCCGGACCCAAGGGATCTGGCTGCAGGAAACGGCCTTGTGTGCCGTCAAGGACACGAAAAGCGCCAAAGAGGAGCGGAGCAAGGCGCGGATCCTCCTTCACGAGCTTCGGGTCTGCCATCCAGCGGCCCGCCACACCGAGCGGAACCTGCACTTGTTCGCGGGTAGTCTTGCGGCGAAGCGACCGCCCGTCGGTATTGCGGCGCAGAGTTCGCGCATCGACTTGCGGAAGGAGCGGCTCGAGATAGCTCGCCCGCCACACAATCCGCCCCACTGGGGTGAAGGCGTGTGTTGGAGCCCCTCGCCAATCGACCGCCAGGTGATAGACATGGCCGGACTGGATCCACGCAACCGGCAGGGATCCGACCCAGATCACCAGCCCCTGAAGCGAGCCGAAGCGATTGGCGAAAAGCAGTGGGCGCCATCCGTCCATCACGATCTGCTGCCCGTGCGAGTCGCCCTGGGTGAGCATCGCCGGCATGCCCAGCGGGTCGTAGTGCATCCGCAATGCGGAGGCCGCGAGCTCGCGCCCTTGCCGTGTCAACCCCGGGCTTTCCCTATCTGACGCGCTCTCGCCTGGAGGAGGTCCACCGGGGGCGCCAGTGGTAGGGGCGGGGGGCGCTGCCGATGGCCCATCGCCCAGCCATCGCGATGCCGCGTCATAGACCCACCCGTGGCTGCCCGAGGCATGGGGCTGAAGCGGCGCGAACCGTGGGTGCGAGCCGGAGGTATCGCTCCAGCGTTGCCTGCTCGGCGGTGAAAGCTGGCGATCTGCCGGGGCGGCAGCTGGGGGCGATTCGCGCAGGGCCCAGGTGGCAAGCGCACCAACGTCGAGCCGGGCAAGCGCAGACAGGTCATCGATACGGGGTTTCCACACCACTTCCTGTGCGCCGATCTGGTAGCGAACACTGCCGTCGACCGGTGCTGAGAGCTTCGCCAGCCGTCGATACAGCAGTTGACCGAGGAGCGTTCCGTGTCGGTAGCGCAACTCGAGCAAACCCTCCTCGTCGTAGCGGTAGACGAGTGCTCCGCCGTCGGGCAGGTGCTCCTTCACGACCCGCCCCGCGCTGTCCCGCTCCAGTGTCCAGCGGTATTGACGCGAACCGATCTGATGCGTGCGTGTTGCGACCCGTCCCTGGCCGTCGTAGGTCCACCGGATCGCCACCCCCGGCGCACCCCGCACCCCGGCCTGGGTTGACGCCTCGCGCAACAGCGCATCTCCGGCGGCGGTACGCTCCCAGTGGTAATCCGTGCGACCGCCTCCTTCGTGGTGCGTGGCCAAGGGCAGGCTCTCATCGTTCCAGCGGAGCTCGGTCTGGAGCCCGGATGGGCCCTGGCTTCCGGAGATCCTGTCAAGCGCATCAAAGATGGCGCGCGAGACTCCACCGGTTGCGTGGCGGATCAGCACGGTGCGCCCGAAGTCGTCCATCCAGCGTTGCGCGCCATGCCAGCGGTTGGCGGGCTCCAGATTCCCGGGCACCACAAGCGGGATCTGAATCCGGTTCGGGTCGAGTTCCTGGGGGGACAGGTTTGCGATGTAGGCGCCGCCGAGGCCTTCGCCGTCCGTCCGATAGCGCAGACGGATCTTGCGCTGAAGCGGGGCGAAGGCGCTGATCCGGCTCTGACCGTCCACGTCGATCGGGCGATAGCCGGTGTGCTCGAATGCAATCAGCAGGCCCGAGGCGTCCCGGGTGAAATGGCTCCGGGCGAAAGCGCCGGGGCGCACACTCGGCCGCTCGATGGTTTCGGGTAGCGCGACCCGGTCGCCGTTCGCGTAGGACCGACGCTCCAGAATGCGGCGGCTGTCCCGGTCGCGGACGGTGAGAATGCGACCCACTTCGTCGCGCTCCGACTCCAGCCGCTGCGACGTCACGCCAGGACACCACATGCACACCGCTGCATCAGCGCGGCGCAGACGCAGGCCCGGCGCGCGCTCCCCATTTGGACCGGGCTGCGCTTGCACCATGTAGATCGCCTCCTCTTCGCCCCGCGTAAGCCGGCGCTCGCGTTCGGAGTACTCCACCTTGATCGCCGCCTGGGGCGACTCGCCGATACCCTGGCTGTAGATCACGCGGGCAGCTGCGTCGTAGCGATAGATCGAGCGCTCAGACGCGAGATCGATCCTCGGGGGTTGTGGCTGCGCGGTACGGATCACGCCGGTGATCGCATCCGGAAACCGGGGGTCTTCGTGCACATACGCTTCCTGCAGGGTGCGGGCGTGGTTGCGTTCGATGACGGGTACGCCGGGGGGTCGTTGCGAGCGGGCAGTGTCGGGAGCGCGGGGCGGTTCTTGATTGCAACCCGCCTGGACCAGCGGCATGTCGCCCGGGCCGCCGTCGCGGTATCTGTAGTGGCACGATGCGGCAACGATGCCGTCTCGCAACAGCATGGCCTTGCGGATCCTCCGCGATGCGGGATCGCGCAGCAATGCGAGGCTCGCTCTACTTTCGTCCGCGGAGGAAGCTGCGCTGACCGGGCGATCCGCCGGGCGATTCACCGGGCGGTCCATTGGGCGATCCACCGGCCGGTCCACCGGGGGCGTCACCCGACGCTCCACCCGGGTCAGGTCGCCCATCGCGTCGTAGTGCAACTCGAGGCGGTGCCCGAGCAGACTGTCCCAGGCGGTCAGCCTGCCCTGCGCATCAAAGTGCGCAGTTCGGCCTCCCGGTTGTCGCCAGATCCAGCGCCGGTTTGCCCCTGCGTCGAAGCTGTGGATCTCTCCCCATTCGGCATGCGGCGCCGCAAACACGGCCCGGGCCTTGTCGTAGCCATAGACGAGACGGCTTCCGTCGGCCTGGCTGATCTCCACCTGCAGTCCGTCGACGCCGCGCCCGGGTGCTGGAAGGGAGGCTCGAAGCCGAAGATCAAAGCCGTGACGCCATCCAGGACCGAATCCGCGATCGCCGCGCTCAGCCGAGTTGTAGTGGAGCGTCAGGACGAGTGCGAGCCCCTGGCCGAAGCGGTCCGGAGCGACCATGCCCGAGTGCAGATGGAGTCGGCGCATCCTTTTGTGCCCGGTGATCAGGTCGACCGGGTTGCCAGCGGTTTCGGGCGCGCCGGGGATTGCAAGCACACCGGGGTCGTCCGAGGCGCTCCCATCGAGTGCGCAACCCTGTCCGTGGGCCGGAAGGCTCGAGCCGGGGGATGCCTCGCAGGTGGCATGGCCGCCGGTTGGTTGCGCGGCTCCCGATGCGGGCGCGAGATGCACCAGAACCGAGAGCAGGAGGCCGAGGCGGAAAATGAGACGGTGCAACTCGGCGATGCTTGCGAGGCGTAGCTGCCTTCGGTAGAAAAGTGCGGGGGCCGCGCCCCGGGCAGGCTTTCTGCTGCTGTTTCGGGTGTTCGTCGAAGGGGTGAAGGGCATGATGTTGGGTCCGGAGGGGGTTTTCTGGCGACCCGGTGCAGTCGACCCAAGGCGTGGAAGCTTTCCGCGAAGCCAGCCCGAGGGGATTGCTGGTGAAGGGGATTTCGGTTGAGGCGTGAAAATCGGATCACGTCGTCCTGAGGAGGAGTAAGGCATGCGTCTTCAACTTCGAGAAACACAGCTTGTACGAACTAATGGATATATCGATGGGAGGTGGAGTTCTGCGGTTGACGGCGGGAGCTTCCCAGTGACGAACCCTGCGACGGGCGAGGTTCTGGTCGAGGTGGCAAACATGGGGGTGGAGGAGACGCACGCAGCGATCGAAGCCGCAAACAGGGCATGGCCAGGTTGGCGGGCGCAAACCGCCAAGGCAAGATCCGTGCGCATGCGGCGGTGGTACGAACTCATCCTTGAACATGCCGAGGATCTGGCGCAACTCATGACCGCCGAACAGGGCAAGCCGCTCGCCGAGGCACGAGGCGAAGTGGCTTACGGGGCCTCCTTTGTGGAGTGGTTTGGCGAGGAGGCCAAGCGTGCGTACGGCGCTGTGATCCCAACCCCGCTTGGCGATCGACGGATTCTCAGTTTTCGGCAACCGGTTGGGGTGTGCGCAGCGATCACGCCGTGGAATTTCCCGATCGCGATGATCACCCGGAAGGTTGCGCCTGCGATTGCAGCCGGCTGTACCGTGGTGTGCAAGCCCGCGGAGGCAACCCCGCTCAGTGCGCTTGCGCTTGCCGTGCTGGCGGAACAGGCAGGGATTCCGCCCGGTGTGTTCAACCTCGTGGTGGGGGATGCTGCGCAGGCACCGCGGATCGGCGAGGCGCTTTGTGCGTCGCCGGTTGTGCGCAAGCTCTCCTTCACCGGATCCACCGAGGTGGGCAGGATCCTTATGCGGCAATCGGCGCAAACAGTGAAGCGCCTGTCGCTTGAACTTGGCGGCAATGCGCCCTTTATCGTGTTTGACGATGCCGACCTGGATGCGGCAGTTGACGGTGCGCTCGCCTCCAAGTACCGCAACGCAGGGCAGACCTGCGTATGCGCCAACCGGATCTATGTTCAGGATCCGGTGTACGCGGCCTTCACCGAAAAGCTTGTGGCAAAGGTCTCAGGCTTTCAGGTGGGCGCTGGAACCGAGGCGGGAGTCCAGATTGGTCCACTCATCGAGGAGGCGGCCCTCGAGAAGGTGCGGGCGCACATCGCCGATGCCGTTGCGCGCGGGGCCAAACTGGTCCTGGGAGGGCACGATCATCCCCGTGGAGGGCTCTTCTTCCAACCGACAGTGCTGACGAACGTCGACCAGACCATGCGGATTGCCCATGAGGAGACGTTTGGGCCGGTAGCGCCGCTCTTTCGCTTCTCAACCGAAGAGGAGGCGATTGCCCTGGCCAACGCCAGCGAGTACGGACTCGCTGCATATTTCTACGCACGGGATCTGGGTCGGGTACTGCGGGTTGCAGAGGCGATCGAGGCGGGGATGGTGTGTGTGAACAGTGGCATTCTGTCCACCGAAGTCGCGCCTTTCGGTGGCGTGAAGCAGTCGGGACTCGGGCGCGAGGGTGCAAGGGAAGGTCTTGAGGAATATCTGGAGACCAAGTACCTCACGCTGGCAGGTCTTTGATGGCAGAGGCGCAACCCAGGGTTCTTGGCGACTTCGACATCATTGTCGTGGGTGCCGGGACAGCGGGTTGCCTCCTTGCCAATCGGCTCTCGGCCGACCCGCGCTGCAGGGTGCTGCTTCTGGAGGCGGGGGGGCGCGACGACTACGTCTGGGTGCATGTGCCCGTGGGCTACCTCTATTGCATCGGCAATCCCCGTACCGATTGGCTGTTCGAGACAACGGCACAGCGAGGCCTTGCAGGACGGCGCCTGAAGTATCCGCGGGGGCGAGTGTGGGGAGGTTGCTCGTCGATCAACGGGATGATCTACATGAGGGGTCAGGCGCAGGATTACGAGGGGTGGAAGGCCCGAGGGAATCCGGGCTGGGGCTGGGACGAGGTGTTGCCAGTGTTTCGACAGCACGAGGACTATCAAGGAAACGACGCCGATCCGTCAGGCGCGCTCGAGCGCTTCCATGGTCGGGGCGGCGAGTGGCGTGTGGAACGTCAACGGGTGCGCTGGGACATCCTCGATGCGTTTCGCGATGCTGCGTGCAGCCTCGGAATCCCGGCGCTACACGACTTCAACTGCGGAGACAACGAGGGTTGTGGCTACTTTGAGGTGAACCAGCGCAAAGGTGTGCGCTGGAATGCCACCAAAGCCTTTCTCGCACCGGCGCTCGCCCGGCCGAACCTTATGGTCGTGAGTCAGGCGGTGGTCGATACGCTCGCCTTTGATCCGGTCGAGCCACGCAGGGTCTCAGGCGTGCGGTTTCGCACCCGCAGTCACCGGGAGGCACTCAAAGGACGCGAAGTGCTTTCGGAGCCCACCCTGGCCCGCTGCCGAGGGGAAGTGGTGCTCGCGGCGGGCGCGATCGGGTCGGTACAAATCATGGAGCGCTCGGGGGTTGGACAAACGCGCCGGCTCCGTGCTCTGGGAATATCGCCAAGGGCGCAGCTGCAAGGCGTAGGCGAGAACTTGCAAGACCATCTGCAGTTGCGGCTCATCTACAAGGTGTCCGGAACTGCCACGCTCAACGTTCAAGCGCGACACTGGTGGGGCAAAACGCTCATGGGGCTGCAGTACCTGTTGTTCCGAACCGGGCCGCTCACCATGTCGCCGAGCCAGATGGGAGTCTTCACCCGGTCGGCTCCCGGCATCGATCGAGCCAACCTCGAGTATCACGTTCAGCCCCTTTCGCTGGACCGGTTCGGCGAGCCGCTCCACCCATTTGGGGCGTTTACCGCGTCGGTCTGCAATTTGCGGCCAAGTTCCCGGGGTTCGGTGCACATCAACTCGGCCGAGTGTCGAGCCCCCCCGGCCATTGACCCGAAGTACCTGTCGACCGACGAGGATCGGAAGGTGGCAGCCGACGCGATTCGCGTCACACGGCGGATCGTTGGGGCCGATGCGCTGTCGCGGTACCGTCCGGAGGAATACCTGCCGGGCCGCGAGCACCAGAGCGAGGCGGCGCTCATCGAGGCTGCCGGCAGGATTGGGACCACAATCTTTCATCCGGTGGGGACGCTGCGCATGGGGCCCGCCGAGGACCCGGGCGCGGTTGTGGACGCGCGACTTCGTTGTCACCAACTGGCGGGGCTGCGTGTGGCGGATGCCTCGGTCATGCCCACGATCACCTCGGGGAACACCAACGCGCCCACGCTCATGATCGCTGAGCGCGCGGCTTCGTGGGTGCTGCAGGACTGGCGGCGCGCCTGAGCGGGGAGGATCCGGCAGGTTTCACCTATGGAACACCTTGATACCCTCGTGATCGGCGCAGGTGTGGTGGGTCTGGCCTGCGCGCGCGCGATGGCCCAACAGGGTCGTGAGGTGGTCATTGCCGAGGCGAGTGCCGACATGGGTTACGGAAACAGCTCGCGCAACAGCGAAGTGATTCATGCAGGAATCTATTACCCGCATCAGTCGCTCAAGGCTGTCCTGTGTGTGGAGGGCAAACATCTGCTCTACACCTACGCGAGTCAGCGGGGTATTGCGCACCGTCGATGCGGAAAGCTGATTGTGGCAACCGAGGAGCGTCAACTAGCGGCGCTCGACGGCATTCTTCGCAGGGCGCACGCGAATGGCGTTGACGATGTGGTGGCAATCTCTGCGCTGGAGGCGCAGCGCCGCGAGCCGGAACTTTCTTGTGTGGCCGCGCTTGAGTCGCCGAGCACCGGGATCATCGACAGTCATGGGCTGATGCTCGCGCTTCTCGGCGACGCGGAAGATCACGGCGCAATGCTTGCGCGGTGCAGCGTTGTTCGGGCCCTTGAATGGGACGAGGGGGCAAAGGCCTGGCTTGTCCGGGTGGAGGTGATCGACGAAGCTACGCTTTCCAGGATGCGCAATGCGGTGCTGTGCCTTCCTGACATGGTCGGCGAGGCACATGACTTCCGGGTCGGCCGGGTGATCAATGCAGCCGGGCTCGGCGCAAATCGGATTGCGGCGATGGTGCCCGGGATGCCTGAAGGCTGCCGGCCGCCGCTTCACCTCGCCAAGGGGAGCTACTTTCAGCTTTCGGGGCAGTGTCCATTTTCGAGGCTGATCTATCCGATGCCCAATGAGGCAGGACTGGGAGTGCATCTCACGCTCGATATGGCGGGCCAGGGGAGATTCGGGCCCGATGTGGAGTGGGTGCAGGAGGAGGAATATGCGGTGGACGCATCACGGTGCACCGGTTTCTACAGGGAAATCCGATCCTATTGGCCAGGGCTGCCGGACGACGTGCTGCGTCCTGGCTACGCAGGGATTCGCCCCAAGTTGCAGGCGCCGGGAGAGCCGGCGCAGGACTTTCGAATCGATGGCCCGGGCCAGCATGGATTCGCGGGCCTGGTCAATTTGCTGGGGATCGAGTCGCCGGGCTTGACAGCGTCGCTCGCGATTGCGAAGAGGGTCGCCAGGTTGCTTGCGGATGCCGAGGGCTGAGGGCGGGGGTTGAGCGCTATGACCCGGTGAGGCTAGCCTCGAGATGAAAGTGGGTTTCGGGGATTGTTTCACGTGGAACCCGAGCGGTACGGTTGCAATCGAGGCCGGATGGATCCTTTCGGGGACGCTGTTCCACGTGAAACAATAGCTCTCGGCGCGCGAGACCCTGAGCGAGGGAAGTGAGGCTTTAGCCATCGGATGGACGCCGTGCTCGACCCCACGCGAAGAGGCATCGGTGCCTGGCTGCGTCGAAGGTATACTTCAGAGAATGGTCGCATCCTCAAGACGAGTGAACAGGCGTCGGAACGAACAGGAGCCGGAACGAATGAGGGTCGGGCTCAGT
>VGHO01000049.1 GCA_016868175.1 Betaproteobacteria bacterium
CGGTCGATTGCACCGAGCATCGCGCGCACTTCCTGCTGCCGCACATCTCCGCCGCCGTGAGAAATTGCCTGGTCGAGAAGCGAGAGCGCATCGCGCATCGACCCGGCCGCGGCCCTGGCAATCAGGGTGAGCGCCGGCAACTCATAACGAATCTTTTCCTCCTGCAGAACCATCTGCAGATACTCCACGATGACTTCAACAGCCAGGTTGCGAAGGCCGAGTTGCAGGCACCGCGACAGCACTGTCACCGGAACCTTCTGCGGATCGGTCGTGGCAAGTACGAACACCACGTGTCCGGGCGGCTCTTCGAGCGTCTTGAGCATCGCGTTGAAGGCGTGGTGGCTCAGCATGTGGACTTCGTCGATCACATAGACCTTCCATCGCCCTGCCGTGGGTGCATAGACCGCGTTTTCGAGAAGGCCCACCATATCCTCCACGCCGCGATGGCTTGCGGCGTCGAGTTCGATGTAATCGATGAAGCGTCCCTGGTCGATCTGCACGCAGTGGGCGCATTGCCCGCAAGGATCGGGGTCTTCGCGTGCGGTGCTTTCGCAGTTCAGCGCCTTGGCAAGAATGCGCGCAATCGTGGTCTTGCCAACGCCCCGGGTGCCTGTGAGCAGGTAGGCGTGGTGAATACGCCCAGTCTTCAAGCCGTGACGCAAGGCACGCACCACATGCTCCTGCCCGACCATTGCAGCAAAGCGCCGGGGACGCCACTTGCGTGCCAGCACCAGATGCTGGGCCGCAGCTTTCGCCGGCATGTTGTTCGAGGCAACGGTGGCCTGGACGGTTTGCGTGCGAAGGCTGCCGCTTTGGTGGTGTGCCGCAGCGCCACCTGCCACGGTGTGCGTGGGAGGGTCTGTGGCCTCCGTGGCCGCAAGGAGATCGACGGGGCCCGCGTTGTTGAAGAGGTCCGCCGGCTCAGGATCTGGAAAAAGGCTTGCTTTCATCGGACGGGAGCCGCGCTGGAAGCAGGGCTGGATAATGGACTGAAGGCCATTGGAGGCAGGACGGGTGGACGAGCCGGGACCTCGGCACTCGCAACAATCGGCTTTGGCTGCTTCCTTCCGGACCTGACCAGTTTCACCGGGCCGCGATGCGAGGGGGCCCGTCCATCTGCATTCTAGCAACCCGGCGGGCGGTCGCCGCCGGACCTTTTGCTCAGGCTATCATTCGATGCATCAATCATCCGTCCTGCGAAGGGCTACGTGAGGAGGCCATGGGTCATGAGCGTAAAACATGTGAGTAGTGTCGACTTTGACCAGGAGGTCATGCAGGCGAGTGGGCCGGTTCTGGTGGACTTCTGGGCCGAATGGTGCGGTCCCTGCAAGATGATCGCTCCGATCCTCGATGAGGTGGCCAGGGACATGCAGGGCAAAGTCACCGTGGCAAAACTCAATGTTGACGAGGATGGCGCGGTGGCCCAACGCTTCAGCATCCGGGGTATCCCCACGCTGATCCTCTTCAAGGACGGCAAGGAAGTTGCCCAGCAGGTTGGCGCGGTATCCAAGTCGCAGCTTGTGAAGTTTCTTCAGGAAAACGTTGGCTGATGCCAACGGGACGCTGCGCAATGCATCAGTCTTGCGCAGCTTGAATCGGAGTTGTATGCTCCCGGCGAGATGGTTGCCTCTCGAAGCCATTGCCGGTGGGTAAAGTCGGTTAACCTTTGCAGAGGCTGTGGTTGCGGCAAGTCCGTGCGGGACTTCGCGAACAGTCTGCAGCGCTCTATCCCTTGCGTGACCCTGGCAAGGCCTGCCTTCAAGACAGCGCCGGGTGGGGTGGCGCGGCGCTGAGTCTGGTGAACAATCGCAGTGCTTGTGGGCTGAGCGTGGGGTCTGGTTGCTCGGCGCGAAGCACGGGTAATGCAGTCTTGCTGAACGTGGGGCTTATCCTGTGCGGATTCCGGGCTACCCCGGGGTCAACGCGAGATCCACACTGAAGGCTGGCTGCCTCAACGCCAACCGCAAGCTGCCTCAACCATTACCGCAAGCTGCCTCAACGCTTACTGCAAGCTGCCTCCACACGGATTACACGCCGCACCCGCGCTGACTTCAAGTTTATGCCACGCTTCATCTGCGCCTGATCCCCGTTTCATCGCCACTTCTTCACGCTCATCCCGCGCGCTTGCTGCTCCAAACGGTCGATCTGCGTTGCGGCCAATCGATCCAACGCATGAGGCAAGGCTCCGAAGGCCCCGTGACCCGCCCCATCACCTCCCTCCGCCGCCCCAGTGCGGCCCCGACCACACGCCCCACCACGACTCATCCGCTGCGACCTCACCGATCCAGTCTTTCGCCCCGCCCGCGCACCCATCACCGAACCTGAGCCTGACCCCACCATGTCCTCCATGCATCTCTCCGACCTCAAGGCCCCGCATATCTCCCAGCTGATCGAAATGGCTCAGGCCCTCGAGATCGAAAACGCCAACCGCATGCGCAAGCAGGAGTTGATGTTTGCGATCCTCAAGCGCAAGGCCAAGCTCGGCGAGTCGATTTTTGGCGACGGAGTCCTGGAGATTCTTCCAGACGGTTTCGGGTTCCTGCGGACGCCGGAAACCTCCTACCTCGCAAGCCCCGATGACATCTACATCTCGCCCTCGCAGATTCGACGCTTCAACCTGCACAGCGGCGACTCGATCGAGGGCGAGGTACGCATCCCCAAGGACGGCGAACGCTACTTTGCGCTGGTGAAGGTTGACAAGATCAACGACCAGCCCCCGGAGGCCACCAAGAACAAGATCCTTTTCGAGAATCTGATCCCGCTCCATCCCGAGCGGATGATGCATCTCGAGCGCGACATCAAGAGCGAGGAGAACATCACCGGACGCATCATCGACATGATCGCGCCGATCGGAAAGGGCCAGCGCGGCCTGATCGTGGCCCCGCCCAAGAGCGGCAAGACCGTGATGATGCAGCACGTCGCGCACGCATTGAAGGCGAACCACCCCGACATCGTGCTCATCGTGCTGCTGATCGATGAGAGGCCCGAGGAGGTGACCGAAATGCAGCGCTCGGTTCGTGGCGAGGTGGTGGCCTCCACCTTCGACGAGCCGGCCACCCGCCATGTGCAGGTGGCGGAAATGGTGATTGAAAAGGCCAAGCGACTGGTGGAGCACAAGCGCGATGTGGTGATCCTCCTTGATTCGATCACCCGCCTGGCGCGCGCCTACAACACCGTGGTGCCCTCGTCGGGCAAGGTGCTCACGGGCGGCGTGGATGCGAATGCACTGCAAAGGCCGAAGCGCTTCTTCGGGGCCGCGCGCAACATCGAGGAGGGCGGGTCACTCACCATCATCGCCACCGCCCTTATCGACACCGGATCGCGCATGGACGAGGTGATCTACGAGGAGTTCAAGGGCACCGGCAACATGGAAATCCACCTCAACCGCCGGATGATGGAAAAGCGCGTGTATCCGGCCATGGACATCAACCGCTCGGGTACCCGGCGCGAGGAACTTCTGATCGCAAAGGACATGCTGCAAAAGATCTGGATCCTGCGCAAACTCCTGCACGACATGGACGAGATCGAGGCGATGGAGTTCATGCTCGACAAGATGAAGATGACCAGAAGCAACACCGAGTTCTTCGACCTCATGCGCCGCGGGTGAACCGGCCATTCCCCGTATAATGGAGAGTTTTCTCGCAGGAGAAACGTTCATGAAAAAAGGTATCCACCCCGAGTTTCGCGAGGTTGTGTTCCAGGACATGACCAACGGAAAGCAGTTCATCATCCGGTCCACAGCCCCGGCACGGGAAAAAGTGAGCATCGACGGTCGGGACTACCCCCTGGTGAAACTCGACACCAGCTCGGAGTCGCATCCCTTCTACACGGGTGCCCAGCAGCGCGTTCTCGAGACCGGGCGCGTGGAGAAATTCAGGCAGAAGTTTGCACGCGCGGGTGGTTTGAATGCCCAGCAGCGCGTTCTCGAGACCGGGCGCGTGGAGAAATTCAGGCAGAAGTTTGCACGCGCGGGTGGTTTGAAGCGTAGCGTTTGAAGCCCTTTCTCGTAACCGAACCCCAGGCGGGACGCGTTCCCCTCTGGGGTTTGGTGTTTTTGGCGCTTGCGCATGCCTTCACCGGCTTTTTCGGGCGCGACCCCTGGCGCGGCGACGATGTCGTTGGGCTGGGCATCGTGCACACGATGCTGCTCGCCTTGCAACGGGGCGACGCCGAGCACTGGCTGACCACGCGTCTTCCTGCCCAGGCGCTGCCGGAGGAAGGCCCTCTGCCCTTTTGGGTGGGCTCGCTGATCGGCTGGGTTGTGCACCCCACCGGGTTCGATCTTTCGCTGCTGCTGCGCATGCTCTGGGCGCTTGCCTGGCTTGGAAGCCTGGCGCTGGTCTGGCTTGCTGTGCAGCGACTGAGCCGGCGTCCCGAGTTGCTCGCGCACGATCCTCTGGGCATCGCGGCGCGCCCCGACCGGCTCGCGCGAGCGCTTGCCGACTGTGCGGTGTTGCTCATGCTGGCCTGTCTCGGACTGGTCGAGCGAGTTCACGAGACCTCGGCCGAGGCGATGTCCATGCTGATCACGGCGGCGGCAACCTTCGCGCTCGCCTGGGGTCTCGATTCGCCACGCAAGGCGGGCTGGCTCAGCGGAGCACTCGTTGCGGCGGCCTGCCTCACCAAGGGACTCGCCTTTGCGCTCGCGCTGGCTGCCGCGCAGCTTGTGCTCCTGATCGCCTCGCCGCACTGGCGCAGTGTTGCGCTCACGATGGGCTGGCGAAGCCTGCTCGCCGCAGCACTTCCGCTTGGCTTGTGGCTGGCGGCGCTTGGGGAGTTCCCCGTGTCGGGTGCCGACTGGCTGCACGGCTGGTGGCAGCATCAGTGGCGGGCAATCTTTGCTTTTTCTGGCGCGCGCTGGCGTGAGTTGGCGGTTCAACCGTGGTGGTTCTTCTGGCCCGCATGGCCGATCGCGGCGTGGGCCCTCTGGCAATGGCGCGATCGACTTCGCGAGCCGGCAATCCTTCTCCCCGCAGTCCTCGCCGGCAGCTTCCTGGTGCTTGCTCCCGTCAGCGCAGAAACCGTGTCGGCATGGCTGATGCCGGTGAGCATTCCCGTGGTTGTTCTTGCGGCCATGGGACTTCCCACACTGCGGCGCGGTGTCACAACGCTCATCGACTGGTATGCGGTGGTGGTCTATGGGCTGATCGCCTTGATGTTCTGGGCCTACTTCATCGCCTGGGTGAGCGGCTGGCCCGCGCGCATGGCCTACCGGATGGAGCTCCTCGCGCGCAGTTCCGAACCGGCGCTCCTTGCCTTCACCACTGTCCTCTCCGCCGGAGCAACGCTTGCCTGGCTCGCGCTGGTACGCTGGCGCCTTGCTCGCAAGGCGCCGGTGATCTGGCGACCGGTGGTGATCGCCTCGAGCGGCCTGGTGCTCGTGTGGTTCCTTTACAGCACCCTTTTTCTCGAGGGTCACAACACCCGCAACTCCTACCGCGAAATGTCGGTGCGGATACTTTCGGTGATGCGCCAGGCGCCGCACGCGGAGCAGCAGTGCGTGGAAGTACGCCGGGTGAGTACCTCGGTCCAGGCGAGCCTGCAGTGGTTCGCAGGCTTGCGCTTCTCGGCCTCGGCCAATTGCCCCTGGCTGCTCATTCAGGACAGCGGAGCATCGATCCGGGAAGCCGCCCCAGGCATCGCGGGATGGCAACTGGTGTGGGTTGGTGCGCGGATCGGTGAGCGGCAGGAGCGCTTCCGGCTCTATCTGCGGGGCATCACCGAAGTTCGCGGCCCAACCGACGCGCAGCGCGGCTTCGCCGGCGGTGCCGCGGCTGGGGCCGAGGCAGACCGGTGAACGCGCCCCATGAGGTGAACACGCCCCGTGAGGTGAGCGTGCCCCGTGAGGCGAGCGTGCTTCGTGATCTGTTGCGGCTTGCCACACCGGTCCTGATCAGCCAGCTCGCGGTAATGGCCAACGGGGTCGTCGACACCCTGATGGCAGGATGGCTGTCTGCCACCGATCTTGCATCGATCGGCCTGGGAACGAGCATCTACATCATCGCGTATGTGAGTCTGCTCAGTGTGCTGATGGGACTGTCGCCCATCGCGGCGCAACACTACGGCGCGCAGCGCTTTGCAGCGATCGGCGTGGCGTTCCGACAATCGATCCTGCTTGCACTCGGTCTTGGCGTCGTTGGCGCGGCGCTGCTCCTGCAGACCGACCTCTGGCTTGGGCTCAGTGCACCTCCCCCCGAAGTTGCCTCCCGGGTAGCCGACTACCTGCAATGGTGTGCACTGGGCGTGGTTCCGGCGCTGCTGGTGCGCGCCTTTTCCGCGCTTTGCACTGCGGTGTCTCTGCCGCGCATCGTGATGTGGATCAACCTCGGGATGCTGCTTCTCAAGGTTCCGCTCAATGCCGCACTCATGTACGGTGTGGACGCCGTGGGACTCGAAGGGTTGGGAGCCCCCGGGGCGGCGTGCAGTACCTGCATACTTTCCTTTGCGGCGGCCGGGACAGCCTTGCTTCTTGCCCGGAAAGACCGTCGGCTCGAGGCGTTCGGATTACGTGGCAGCCTGCGGCCGCAAAGCGCGCAATTGCGTGAACTGCTCGCCATCGGCCTGCCGATCGGGGGAACCGCCTTCGTGGACGTGAGCGCGTTTGCCTCGATCGCATTGCTCGTGGCGCAGTTCGGGCAGGTGGCCTCGGCAAGCCAGCAGATTGCCTCGAGCCTCACAGGCGTGGTCTACATGTTCTCGCTTGCGCTGGCGAGCGCAACGATGGTGCTGACAGCGCAACGACTCGGTGCCGGAAAGCTGCGCGAAGCGCGTGCGGTCGCGTACACCGGTTTGCGCGCGGCGCTCGCAGTGGCCGCCGTGCTTGCCGCAGCGCTCTGGCTGGCCCGGAACATCCTCGCCGCAGCCTACACCAGCGACAGCGCGGTGCGGGACGCAGCAATTCCGCTGATCGGCCTTCTGGCGGTCTATCAGGCACTCGACAGCCTGCAGCTGCAATATGCCTTTGTGCTGCGGGCCCACAAACGCACTGCGCTCCCCTTCTGGATCTACGTGGGCTCCCTCTGGGGCATTGGCCTCGGCGGCGGGGCGTGGCTCACCTTCCATGCGTTTGCAGGTCTGATCCACGATGCCCGAGCCTTCTGGTGGGCCGGGATCGCTGCCTGCGCGGTGGCCTCCATGGCGCTCGGAGCCCTGTGCGCGCGCACCTGGCAAGACGCTGCTGCGGGAGGGGAGCAGCCCCGCCGGTCATTCGTCTAATCGAAGAAAGTGCATCCGGTAGTACTTCAGTTCATCGATCGACTCGTGAACATCGGCCATCGCGGTATGCGCGCTGCGCTTCTCGAAGCCCCTGGCGAGCTTCGGGCGCCATCGGCGGCACAGTTCCTTGATCGTGCTCACGTCGAGGTTCCGATAGTGAAAGAAGCGCTCGAGCCTTGGCATGTACCTTGCCAGGAAGCGACGGTCCTGTCCGATGCTGTTGCCGCACAGGGGTGACTTTCCCTCGGGTACCCATGCGGCGATGAACGCAAGCAGGTAGCGCTCGGCCGCCTCTTCGTTCCAGCGGCTCGCACGCACCCTCGCGATCAGGCCGCTCTTGCCGTGAGTGCCCTTGTTCCAGGCGTCCATGCCGTCGAGCACCAGGTCGGGCTGCCGGAGCGCGAGGGCTTCGCTCTCGGCAAGGCGCTCGAGGTTGCTGTCGGTGATCACCACGGCCACCTCGAGGATCCGGTCCACTTCGGGCCGCAGTCCGCTCATTTCCATGTCAAGCCAGACGAGACGGGTTTCATCGGGCCGCGACAGGGCGGCGGCGTTTGCCGGGCCGGCTGGGCTGCTCGGGCCGGCTGGGCTGGTCGGGCCGGCTGCGCTGCTAAGGCCGGCTGCGCTGCTAAGGCCGGCTGGGCTGGGTGTGCCAGTTGGGGCAGCCCCGTTGTTTGCGCCGCTCGGCATGTGCGGGTCAGCAATCATCTTCGGTCAACCTTTCGATCAAGAACCCCTGGCATCGTCCAACCCGCAAGCTTCGCGCTACGATGGAGATTGATTTCACGCCTCGGATCGTCCCCGATGAGTACCTTCCAGTTCACACTGGCCTTTCTCGCGCTGCTCGCAACGCAGTTCAGCCTGCGCATGTTGCTCGCCTTGCGTCACCTTCGGCATGTCGTACGTCATCGGGGCGCAGTGCCCGACGCATTCCGGCACACCATCAGTCTGGAGAGCCATCAGCGGGCAGCCGACTATACGCGTGCCAAGATCGGACTGGCGGTCAGCGAGTTACTGGTGCATACCCTGTGGCTACTCCTTCTGACCGTTGGAGGTGGTCTTGCCTGGATCCAGTCAGCACTCGGAACCGTCTGGGCAACCGCCTTTCCGCAGGAGATGCCGGGCCCAGGGCTCGACTATCAGGTGAGTCTGATTCTCGTGGTGGTTGCGCTGGGCTCCCTGCTCGATCTGCCGTTTTCCTGGTGGCGGCACTTCCGGGTCGACGCCCGCTTCGGCTTCAACCGTATGTCGTTGCGCTTGTGGATCTCCGACGGGATCAAGGGCGTTCTGGTGGGCGCAGCGCTCGGCATACCCTTCCTGGTGCTGGTGCTGTGGCTGATGGACCGCACTGCCGAGCACTGGTGGATCGCGGCATGGGCTGCTTGGATCGGTTTCCAGCTCGTTGTGATGGTGCTCTGGCCCACGCTCATTGCGCCTCTGTTCAACCGCTTCGAGCCGCTCCAAGACGGTCCCCTGCGTGACCGCGTGGAGGCACTTCTTCGCCGTTGCGGATTCTCGAGCCAGGGCCTCTTCGTGATGGATGGCAGCCGCCGATCCGCACATGGCAACGCCTACTTCACCGGGATGGGCCGCGCCAAGCGGATCGTCTTCTTCGACACGCTGATGAGCCAACTTGGTGCGAGCGAAATCGAAGCGGTCCTCGCGCATGAACTCGGTCATTTCAGGCATCGACACATCCTGCAGCGCATGCTGGTGAGCGCAGTGATGAGCCTGGCCGCCCTCGCCCTGCTCGGCTGGGTGATGGAGCAACCGTGGTTCTATCGGGGCCTTGGCCTGGTGCCGCTGCCGGGCTCGCAGGCCGCCTGCGCGCTGATCCTCTTTACGCTGGCGCTCCCAACCTTTCTCTTCCCGCTGCAGCCGCTGATGAGTTGGTGGTCGCGCCGGCACGAGTTCGAAGCTGACGCCTACGCCGCGCAACAAACGCAAGCCGCCGATCTGATCTCGGCGCTGGTGAAAATGTACAAGGACAACGCGGCAACGCTCACACCTGACCCACTCCACTCGGCAATCTACGATTCACACCCGCCAGCGCCGATCCGGATTGCGCGCTTGCGAGCGCTCGCCAGCACGCCCTGATGACCTCCAGAGCAGCAGGCCGGCGCCGAAGCCTGAAGCGCAGCACCGCGTCTGGCCCGTGAGGGCACGGATCCTTGCAAGCCACGGCAGGCACCATGCAGTGGCGATCGAGGGAGAAACACGCGAGCGCATTGCGCTCACCCGGGGACGTCGGCACGATTTATGCGTGGGCGACGAAGTGGAAGCCCAGCCAAGCGGCATCGGTCAGGCGGTGATCGAGGCACTCCATCCGCGCCGAAACCTCATGCTGCGCAGCGACGCGACACGCAGCAAGACCCTCGCCGCCAACATCGACCAGATCGCCTATGTGCTCGCGGCCGAGCCACCCTTCTCCGAGCAACTCGCGGTGCGTGTGCTGTGCGCCGCTGCCAGCGCCCGCATACCCCTGCTGTGGCTCGCCAACAAGGCCGACAGGGCGGAAAGCACGCGGGTACTCCACCCGAGGCTCGCGGTGTATCGGAGGCTCGGGTTGAAGGTCTTTGAGCTTTCCGCGCGTTACGACAGCCCGGAGGCCATGCATCGCAGCGACTGGTTTGCGGCCTTGCAGGGACGCACCACCTTGCTGCTGGGCCAATCCGGCATGGGCAAGTCCACACTGATCAACCGCCTGGTGGCCGATGCAGCGCTGCGGACCCAGCAATGGTCGCTCGCACTGCAGTCGGGCAAACACACCACCACCTTCAGCCGCTCCTTTGCGCTCGACAGCCCCGCAGTACCCGGCTCACGGATCATTGATTCGCCCGGCTTTCAGCAATTCGGCCTTGCCCACTTGACCCTGTCGGAGATTGCGCACGCGCTGCCCGAATGGAAGGAGCGCCTGGGAGGGTGCCGCTTTCACAACTGCCGCCACCTCGGCGAGCCCGACTGTGCGATCCGCACCGCAGTCGACCGTGGCGAAGTGGACGCGCAACGGATGCGCATCTGGGAGGAACTCGTGGAGGAACAGGAACGAGTCCTGCGCCGATGAAGTCTTGCCGTTAGCGGCCGAGCCAACCCGCCATCGTGAGGAGTGCGAAGAGACTCACCCAGAGCACCGCGTTGCGCCACACGAGACCTACGGCGCTGCGCAGTCCCGAAGGATCCGCCGCAGCCCCCTGCCACTCGAACCCCTCGCTCACCCACTGCCCCTCAAGGACCGGATCGGCGAGCCGCAGGCCAAGCGCTCCGCTCGCAGTGGCGATCAGGATTGCCCGGGACTCGTCGGTGTTTGCTGACCGCGCCGAAGTCCGCTCCCCCGAAGTCATGGTGGCCGAGCCCGACAATCCCGCTCCTGATGCTGCGCCAGCGGCCGACGCTGCAACTGCGCCACGCCAGCAAAACACCGCATCCTCGAAATTGCCCACCACCGTGAGTCCAGCAGCGTTGAGGCGCACCGGGATCCAGTCCAGCCATCGAAACCCCTGCTGGGCTGCAAGCGCGTGCCGCTCGGAGTGTTCAATCGAAAGACGCTCGGAACTCGCTGCATCCGAGGGCAGGCGCCAGCGCTGAAGCATGACCTCGGCCACCCTGTAGAGGACAGGTCCGAGGATGCCTGGCAAGAGAATGTAGGCAATCAGGGGGCCGAAGACGTTGCGGTGTGACGCGATCAGCGCATGGTCGATCGCCTGGCGGCACACCGCGCTCGAGTCGATTTCCTCCGCCTGCGATCCCAGCGCATGGTCGATCGCCTGGCGGCACACCGCGCTCGAGTCGATTTCCTCCGCCTGCGATCCCGACGCCAGCGACGGCGCATCGTCGAGGTCGCGGCCGTCGAGCCAGGCCTGGAGGATCACGAAGGCACGGCTTGCATCGCCCTCGGCGAAAGCGCGCTGGATTGCCGAAAACGGCGCGCTGAAACGGCGGAATCCAACGAAGAGGTAGAGCACCGCCACGTGCAAGGCAAACTGCAAGAGCAGATGCAGCTTCACCGCAAGCATGTCGAGCCCGATGGCCACGCCCGCAGCGGCCAGCATCATCAGTCCCCAGGCCTTCCAGCCGTCGCGTTCGCCCCCGATGTCGCTCAGGCGCCGCAGCCGATCGGCGAGCTGTTCAAGTTGCAGGCCGATCCAGACCCGTACCCTCAGGTTGCGCCCCTGATCGATCAGCAGCGCGAAAACAAGCGCCAGAAATCCCATGGCGACGATTGTGCCTCAGCGTGCCGGGTCGATCAGCTCGCGGTGCGCATACACCAGATGATAGAAGTTGCGCAGTAACGCCGCAGTGGCCCCCCAGATCATGAACTGGCGCGATCCGGCAACCCGCAGGGCCTCGCCTCCGCGAGCCGTGATGCTGTCCGCCGCATCGAGCGTGATGTATTGGCGTGGATCTGCGCAGTCCCACGGCATCGAATAGAAGATCCGGGGTCCTTCGTCTGCAAGCCAGTGATGCCTGCGGTGATTGCCGGGATCGAAAATGAACGCGAGCGGGGTTTCGAAGACTGCGGCCACCTCGCGCGGATCGGGTTGCAGATGCTGGCGCAGGTCGATTGGATCGCGCAGGAGCCCCACCACAGGGCGAATCCTGAATCCCGACCCCGTGAGGTACTCGGGTAGTTCTCCGAGTATCTCGACCCGGTCCGGGCCGAGACCGATCTCCTCGTGCGCCTCACGCAGCGCTGCGGTGGCGACGGTTGCATCCGAGGCTTCGACCCTTCCGCCCGGAAACGCAACCTGTCCCGCATGGTGGCGAAGTCCGGAGGTGCGTTGGGTGAGCAGAACTCCGCCTGCGCAGGTGAGCGCAAGCAACACCGCCGCATCCCGCACCGGCCCCTCAACCCAGCGTGTGCGATCGCCATGCAACTCCGGTTTCCAGCTTCGCCTCGAGGCAAAGATCTCGCGCCACCGCTGCGGGGAGAGCTTGTGCGGTTCAAGTGCCGGAAGATCGTCGCGCGCGACCTCACTGGGCACTGCACGCGGGTCACTGATCCTGGGACGAGACCTCGCTGCTCCGGCCTCGGCCATCGGAACCGGTCAGACCGCAGCCTTCGGCGCAGGCGCGCGCCCGGGAAGCTTTTCCTTGATGCGCGCCGACTTGCCCGAGCGCTCGCGCAGGTAATAAAGCTTCGCCCGACGTACATCGCCGCGGCGCTTTACCTCGATCGACGCGATGAGCGGCGAATAGGTCTGAAAAGTCCGCTCCACCCCTTCGCCGGAAGAAATCTTGCGGACGATGAACGAGGAATTCAGGCCCCGATTCCGCTTGGCAATCACCACGCCCTCGTAGGCCTGAACGCGCTTGCGGTTGCCCTCCACAACGTTCACATTCACGATCACGGTGTCGCCCGGAGCGAACGCAGGAATCGTCTTGCCAAGGCGGCTGACTTCTTCCTGTTCCAGTTGTCTGATCAGATCCATCCTGTTCTCCGGTCTTTCCCTGCGGCGGGCCGTTGAAGTTGAGCGGCACGAGAAACGGAGCCACGCTTCCCGAACGCAGCAAACAAACCCGTCGGCTGCTTTGCGCACAAAGCCCTGAAGTATACAGCGCATGGGCGGACCCATACGGCTCTGGGTTGGCGGGTCACCGAGGCGAAGGGCCGCTGAGCCGCCGGGTCGCCGGGCCGCCGGGTCACCGGATCGCCGGATCGCCGGATCAAAGGGTCGCTGAGTCGCCGCCGAGGGCACTGCAGACAACCAGCAGTTATACTGATAGGTTAGCCTTTTCATCAATGTGTCGTGAGGACGCTCCATGGTAGTGATTCGACTTTCCCGGGCGGGCGCAAAGAAGCGCCCTTTCTACAGCATCGTGGCTACCCACAAGCGCAACCGGCGGGATGGCGCGTTTATCGAGCGCATCGGCTTCTACAACCCGATTGCCGCCGGCAAGGAGACCCGCCTGAGCATTGCCCTGGATCGCCTCGATCACTGGACGCAACACGGAGCCGACCTGAGCCCGGCCGTTGAGCGCTTGCTGCGCAGCTACAAGGCCGGTCAGGTTGCGGCGGCCGCCGCCTGACCCTGCACCTCTGGCTGCCCGCCACACCGATCCTTGAAGGAAGCGGTCAACCCGCAGCCCTGGATCGCAGTTGCGTGCGTGGTAGAGCCCTGGGGCCTCGAAGGTTGGATCAGGGTGCGAGCCTACGGTGACTCCAAGGCCACTGTACTCGGCAAGGCGCGTACCTGGCGGGTTGCAGCACATCCCGGTCGCAGCAGCGCGCGCCGCGTGCCCGAAACGCAGGATCTTCAGATTCTCAAACTGCGCCCGCATGCCGGTTGCTGGCTTGCGCTGCCTGAAGGTGTCAACAACCGCGACAAGGCGCTCGAACTCAAGGGCCGCGAGATCCTTGTACGGCGCAGCGACTTTCCGCGTACTCCGCGGGGCGAGTACTACTGGGTCGACCTGATCGGCTGCGAGGTGGTGAACCGCGCGGGCGAGACGCTCGGCAGGGTTGAAAAGCTCGAAGACCATGGTGCTCACCCACTCCTGTGCGTGCGCTGGAAAGCGGACCCTGAAACCCCATCGACGATCAAACCGGTGCACACAGCATCCACAGAAGTTTTGGCCTTAGCCCCTTCGCGAGAAGATTTGGCCGTAGCCCCGCTGCGAGGAGATTTGGCCGCAGCCCCGCCGCGAGAAGATTTGTCTGCAGCCAGGTTGAGCGACGCGCCCGCAGAGGCCGCATGTGCGCCAAAGCTGCTCCTGATCCCTTTCGTGAAGCATTTCGTCGACCGGGTTGACCTCGAAGCGACCCGCATCCACGTGGATTGGCAACGGGACTGGTCCTGATGGTGGGGCGATCGGCAGCACGGCCGCCTCCGACGGCCTGCAGATTGGCCGAGGGACGCGCCCTGCCACTGCGCAGGTCGCGCTGATGCGCTTTGATGTCGTCACGCTCTTTCCCGCGATGTTCGATGCCATCGCCGGGCACGGCGTGACCGGCCGGGCACTGCAGCAGGGGCTCTGGGAATTGCATCGCTGGAATCCGCGCGACTTTGCCAGCCGGGCGGGCGGTCGCCTCGATGATCGGCCCTTTGGCGGGGGCCCTGGGATGGTGATGGAAGCTGCTCCACTCAAGGCCTGCGTGGAGGCCATCGAGGCGAAAAGTGGTCGCCGGCAGCACCGCGTCTTGCTGTCGCCTGGGGGTAAACCTGCCAGGCACGCGGATGTTCTGCAACTCGGCCAACTTTCCGCAGTCACGCTGGTGGCGGGTCGCTATGAAGGGATTGACCAGCGCTTTACCGACACCCTGATCGACGCGGAGCTCTGCGTGGCTGACTTTGTGGTCTCCGGGGGCGAACTCCCCGCGATGCTGCTGATCGACGCCGTTGTCCGCTGGATCCCGGGCGTGCTCAACGCCGAAGAGTCGGCACCCCAGGACTCCTTCGCGACCGGGTTGCTCGACCACGCGCACTACACCCGACCCGAG